>PFUG01000361.1 GCA_002789955.1 Deltaproteobacteria bacterium CG_4_9_14_3_um_filter_63_12 | reverse complement strand
CCCGCCGGGGGCCATTGTCCCCCGGACCCCCTTTTGCCTTCTTCTTTCTTGCAGCAACCGAGGTTCTGGTCTTTGAGGAGAAGTCTCTGCTGACGAAGGCTTATCATACCTTTGGCGGACCTCGCCTCACACGTGTGCGGGCAGAGCCCGGTTTTGCCTTCAGCTCCGCCGGAGAGCCACACCCAAAGAGAAACGCCCCGCTGCCATGATGGCAGCGGGGCGTTTCCAACACGGGCCTACATCAGAGTTTGCCTGTGTAGCCGAAGACTTGATTGATCAACATGACGTTCTCAATGTCTTCACGGGCGTTCTGGACCTCCCAACTCGGAGTGTCAGAATTCGGCTTTTTCCAGGCGGCCTTGATGCGGTTCGCACGGTCGATGAGCTCCACGCCAGGCGAGTACAGCGGAGAGCTGGTCTGGGTGTACTTCACGGCGGCGTAGACCTTGTGGTTGAAGGGGTCCTCGTAGGTCACGAAGGTCGGCAGCGCGCTCTCCTGTCCAGCCGGCGGGACCTCGGTTGGGTCGAGCATGGCAGGCAGGCCGTCGCCGTTGTAGTCCTCGCTGCCCTCTTGGACATCATACATGCCATCGCCATCTGAGTCGGCGAACTCGAATCCTGACCCGCCGTCGTTCATGATGAAGACGTTGCTGGCGTGGTTGAAGGACTGGTCGTAGAGGACCTGGAAGAAGGAGAGACCGAAGACCGCGGCGTAGTAACGGTCGGTGAATCCCGAGTTGCCGTAGGACCCAGGATAGGGGTTGATCGGCGCGTATTTGGTGGGATCGGTGTAGGCGACGCGCTTGGAGATGGGGGCGAGGGGATCTCTGTACTCGACCGCGTCTCGCATGGTGCTCCCGGCGGTGACCTTCTGGAGGTTGAGCACTGGTGCAAAGGTCGACCAGTCCTCTGCCATGATTCCGCCGAAGACGGTGCTCAGCTCGTAGCTGTAGAGGAGGTAGTAGGGGATCAGGTAGCCGGTGATGTCCGAGTTGGCGTCCACACCGATGTCGTTGTACTCCGGGTTGGTGAGCGCCATCAACGCCGCGTAGCGGTCGAAGAACGAGCTCATGATTTCGTACTTGTAGAAGTAGTAGTAGCCGCTGTCGTAGTCAAATCGAGCGATGCGATGCTTCGCCTTCATGCCTGGGTCGAGGCGCAGGAGTTCGGTTTCAGGGACGTCTTCCACCTCGTAGTCTGACTCGGTGCTGAGGTTCATATACATGTCCACACCGTCATTATCGGTGTCGACGAGCTCGTAGGTGCCTGGATGCGGGGTGGCGAGGACATTGAGCAGAGTGCGAAGGCCTACCTCGACACCAACCTGCTGCAGACCGCCGGCGTAGGGGTTGAGCTGCCAGGTGGCACCCCAGCTCGAGGCGCGGACGACCCAGTGCTGGTACATCGTTGCCATCGGGCTGAAGTAGCGGCTGTTGAGTCTGGAGATATAGGGCCACAACCACAGACCCCAGCCCGCGCGGCCGTGCCGGAAGCTGTTCACGAAGTAGTAACCTTCGTAGTCGGCCGCGTAGTTGTCGACGATCTCGTTGTAATCCGCGCCGTCGTCCCAGACTTGGCAGTTGGGGTTGGCACCGCGCAGCTCGTCTGAGCAGAAGCGGTAGGGAACGCGGGTGCGAGTGGGGCTCTCCGGGTTGTAGTCCTTCAGGGAGACGTACTCACGATCGTACATGGTGTTCATGTCGGTCGTGGCATGGAACATGAGGGGCAGTACGGTGTAGTGCCAGTAGTCCATGCCTCCATTGACAAAATTCGGGTCAAGCTCGCAAACGCCCGCGTCGCAGACGTCTCCAGGCGCACAAGCAGTCCCGCACGTTCCGCAATTTGCACTGTCCTTGAGCAGGTCCATGCAACTTCCAGAGGAGCAGCTCGTCAAGCCAGCCTGGCAGGAGGACACACAGACACCCTTTCCGCAGACCTCACCGGGGTCACAAGTTGTCCCACAGGCACCGCAGTTAGCCGGGTCGGACTGCCGATCGACGCATTCGTCGTTGCAGTTTGTCAGGCCCGCTCCGCATACGTATTCGAGCAGCTCAACGTCGCTCCAGTCGGTGATGACCTCCGAGGTCGTTTCAACAACATTCGGGTGTAAGGCGGAGGTCTCGACAAGGTCGCCGTTTCCGTCGACGATCAACTTGAACTTCGTCGGCTCAGAGCCTTCCTTGAAGACATGAACGAGCTCGCCGTAGGCGTAAGCGATAGCGGCTTGGTCGTAGAGGCCGATGCCCTTGGAGGTCGCGGTCTGACCACGGCCGTAGTCCATGGTCGAGGAGTATGAGTACTCACGCATACGCTTTTGGTCGTCTTGCGTGATGACACCGCGGCTCGGGCAGTGGTGGTCGCCCAGCTCGAGGCTCGGCACGCCGGGGCAGGGGAGGTGCTGGCTCTTGAGGAGTGTGTCGCCCTCGAAGCGAATCTCCCAGTACTTGGGATTGTAGCTCATGGCATCGGTGGAGGCTTCGAAGTTGTGGCGCAGGCCCACCGTGTGACCGACCTCGTGCTCGGTGACATGCTTATAAACGAAGGAGCGGACGTAGTAGAACATGCGGAGGCGACGCTCGGTCGGATCCTGAATGTCCTTGAACTTGTCCTTCAGCTCCATGGCCAAGCCGAGGAGTTTGTCGTCGATGAACTCGGCCATGAAGATGTTGTTGCGCGCGAACTTGTCGAAACGATCCCAGTAATCGGCGCGCAGTGGGTCCGTGCTCTTCGGGTGGAAGCCATTGCCCGGAGCGAGACCAGTCTTGCGAGGGCTCAACGCCTCGATCATCTCTTCGTTCGTCGGGTCATCGGGGCTGAAGACACCAGCGCCCAAGCCAACCTTGATCTCAGGAGTGATCATGGCGGACTCGACAGGCGTGCCCTTCATTCGCTCCCAGATCTCGCGGTGGCGATCGGTGAAGCGGACCAAGTGCGAGGGATCCATCGACATGACCTCTGCAAACTTGGGCTCCAACCGACGCTCGACGGCGGAGGACAGATTCTCGTTGAAGCGCTCGAAACGCTCACGATCGACCGTTGGCATGTTGGAGAGGATGCCAGGGACGGCAGCCTCGCCCGTCTCGGGGATGTGGAGCTTCTGAGCGGCGTCGGCGAAGTAACCGTCCAAGTCCACACCGTAGCCATAGTCCTCAGCGTCGATCTCGCCGTTGATGATCTCCATGAGATCCACGGCGCTCTGCGCCCAGGTGTCGATGGAGGCGCCATAGATGTAGGCAGTGCCCGTAACCGTTTCGCCCGAGATGGGATCCACCGAGCTTGGGCCATAGCCCAAGGGGCCTTGCTGCTGAGGACTGTCGATCCAGCCCAGGTAGCTGTAGCGCATGTCGCCGAAACGCTTGGATTTGCCCTGGCGCAGGCAAACACCGTCGTCGTAGCCTTGCATCAGGCGAGTCCAGACTGTGGTGTCTTCCAGGGTTCCATCAGCGACGGCGGCGTCGAACACGGCCTTCTCGGCGTCGGAGCCCGAGTTGGCGCAGACGTAGAACATCCGCCCGCTGAAGTTTTGGTCTTTCGTGTTGCGCACGACGTTTTGGAAGGCTTCGTTGTACTGGTCGCCGATCTTGAGGGCTTCATCCATCAAGTCGCCAGGGAAGACCTCGCTGAGGTAGTAGGCGATGGGGCGAGTGTCGCGCTCGGTGTAAGGCAGGCGGCGATCGATGCCATCGGTGTATTGGTGGTCGCCATCGGCATCTTCGAACCAGGTCTTCCAGATGTTGTGACGGTTGGCGAGCTGGACGGTGGTCTGGTCACGGCAACCATAGAGGCGGTCGTAAGCGCAGCGCTCGGTCCGGAAATAACCGAACCAGTCGAATTCGCGGTCGTTGTAGAGACGCGGCTCGTAACTCGCGGCGTCGACGGGATCCACCTTCATGAAGCTCGTCGTCACCTGGATGGTCTCAGGGCCGCAATCGGCACCATAGACATAGGCGACGCCGAAGGTGAGCAGGCACTCGATCCAGTCGCTCTCCACGACGAATTCGTTGGTCAGCTCGATGTAGGCGACGTCGTCGTCCGGCGAGAGATTGTCGGGGTCACAGTCGACGAACTGGCCGTCTTTGTCTTTGCACTCGACATAGAGGGGGGTGTTCTCGTCCGAGCCGTTGGCGTACCAATCGGTGCCCATCGACAGCACGTTGAGCGTCGCAGTAAAGCCGGCGCCAGCGCTGAAGATTTTGTTGGACCAATTGACGCGGAGCCACTCCCGGTCGTTCCAAGGGCGATCCGTGGAATTCTCCGAGAGAACGTTGCTCTGCTCTCCAGTGGAGGAATTGTAGGAGCGCTGCACATCGAAGTGGCTCTGGATCGGGAAGGCCGCCACCGGGGCGCCGACGAAGGTGCTCTCGTCGTAGGTCGAGTCCAGCGACCCGCCACCGTTGAGAGTGGGGACCACCGAGGTGTCGATCCCCGTCACGTCCTCGTGAACGCGATGGGCCACCAAGAGGTTCTCCTCGATCGCAAACCGTACACGCTCAGTATTCCCCTCATACCCAATGAACATCATATTGCCAGTTCCCGGCACGTCAGTGACGGTCTGGCGCATGTACCACTCACCCTCGAACACCGTCTTTCGGAGTTTGTTGGGCTGCGTTCGGTCAATGTCGCCCATATCTTGGACGCAACCGATTGCAAACACCGACAAGCTCAGAAGGACGAACAACAACAATCGCTTCTGCATTGTCCGCTCCTTGCCCTTTCCTTCGACCGAATTGGTCTCGGAGGTTTTCATAAGAATCACACCGTTATCGTATTGCCCCGTTGGGCATTGTTGAATCGACATCATGCACCCCGCTTTGGACGGAACTGTCTAAATGGGTCCGCTAGTAGCTGCCACTGATCCCGATTCGAAGCTTGGTTCGGTTGCTCGCCATCGACTCGAAATCGAAGAACGGGAATCGATAGCCTTCGTTGTCGTCGGTCTTCCAGGGCTGCCCGCTCGACATCGAGGCCGAGAAACCCAGAAACTTCCAGGGTTTGTAGGAGAGGCTCAAGGAACCGTTCATCGACTGACCGTGTCCACGTCCCGGCTTTGCATAGCTCGAGGTGTACTCGTCATCCGCAGTGATGGTGCCGTTGTCGTAAGTCCAGGTGTCACCAAAGCCGAAGCCCAACCCGAAGTTGAAGTCCTCGAGGAACTTGTAGCTGACGTTGAAGTTGTTGGTCAGACCCATGGCCACGTTGACGTAACCCCCCTCGGCAACCTGAGTCGAGGAGACGTACTCAGCGCCGTCCTGACGGAAGATCACGTCGAGCTCGTTGGGGTCATAGAGTGGCGTCGTTGACTCGTGGAAGTTCCGGTAGAACCCGATGGAGTAGGACAGTCCCACGGGACCGGCGTTCCCGCTGAAGCTCAGCCCTGGCTGAATCGAGGTGTAGAAGCCCTCCGCTCGCGAAGAGGTCGACGTCGGGATCGCGAAGCCGAGGCTGCCGCTGATGTTGATGTCCGCGACGGGAACCACATAGATGCTCCGACTCAGACTGAGGTCGCTGTCCGACCAGCGGAACTCTTGTGGGACTTGGCTTCCACCCCCTCTGGCGAGGTTCTGGTTGAACCCGGTCGAGACACTCACATCCACGTCGACGACGGGGATCGTGTAGTTGCCGCCGAAGCCAATGCTCAGCGCCGAGCGAACCTTGCGGACGTACTCGGCGGCGACGAAGGCGCCCATGCCGAGCGAGACACCAGCGCTTGCGTTGACGCCCCAGCCTTTGCTGTCCTTCTCCTCTTCTTCGGAGGAGGCATCCAGGGCATCCTCTCTGTTCTCACTCGCCGCCTCCGCGCTTACGCTCGCCTCGGAGCCCGAATCGACGGAGTCGGCATCGGCGAGCGCACCTGTCGAGGTTCCCTCTTGCGCTGACACCATCGTGGGCCACCCGACGATGAGCAGCACTGCGATCCACTTGATCGTCCATGCCTTTACCATACCCACACTCCTCATCACCGAGTCGGACGTTGTGTGCCGCTCGGACTGTTCGCGATCCAGACGCTCGTGCTCATGACTTACCCAACTGCAATCGGTGTACCGTTACTGCAATCGGTGTACCGTTGGGGGAATAATCTTTTGCACGAGCCGGAAGCGTTGATTATCTCGAAAGAAGCGCTGGATTTGCCGAGCCCGAAACCCAGCCCGAGACTCACCGTTAGTTTTCTAACGGCTCGATATTCCAGCGAACTCATGGAATAGACCGGCGAAAAATACAGGTTGGCTTACCCCTTGTCAATGTCCAACTCTGCCCTTCGGGCCCAGCGAAGGCTCAGTCCCAGGCGCCGTAACGAAGGCAAGAACGAACGAAGGCGCTCGTCTGCACGAGCGCCTTCGCCGTCTCGAACCGAGGTTCGGTTTAGGGAGCGGGCACGATCGTCGCGGGGACGGCGGTCCAGCCGAAGCCGACGGAGAGACCTTCGTAGTCGCAGTTGTCACGGTCGGTGGCGCAGTTGCCATCGAGGTCGAGGTCGGTGAGGCCCGTCAACAGCGTGGGGAGGTAGTCGCAAACGGAGAAGGGCAGACCACCAGCCGGCTCCTTCGAGGCCAAGGTCACGCAGATGTTCTCATCGGCAGCCGTGCAAAGGTCGGCCGCGCCGGTGACGCACGCCGTGGTGATGGTGCCATCGGAATTCAGCGTGTACAGGGGGCCTTGCAGGCCGAGGCAGGTGCAGGTCGGGGAGCTGACGTAGAGGTTGACGGCGTCAACGACGTCGGCGATGGCGATGTAGCCCGAGAGGGTTCCGGTCGAGTAGGTGACGCCATCGGCGCCAACGGTCGCGGTGGCTTCGATGAGGGCCTCGGAGACGGCCAAGCTCAACGTGACGATACCGAGCGGGAGGTTGAGGTAGAACGTCGAGGGGCCCGCAGCCATTGCGCCAGCCGTCATCTCGGCGGGGTTGAAGAAGATCAGAGGCTCGCCCGTGCCAGTCTTGAAGGAGGTGTCACTGATGGTGAACTCGCCGGTGCCGGCCGAAGCAGTCGTGAAGTCGGTGGCGTTGGCGAAGGCGCCGAAGAGCCCAACGAGCACGAAGTTGTCGGCATCAGTGGTCTCGCCGTTGAACTCTTGGTGATCCCAGATCAGCGCGAAGCTGCCATCGACGAGCTGGGCGTCGAGGGTCTCTTGCAGATTGAAGAAGGTCTTCAGGCCATCGGCGAGTTTGGCGAAGGCGTTGTCGTTCTGATTGGTGCCGTTGAGGATGTAGTCCCTGGAAATGTTGCCCCAGTCGCGGCAGCAAGCCGGACCATCGTCCTTGTCGGTGGCCGGGATCGTCAGAGTGTTGATGTACGACGAGAGGTTGGCGGTGTAGTCGGCGGGAGCGGTCGGCCAGGTGATCGGGAGGGGGTCGCCAATGACCATGGTGTCTTCGACGGTCGTATCGGGGGGCGTGGTGACGTCGTTGGGGGTGTCTATGGTCGCGTCGTCCGACGAGTCGCCAGTGGTCGTGGTGTCGGTGAGGTTCTCGTTGCCCGCGCCATCATCGCAGGCCGAGACAAACGACAAGCCGGCAATCGCCAACAAAATCAACAAGAACCTAGTTTTCTTCAAACTCATCACACTCTCCTCTACGTCCGTTGCAGCTCGAAATGTTCGCGCCTCAGTTGGGTCCCATCGCCGCGGAAGTGGCTCCACGTATGCACTTGGAGCACTCAGGTCGGAGCAAGCTAACAGAAAGGCAATAGCTGATCAAGCGCGGCTTGAATACTGTGGGGTTTCGCCGAGTTGACGCTTAGCTGCCTTTGATCGTGTGTCGCAGCGATCGGTACACACTCAAGACGCTCAAGCTCTCGCGATCTTCCAGCGCACTCGCAGGCATCGCCTCACAGATCGACCGGAGCTTCTCGGCCGCCGCTCCGCCCAAGAAGCTGATGGTCATGACCTCGCGTTCCTCGATGGAGATCATGACCTCCTTTAGCGTCGGAGGCAGGTTGGTGTTCGGGAAGGCATCGATGACGATGATCGCGGGTTTACCGCCCGGACCGGTGTCCACCACCTTGGCCCCCGCGAGGGATTCGAGCGCTGGAACGTCGCGCCCAGTGCGGAGTCGATGCCGAATCACCTGTGGCTCGAACGGCAGGTCGCTCGGCAACTGCTTCGTCAACTGCTCGACAAGAACCCTGCCCACGGTCTCTTCGTACAAGTGGTAGCCGCCCACTTTGAGGAGCCCTTTGAGGCTGAGCCCAGACCGCCGCTCACTGAGCGCTGCATGCTCGGCGAGGACTGCGGTCACGACGGCCTCCGCGACGGGGGGGCTGACGCTCAGGTGCGGGTCGTCCAAGAACAACCCTCGACCGATCTTGACCAGGCGTCCCAAGACGCGCTCATCGACCCGTGGGCCCTTGAACAGTCGAGTCCCTGCCTTGGCTTCCTCGCCTGTCAGTAAACTGACGAGCGTCAGCCCGCCGAACGCGCTGCGGCGTTTCACCCGGAAGAGGTCCAGATGGGAGCCCTTCATCTGGGGCAACGCATCGTAGATCTTCGGATCGATGGGAAGGTCGTCGACGATGGGACGACCCTTGTCCCCCTCGAAGAAGGTCAGATCGTGAGTCAACACGTCGTAGAAGAAGGCTCGGTCGCGAGGGTTGGCGTTGCTCGTCTCCCCCTGCTGAAAGCAATAGTCCTGGAAGCCTTCCAGCACCGAGCTCAGCGCTCGATCCGAGAAGAGTGCGCGGACCGTTCCGACCACCTTTTGGTAACCGATGGGGCCGATGCGCTTCTTGAGGACCTCGGGCTCCCAGTCGACGGCAATCGGCCAGCGCTTCAGTCGACGAGCGGGCCAACCTGGCTCTTGGATCGCGTCGCGCTTTTCGGCCCCTTGTTCCGACATCGTCTCTCCCCTGGCCCCGCAGGCTTTATCCGACACTCGGAGAATCCGCCCACGCAGATGTGTCTCCTCGGGATTGGCCTTTTGCTCCGGCTTCGGGCGGAGTACACTCCGGCCTCGCTCGCTGTCAATTCGGCCCAACACCAAGGGGCCTCGTCGACCTGCACATGGACGTGCAACGAGGGGGTGAGCGACCGAGTCATCAAGAGCAAAAGCGCCGCTGCGGAGGTATCCTTTGGGCCGCTCCTTCGTCCACCTGCACGTCCACACACTCTACAGTCTTCTCGACAGCGCCATCCGCATCAAACCGTTGGTGAAACGGGTCGCCGAGCTGGGAATGTCAGCGGTCGCGATGACCGATCATGGCAACATGTTCGGCACCGTGGACTTCTACAAAGCCTGCAAGGGCGCCGGAATCAAGCCGATCATCGGCACCGAGCTCAACCTCATCGACGAGCCGCTCGAGCGCGTGGCCTCGGCCAACCGCTTTCACCTCACGGCGCTGGCGCGCAACCAGGTGGGCTACCGCAACCTGATGAAGCTGAGCTCGTTCTCCTACCTCGACGGCTGCCACCAGAACACGCCCTACGTAGACTTGGACCTGATTCATACCCATCGCGAAGGGTTGGTCGTCCTGTCGGGGGACCTCGGCGGGGAGATCCCGCGGGCCTTGCTCAAAGGGGAGCGCGAGGTCGCCGAGCGCATTGCGGCGAGCTATCGAGACGCACTCGAGGAACGCCACTTCTACCTCGAGCTTATCGACAACGGCTTCCCCGAACAAAAGCTCGTCAACACTGCCCTCATCGAGCTGGGCAAGCGACTCCAACTGCCTCTCGTGGCCACCAACGACTGCCACTACCTCGACAGGAAAGAAGCCGCGGCGCACGCCATTCTCCTGTGCATCCAACTGCAAAAGACCGTCGAGTTCGAACAGGCCACGTCCACGGGAATCGACGGCTTCTACCTCAAATCTCCGGACGAGATGTGGGAGACCTTCGCGGAGGTCCCGGAGGCCTGTTCGAACACCCTCGCCATCGCTGAGATGGTGGACTTCGAGTTGCAACTCGGCCAGGTCTACCTTCCGCAGTACAAGGTGCCCAAAGAGTTCGTCAGCGAACACAAAGTCACGGACCCGCAAGAGAGCATCCACCTCTATTTCGAGGTGCTCGCCAAGAAAGGGCTCGAAGCACGCCTCAAGCAGCTGACCGCGTTGGGTATCCCGCTCGACGAGCAGGAATACAGGGATCGCCTCGACGTAGAGATCCAGATCATCCGACAGATGGATTTCCCCGGCTATTTTTTGATCGTCTGGGACTTCATCAACTGGTCCAAGGAGCAAGGCATCCCCGTGGGGCCTGGCCGCGGCAGCGGCGCCGGCTCCTTGGTGGCCTACTCGCTCAGCATTACGGACATCAACCCTATCCAATACGGCCTGCTCTTCGAACGTTTCCTCAACCCCGAACGCGTGAGCATGCCCGACTTCGACGTCGACTTCTGCATGAACCGCAGAGGCGAGGTCATCGACTATGTGACCCAGAAGTACGGCCAGAGAAACGTCGGGCAGATCGTCACATACGGCTCGCTAAAAGCGAGGGCTTGCATCCGCGACGTCGGCCGAACCCTCAATCTGAGCTATGCCGACACCGATCGAATCGCCAAGATGGTCCCCGATCAGCTCGGTATCACGCTCGCCGACGCTCTAAAACAAGAGCCAAAGTTGCGGGCGCTGATCGCAGAAGAGGCCAAAGTCGGACAGATCTACGATATCGCCCTGCAGCTCGAGGGGCTCTATCGACAGACGGGAATCCATGCCGCGGGCGTCGTCATCAGTGAAGGGCCGCTCTGGGACTATGTCCCCATCGCCCGCGGAGCCAACGACGAGCTGATCACCCAGTACGCCAAGGGTGAGGTCGAAGAGGCTGGCTTGGTGAAGTTCGACTTCCTCGGACTGAAGACCCTCACGGTGATCAACGAGGCGGTCCGTTTGGTGAACGCTACCCGCGCCGCCAAAGGGCAGCCGCCGTTCGAGCTGTTGACCATCCCCATGGATGACGCCGAGGTCTTCAATCTGCTGTGCCAGGCGCGCACCACGGGCGTCTTCCAGCTCGAGTCCAGCGGCTTCCGCGAGCTGCTCGCCAAGCTCAAACCCGACTGCTTCGAGGACATCATCGCTGCGGTCGCGCTCTATCGACCAGGGCCCCTCGGCTCGGGCATGGTCGACGATTTCGTCAAGCGCAAGCACGGGGAGGCGGTGGTCATCTACCCCCACCCCGTGACCGAGTCGATCCTGTCCGAGACCTACGGCGTCATCGTCTACCAAGAGCAGGTGATGCAGATCGCCCAGGTCCTAGCGGGCTACTCGTTGGGCGGCGCCGACATCATGCGCCGTGCCATGGGCAAGAAGAAGCCCGCGGAAATGGCCAAACAGCGCAGCATCTTCGTCGAGGGCTCGAAGAGCAAAGGCATCGACCCTGACAAGGCCGGAGAGATCTTCGACCTCATCGAGTTCTTTGCTGGCTATGGCTTCAACAAGAGCCACAGCGCGGCCTACGCCCTGATCTCCTATCAGACGGCCTACCTCAAGGCCCACTATCCCGTCGAGTTCACCGCCGCGACCCTGACCTGTGACCGGGAGAACACCGACAAGGTCGTGCGCACCATCAGCGACGCCCGCAGCAGTGGAATCAAGGTCTTGCCGCCGGACGTGAACGAGTCGCAGCTCGACTTCTCCGTTTCGCACGGCAAGATCCGCTTCGGCCTCGGAGCGGTCAAAGGGGTCGGTGCCGGCGCCATCGAGTCGATCATCGAGGTGCGCAAGGATGGGCCGTTTGGCGGGATGTTCGACTTCTGCGAGCGAGTCGACCTGCGCAAAGTGAACCGGCGAGTCATCGAGGCGTTGGTGAAATGCGGCGCGTTCGACAGCGCCTGGTCGACCAAGGTCGAGAACATTCGCCAGAGCACGACGGTCCGCGCCCAGACCTACGAGGTCATTCCCACCGCCATCGATCGCGGGCAAAAGGCGAGGGCCGATCGCGACGCGGGTCAGACCTCACTCTTCGACATGTTCGCGGCCGCCAGCGGTCCGTCCTTGGATCCAGACGCACCAGAGAACTATCCGTCCGTACAGCCTTGGAACGACAAAGTTCTGCTCCAGCTCGAACGAGAGACGCTCGGCTTCTACGTGACTGGCCACCCACTGGACCGCTACGCCAGTGAGCTCTCTCTGTACGCCAGCGACACCAGCGCCTCAATCACGCAGCTCTCGCACGGCGCGGAGGTCGCGCTGGCCGGGATCGTTGCGGCGATCCGCGAGCGGCCGGTCAAGAGCGGCGGGCGCATGGCGTTCATCACGCTCGAAGACAAGATGGGCCAGCTCGAGGCGGTCTGCTTCACCCGTGTCTTCGGCGAGTACGAGGAGATCATCAAGAGCGGCGAGCCCCTGCTTTTTCGCGGGCGAGTGTCGATCGAGGGCGAGGAGGCGGCACGCACCCATCGCATCCGCACGGAAGAGGTCGTCATGCTCACTGAGGTGCGGGCCGAGAAGGTCGGCCACGTCCTCGTCGAGGTTCGCTGCGACCACTCAGAGAAGGGCGATCTCGACCTGCTCGCCGGTCTCCTGCGCGCCCACCCCGGCGACTGCAAGACGTACCTGCGGCTGCTCTTCTCCGCCGCCGGCAGAGCGACTCTGCGGCTCCCCGAGGAGTTCAGGATCGCGCCGACCGACGAGTTCATCACCGAAGCCAACCGGCTCTTCGGCGACGATTCGGTGAAGCTCGGTCTGCGGACGGGGTAGAGGCTCACCGAGCGCGGGCCTCAGCCCTTTGACGCCCGCATCTGGCCGTCTGGGTTGACGATGAAGAGCTGGTCGCGCCCGGAGCGCTTGGCGGCGTACATCGCCTTGTCGACACGCTCCAAGAATTTCAAAGGGGTGTCGCCGTTCTTGCGGGTCGCGACACCGAGGCTGACGGTCACTCCACGGTTTGGCCAGCCGGCGCCGGCGATCTGCTTGCGGATCCCCTCGGCCACTATTGCCGCGCGCCGCAGAGGCGTCTCGGGCAAGAGAATCGCGAACTCCTCGCCACCATATCGGGCGAAGATGTCCGTACGACGGATTCGGCCCGACACTATCTGCGTGATCGCACGCAACACCGCGTCCCCAGCGACGTGGCCAAAGGCGTCGTTATAGGCCTTGAAATCATCGACATCGAAGAAGATCACGGAGAGGTCGCTGTCATAGCGGTTGGAGCGTTCGACCTCGGACTCGATGCTCTCTTCGAGGTAGCGCCGATTGAAGATCTCGGTCAGTCCGTCCTTGTTCGCCAGGCTCCGTATTTCTTTGTTGAGGCGCGCGAGCTCTTCGGCTTGTTCCTTGATGGTCTGATAGGCCTCCCACAGCTCGGTGGCATCCCAGGCGACGCCAATTCGGAAGTTGTCCGCCACGCCCGAATGGAACTCGGATTCGATCGCCTCGTAGACAGCGCCGTCCTCGGTTCTCACGGTGCGCTCGGCGATGCGGCTGACCCCCTTGCGAAAGCCCGTGCTGCTGGCGTCTCGTTCGACGCGCAGAGCGTTGCAGCGGATGTTTTCCCAGATTGGGGTTTCGAAGAGCACCGCGAGGGTCGGATCGCGAATGGCCAGGCCAACTCCAGAGGACTCGAACAAGGGAGCGAGGAACTCGAAGACCTGAACGAGCTCTTGGGGGTCGGAGTGCGCGGAGACGCCCTCCCGATGATATTGGGGCGTCGGTGCTCTGCGGATGAGGAGTCCGGCGAGGCCGCTCGGTCGATCGAGCTTCGCGGTCACCCACAGTCGAATCTCTGATTGACCTTGGTATTGGTTTCGGTGGACCACGATATCAACGGCTCTGCCTTTCGCCTTGAGCTCCGAGAAGAGCAGCTCAACCTCACGACGGCAGATGGGGAGGTCCAAGAAGCGCGCGCCTTTGACCTCACCCTCCAGCCCGAGCAGGTCGACGGCGACCTCGTCGGCGCTCACGAGCCTCGCCCCAGCATCCAGGGTGCAAAACCCGACGGGGAGGAGCTCGAAGAGGTCTTTTTGGAGGTCGTTCAAGGTGTGTCGGTCAGAGATGCATGCGAAACGCAAATGGCCAATGAGCCAACGCTGGTCGTCGATGAGTGCGGTGAGACTTCGATTGTACCAGGGTCGACAGAGGGAACCATTGGCACAGGGTCAACGTCAATGCAAGTGGGCCTCGGATGGGTCCGTCAGTTGCGAATCGGCCCCGCGAACCCTATAGTCGGCCCCCGCGAGAGCCCGGCGTTTGTCGTGGCCACGCCTTTTCGAAGGGGGCAAACCTCCCATTCAACGGTTTCATTTCCTTTCTTGGTCGTGTTGCGTAAAGCAGGGTCGGATAGTGGCCAGTCTCAGCGGAGTGCGGCTCGAACTGCCGCGCGAGCCCGGGGTTGGTCAGTGGAGGGGCTGCTCGCAACGACGACGCGATTGACGGAGCCTCATGAGAGCCCGAACCAAGGCCATCCCTGGTGCACTGCTCCTCTGTCTCCTGTTGCTCTCGCTCAGTGAGCCTGGGTGCCGCTGCGGGAGTGTAGAGGAGTCCGAGGCACAGCGCGCGAACGCTCAAGCACTTCCGGACATCTTCCCGACGAACACCGGTGAGACCGCTCAGGTCCTCGCTGCGCGCATCCCCGGCGACGTGGACGCGGCGCTGTTCGTTTCGTCGGTTGCGGCGTTGGTGCAGATGATGGACCGCGTAAAGCGCTGGCGCCTGATGGATCCTGAGCAGCTCGAAGGGATCTTCAAGGATCTCGAGGCCCATCACGGGATCAATCCAGGCAACGCACAGAGTTATCGCTCCAACGGCTTCTCTCTCGTCGACGGATTGGCCTTCGGAAAGCTGGGTGGTGGCTGGTTCGCCATCGTCAAGGTGGAGGACCAGAGCCGCTTCGAGTCGTTCCTCGACAAGTTCATCAACGAAGAATATGGGCGCCCGCGAGTCCATGAAGAGGTGCACGAAGGCGTGACCTTCAGCACCATCTACGTACTGCGCAAGGACCTTGTGACCGTCGCCTACGTCGATGGGTTTGCCTATCTCGTCGCTGGGGACCGCCTCATCAAAGGCTCCCCTCCGTCGCCCCAGACGCTCGAGAGGTTGTTGGCCCTCGAACCGAGCAACGCGCTGAGCAACAGGGCGTCTTTCAAGGCTGTGTTCGAGCACATGGGAAGCGCCGGCCCCATTCTATTCTACGGGCCAGGGGAAGCACTACAGGGGTTGCTCGAGGGGATGCTCGCCAGCGACGAGAGCGCCGAAAAGGAAGGCGACAAAAAGAAGGAGAAGCCCAAGGCAGACGACCACGACACGTTGAAGCAGCTCACCGGGCTCCTGACCGAATTGCAGGGGGTTGGCGTGGCGGTGCAAGCGAGCGAAGAGGAGCTCTCCTTGCGTACATTTGTCGTCGTGTCGGAAGAGAGTCTAGCCACTCTGCGGTTGGCGACTACGCCCGGGGTCGACGACCCCAAGGCGTTGCTCGAATTGGTCCCGGCCGATATTTCCGGGCTGGGCCGCCTGACTTTCGCTCCAGAAGTCCTGGAACAGCAGGTCATCTCCCTGCTTTATGGCGAGAATGGGGCAAAGGCATGGGAGGACATCAAGGGAAAGCTGAGCGTCCGTTTCCTGATGAATTTCGAGGACGACGTGCTCTACAATTTGTCTGGGCAAGCCCTGATCGGCCTGTTCTCGGTGGAGGAGAGCGCGCTCAAGGGTGCGGCCGAGAACGTCGACGTCATCCAAGGGCTCAGAGGGGCGGTGTTTCTGCCCTTCAAGGACGCAACGAAGGCCGACTCCTATTTCTCCAAGGTCAACGCGGTCAGCAGCCTTCTTCCCAAGGGGCAAGTGGAGATCGAAGACCGGGAAGGCGTGATGGTGGTGACCATCAAGAATCAGCGCAAAGCGGTGCTGCGATTGGCCTATGCCCACGGGGTATTGGGCGCTTGTGTTGGCAAGGACACGGTCGCTGCGGTGATCGAGCGTTTGAGAAAGGGCCCGCAGCAACCGACTCCGCCCTACGTGTCCAAGGAGCTCCTTGGGTCTGGGCCGGTCTGGGGCGTTTCGCTCGACATGTCAGAGGTGGTCGCAGTGCTCTCGGCTCGCCTCGAGGTCGTGAAGCTTCAGATCAATCGATTTCTTGCTCCCTTGCGCAGCACGTCGCTCGTGCTGCTCCTCTCGCCAAGCGGCCTCGACGTCAACCTCAGCATCTATATGACGCCCGTGCAAGAGGAAGAGTGACCCGTTCGAACCGCCCCTCTTGCACCCCACAACAATTGGTGCCAAGGGACGAAGCAGTTCAAGTGAGTTCAACCGTGAAGAATGTTGCACAACCGCTCTGCACATCGGAGCTTCTCGAAACGGGGATCGCGGTGGCGAGCACACCTCAGATGAACAGTGAGGTCGTCAAGATCCGAGGGCTCAACAAGTGGTACGGACGCGGGAAGGCTCGCAACCACGTCCTCAAGGGGGTGAGTCTCGACATTCGGAAGGGCGAGATCGTGTCCATCAACGGCACGAGCGGGAGCGGCAAGACAACGCTCCTCAACATCATCGGCGGGCTTGATCGCGTCTTTGAGGGCAAAGTAGAGGTAGATGGCCGGGATCTCCTCGCGCTCAGCGACCGCAAGCTGAGCCACCTTCGTAACGAGACTATGGGGTTCGTGTTCCAAGCGTTCAATCTCCTGCCGCACATCACCTGCGTGGAGAACGTGATGGTGCCGGCCTATTTTTCCTCCCGTGGCATGTCCAAGGCCCACCAGCGCGCCGAAGCTCTGCTCGAGATGGTGGGGCTCTCAGACAAGACCAACGAACACCCGACCGAGCTCAGCGGTGGGCAGCGCCAGCGCGTGTCGATCGCTCGGGCGCTCTTCAACCGGCCCTCGATCATCCTGTGTGACGAGCCGACAGGAAGCCTTGATCAAGGCACAGGGAGGCAGATTCTGTCCCTTTTCCACACCCTCAACGAGGACGACGGAATCACCATCATCCTGGTCACACACGACAACAGTGTCAGCGATCGCTGCAGCCGAGTCATCCGCATCGAGGATGGAGTGATCAAGTCGGACAAGACCCAAGAGCTCCGCAGATTCGATCCGGGCGAGGTCGAAAGCCACCCCGACTTGACATGACTGCAGAAACCCCGCCAAGTGCACCTCTCTAGCGCGCTTTCTCTTTCGCCGTAGAGCCCACAGCCATATGAAGCTCCTGAAGCTGGTTTGGCAAAACCTGGTCCGCAACCGCAAGAACTTGATGTTTTCGAGCATTGGTTTGGTGGTGGGCGTTTCAACGTTTGTCTTCTTCGTCGCCCTGGGCGAGGGCGTGCGGACCGTCGTCTTGGAGCGGATCTTCATCATCAAGCAGATCGAGGTTGTCCCGCGCTCCTTCGATCTGGCGGTGACGCAGGCCTCCGTCGCGCGACTGGACAGTCGTGCCGTGGACGAGCTGGCCAACATCGATGGCGTGGTCGGCGTCTATCCCAAAATGAAGTTCACTTTCCCGGCCTGGGCGACAGGCGGCAAAGCGATACTCGGCAAGAACTTCCGGGCGGAGGTGATCGCGGACGGCGTCCCACCGGAGATCGTCCGTGATGAGCTCGAATTTGGCGATGAGTTTCGTGACTGGGAGGCCGAGTTCAGCTGTGAGGGCGAAGGGATCGGTGAGGTGGTGGGCTGCCCAGAAGGGCGACGTTGTCTCGACGGGCGTTGTGAGAAGATGCCCTGCAATCCGCAGGTAGCAGAGCAGTTCAACCCTTGTACTGGGCTGACCTATTGCGCCGAGGATACGCGGATGTGCGAGATGCCCATCCCGGCCATCGCCAATCCGCAGCTCCTCGCGGTCTACAACTCGAGCCTGACGACCGCGCTGTCGTCGGGGGAGGGCGCGCAGCTCCCCAAGCTCACCGAAGACGCGATCGTCGGCTTCACCTTCGAGGTGATGCTCGGGAAGAGCTACTTAGGCGAGTCCGCACAGGGGGAACCGATCACTCGCCGCGTGCGAGCCGTCGGGTTTTCGAGCAAGGCGATCAGCGTGGGTTTCACGATCCCGATTCAGTATGTGAAGCGCTTCAACGCTCGATTTACCGGCGAGGAGATGCGGGACGAGTACCACAGCGTGATTCTTGTGGCTCGGAACAACGACGCCGTGGCTGGCATCACGTTGGCGGTGAAGGCTGCGGGCTACGAGTTGGACTCCAAGCATGCGCAAGCCGAACGCCTCGGTCTGGTGATCACCATCGTGACGTTGATCTTCACGATGATCAGCTTGCTGATTGTGACGGTGAGCGCGATCAACATCGCGCACACGTTCCTCATGATCATCGCCGAGCGGCGGCGAGAGATTGGGATCCTGCGGGCGGTCGGAGCGAGCCGCGGGGATATTCGGGTGATGATTCTCGGCGAGGCGACGCTGCTTGGCCTGGTGGGAGGGGTTCTGGGTATTACGGTTGGAGCGGCGGCGGCCGCGCTCGTAGACTACTTATCGGCCCGCTACGTCCCTGACTTCCCCTTCAAGCCTGAGTCGTTCTTCATCTTCGACGGCAGCCTATTGTTGATCGCGTTGTTTGCCGCCGTGGCGTTTTGCCTGATCGGCGCATACGTTCCCGCGACAAGAGCAGCGAACATGGAGCCGGCGAGAGCCTTCACTACACAGTAGTGTTTCGGTCGAGTT
>PFUG01000027.1 GCA_002789955.1 Deltaproteobacteria bacterium CG_4_9_14_3_um_filter_63_12 | reverse complement strand
CGAGGCTGCTCGGTGCCTACGCATGCTCCGTGATAACACGGACCAGGGCTGGCGATGAAGCTCAACTTTTGAACGGGGCTGGATTTCTGAACTTCGCGAAGAAGTCGTTGCCCTTGTCGTCCGTCATCACGAAGGCCGGGAAGTTCTCGACCTGGATGAGATAGACCGCCTCCATGCCGAGCTCCGGGTAGTCGAGCACCTCCACCTTGCGGATGCACTCCTTGCCCAGCTGTGCGGCCGGTCCACCCAACGAACCCAGGTAGAACCCGCCGTTGGCCTTGCACGACTCCGCCACTATCGGAGAACGATTCCCCTTGGCCAACATCACCAGCGATGCCCCTTGGGCCTGGAAGACTGGCACGTAGGGATCCATGCGCTGCGCCGTCGTCGGACCGAAGGACCCTGAGGGATGTCCCGCTGGCGTCTTGGCAGGACCGGCGTAGTAGATCGGGTGCTCCTTCAAGTACTCGGGCAACTCCCCGGTCGCCTCCAAGCGCTCGAAGAGCTTGGCGTGCGCAATGTCCCGGCCCACGATCATCGGGCCATTGAGATGCAGCACGGTGCCCACCGGATGCTTGGTCAACTCGGCCGTGATCGCCGCCATCGGCTGGTTCAGGTCGATGCTCACCGGCGCCGCACCCTCGCCGTGCTTGAATGGCGGCAGGAAACGGATCGGGTTCTCCTCCAAGCGCTCCAGCCACAGACCGTCCTTGTCGATGCGAGCCAGCACGTTGCGGTCCGCGCTGCACGACACGCCCATCCCGACCGGACAAGACGCTCCGTGACGCGGCAACCGGATCACCCGCACGTCATGGCAGAAGTACTTCCCACCAAACTGCGCGCCGATGCCCGTCTTGCGTGTCAGTTCGAGGACCTGCGCCTCCAGCTCCAAGTCCCTGAATGCCCGCCCGTGCACGTCGCCCGTCGTGGGCAGCTCGTCGTAGTAGCCGGTCGTCGCCAGCTTCGTCGTCTTCATCGTCATCTCGGCGCTCAGCCCGCCGATGGCCAAGGCCAAGTGATAGGGCGGGCAAGCCGCCGTCCCAAGGGTGTGGAGCTTCTGCCAGATCCACTCCGTCAGCACCTCGGGCCGCAGCAGCGCTTTGGTCTCTTGGTACAAGTAGAACTTGTTCGCCGAGCCGCCGCCCTTGGCCACGAACAGGAACTCGTAGCGCGAGCCCTTCGTCGCGAACAGGTCGATCTGCGCCGGCAAGTTCGTCCCCGTGTTCTTCTCGTCGTACATCGTCAGCGGCGCGACCTGGGAGTAACGCAGGTTGTCGTCGCGGTAGATCTCGTAGACCCCCTTGGACAAAGCCTCTGCGTCGTCCCCCGTCACGAGCACGTGGTCGCCGCGCTTGCCCATGATGGCCGCCGTGCCAGTGTCCTGACAGCTCGGAAAGACGCCCTCCGCCGCGATGACCGCGTTGCGCAGCAAGACCTGCGTCACCACCCGGTCGTTCGCCGAGGCCTCCGGATCGGCCAGGATCGACGCCAGTTTCTCCAGATGTTTGGGCCGCAGCTTGTGCGAGACCTCGCGCAACGCCGTGCTCGCCAGCAAACTCAGACCCGCCGGGTCGATCTTCAAAAAGCTCTCGCCGCCCAAATCAATGGTCTCGACAAAGTCCGAGGTGATGTGCACGAAGTCCACATCATTGTGGTGGGTGTGCTGAAAGAGAGGCTCATAGTGGAACTCAGTCATCGCACGTGTCTCCGTCCAAGCTTGGGTCTTGGGAGCTTGTACAGCGAAGCCGTGGTCGAGCGTCCCGTATCGGTCGCTCTTGCACAGGCGCCCCAAGGCACTTAACGCGGTAATGTGGGGAGCAATTGGCGACCGTCCGACGACCGCCGCATCGTCCTGGCAAAGTGGGCCAGGGCGAGCTGAACCGGCACACTAGAACTTGCGTTTGGCTCTGGCAAATAGGCGCGGAAAGAGGGTTCCCGTGGTCTCACGCCGAGTCCTCCTCCAGCACCCATTCCATCGAATTGTATTGCCCCCGACGAAAGGCGACCCCCCCATAGGGTTCAAGCCAAAGGAAACCAAGCGCCATGGCGAGTGAGGAGGCGAGCGCTCACCTCGATGCCAGAGCGTGGGGCGATCGAACTCGACTTCGTGGGCCGCCACCACTTTTCGATCGTCGAACCCAGTTTGGCGACTCCCATCGGCGAGGTTGGGCACCAGGAGCAGGAACACGGAGGGGTCGGGTCGCGACTTGTCAACTTCTTCGTCCAGGGACAAAAAGGCGCAGCAACGGACAGCTTCGGTCCGCGTTCGAGAACTTCATCGAGTATCTCGTGGAGCATCCAGTCGAGCTTCAGCAACTCCAAGCATCAGTACATACAATCTCCAGAGCGAGCGGCTGCTGGAGCTGGGAAGTGGGACTGCTGTTGTTGTCGGTCCGGCCCCAGAGCCCCTGAGTTTCGAGGTCACCGACGAGGTTCGCCATCAGGTGAAAGAGCGATCGTGTCCGGCGAGGTTCCCCCGAGCTCTCTGACATCGACAGATCCTGCGCCGCTGATGGGGGACCCGTTGGGCGAGCAAAGTGGGCTCAGTTTTGACAGCGCCCAAGTTGGAACCTCCAACCTGTCGCACCTCCAACCGAACCTGTCAAACCTCAAACTGAACCTGTCGGACCTCAAACCGAATCCGTCGGACCTCCGACCGAACCTGTCGGACCTCCGACCGAACCTGTCGGACCTCCAACAGAACCTGTCGGACCTCCAACCGAATCCGTCGGACCTCCAACCGAACCCGTCGGACCTCAAACCGTACCCGTCGGACCTCAAACCGAACCCGTCGGACCACAAACCGAACCTGTCGGACATCAGACCGAACCTCTCGGACCTCCAACAGAACCTGTCGGGCTTCCGACCGAACCTCTCGGACCTCCAACAGAACCTGTCGAACCTCGGGCGACGCCCCAGGGCGTTGCCCTGGGCTGGGATGGTCGGCCCTTTCAGGGCCGGCTCGTGAACGCCCAGGCGTGAGGCTACTCGAGTCGCGACGGCGCCCATAACCTGGAGCATCCGCCCTGAAGGGCCCGGTCCCAGCAAGTAGCCCAGCGCCGAGCGCTGGTCGCGCGTCCAACCGCCCGAGCCCACGACGTGGAGCCGCGTCCAACCGCCCAAACCCACGACGTCGAAAAGCGTCCAACCGCTAGCTTTTTCGAGAGCCCAGTCCTACCCACCAGTGACGAGACTGGGGCTCCGAGCGCCTAGTGGTGGTGCTCTAGGTTCGGGCAAGCCCCCGAAAGTGTGGTCTCAGAGCACCATCACTTCACGCCAGAGACCGACCCAATCCCCTCCATCCGATTCCCGCGCACGATGTAGAAGGTGTTGGTGTTGAGCACCAACCCTGCCGGGTGGCCTCGTCGCCCCGTCAGTTGTAGGTCACGCTGAAGAGCACATTGAAGGCGACTGTGCTCAAGTTCTCGGCCTTGGTGGGAACGCTCGTGTACATCAGCTGGCCAGCAACGCCGATCCCTGCTTCCTCGCTGACCCACCACTCCTTGCCCACCAGCATGTTAAGGCCGAATCCCGTGTCTGTTTCCCCCTTCGCGCCATCTGTCTCGAGCGTCGCTATCGCGAGACCAAATGTACCGCTGACTTAGAGATTGATGGGCGACTCTAGTCTGAATGGAGATCAACGCACAAGCCCAATCCTACGAAATGGACAGGGGTTGTCCGCGACGGTCCGTTTGTCGCCGTTGGGAGTTCGCACCTACATCGAACGCTCTCAATCCTCGAGCCCGCGAGTTCTTGTGTGAGAGTGGGGATTCATTCCTTATGTAAGAATTTGTGAGGTGTGGGTTTGGTGATTAGTGTCTTGGTGAGTAATGATGGGTCTGTGGTGAGTAAGGTCGTTGGGGGTGGGTCTGCGAAAACCGCTTGGGGACGGCCCCGCTCGGGGACGGCGGCCCCTCTCCCACTTCTGCGGGTGAGGGGAGGCTGTTGTCCGGCGCTTGGGGCTTACTCGGGCCCCCGCCCGTACCCTGGGACCCCGACGCCCACTTCGGACAGACGACCGACAAGCCCCACTCAACGCAGCAAGAGCCCACGACAAGACTGCTCCTTAGCTCAAACTCTCTGCGCCTCGGCCGCCCTCTGCGACTCCTAAGAAACAAAGCTGCGCTTCCCGTCCCAGCAGGAAAGAGCAGGTCAGACACTAGGCCTGAGGCCCCAAGGCCTGAGGCCTGAGGGCCTGAGGCCCTATGGCCTCAGGCCTGCGGCGGTTCAGGAGAAGGGCGTAGGCGCAAACCGGGAGAGTTGTGCGTGGCCGTCTGGAGGCACTGGATGTTTCTCACATGGGAAAAGTTCCGGCACGGACCCCATCAGCTCTGCGATAAGATCGAAGCAATATCGACGACAAACCGTATGAGCCAACGGGACTGGGCTCACCGAGCTGCACCGAGGAGCACTAGTGTAAACCGTCATGAATCTCCATGTTTATTTGGCTGCAAGGAG
>PFUG01000595.1 GCA_002789955.1 Deltaproteobacteria bacterium CG_4_9_14_3_um_filter_63_12 | reverse complement strand
CTCTGTTGACGACGCCAGTGCGCTCTATTTCAACCCCGCAAACCTGGCCAAGCTCAAAGGTCTCGCCGTACTGCTCGGCTCGAACTTCAGCTTCGTGCAGGCCGACTACACCAGGGATGGGCTCGACCGCCGTATTCAACCCGATCCGACCACGGGCGAGATCTCCCTGGCCTGGGGCGACCGCTACAACACCCCCTTCCACACCGTCAGTCGCACCTGCGAGGAGGGGGCCCTGTGCACGCCCCTCGGGTTCGCTGCGCCTATGCTCTTCGTCGGCTATGGCGGAGAAGACTGGGGCGTGGCTGCAGGCGTCTACGGCCCTCCTGGCGTCGGCGTCTCCGAGTTCGAAAAGGATGGCGCTCAGAGATTCTCGATGATTCGACAAGACCTCGCCGTGATGTGGCTCGGAGCTGGTGCGGGCTATCAGGTCGGTCCAGTGCGATTCGGCGCGACGTTTTTGATGGGCAAGCTCGACATCATCTTCAGCCAAGCCCTCGACGCCAACGTGACGGTGATTCAAGACGACGCGACGAGCAAAGCCTACACCGGCGAAGCGAGTGATTTCTACTCACAGTCCTTCGACCTGCCGATGACCATGGACGCGACGGGCTGGGCCCCTGGCGCGATCCTCGCGGTGGCCTGGGACGCGCTGCCCGAGCTCGAGTTTGCCCTTTCGGTGCAGACCGCCTCGTCGTTCGACGCGAAGGGGGAGCTGCAGATCGAGTTCACGGACGCCATCCCCGCTGACCTCGCCACGCTCTCGGACAACTCGGTGAGCCTCGAGACCACCCTGCCCTGGATCGCCCGCCTCGGCGCCCGCTGGACCTACCTCGTAAACGATGAGCCACTTTTCGATGTGGAGCTCGACGGGGGCTTTGAATCTTGGTCACAGAACGACATCGTGCGCCTGGAGATCCCTGGTGGGTTTGGGGAGCCAGGCAGCGTGACCCCCATTGGCGCGGTGGTGCTCCCCAAGAATTGGAAGGACGTCTATGGAGTTCGTCTGGGCGGCAGCATCCACGTCTTCGATTGGTGGACTGCGAACCTCGGCACGTTCGTCGAGACTGGAGCCGTGCCAGAGGAGACGACCAACCTCGACGTCTATTCCTACAACCGACTGGGTGTCGGCGTCGGCTCGTCGTTTCATCTTCCTTATGGCCTGGAGGTCGAGCTCGGTTACGAGCACATCTTCCAAGCCGACCGCAAGGTGAGCAACTCGGAGGTTCGGGCGAACATCCCCCTCTCGCTGTGCACCGAGCCTTACACCAGCACGGCAGCGTGCCCGAATCTGGGCACGCCCCCCGGGCAGCCCGTAGGGAACGGGGTTTACGAGACGTCCTTCGACATCTTCGGGCTGGCCTTGGCGTACAACTATTGAGTCCAAGTGCTGGCGGCTGCCCGTGGCTTTGTGCAGGGGCAACCAGAGTTGGCTCGGGGTGCGCCTTTGGACGATCGTGCGCTCCAAAGGCTGGACCGACGAACTTTGTTGACAAGACCCACCTCGATCCCTATTTTTGCGCAGCTTTTTTCGTGCGCCTCGTTCCTCTGAAGAATGAGTGTGTGGTGGGAAGCACCGTCGACGGATTTCCGCTCGCGCGAGTCCGAGTCACAGAGTACACGCCGTCTTCCAGCGTGGCTCTCGTCGACAGGAACCGAGAAAGTATTCGAGAGCATCGCTGAGATAACGAGGGACGGAGGACAAATGGCTGTCAGGTTGAGACTACAAAGACACGGGACAAAGAAACACCCCTTCTACCGCGTTGTCGCGGCGGATGGGCGAAACAAGCGCGACGGTCGTTTCATCGAAGTCGTCGGCACGTACAACCCGATCGCCAACCCGGCGATCGTCGAGCTGAAGATCGACCGAATCGACCACTGGCTCACCAGCGGTGCCTTGATGAGCGATACGGTGGCGACCTTGGTCACCAACGCCAAGAGAGCCCAGTAAGAAACTTGCTGTTGCTGCGCTGGTCCGCAGGGCGGCCACCTGGAGTAATGCTGGGCGAGATCGATGGTAAGAACGGCGTCGGGCGGAAGGCCTGGTGGCGCGTTTTGTGCGTTTTGGGCGAGTCCTTTAGGGGTGCTGCGGCGTAACACAGAGCCGTCTGTTGGTCCGCAGAAGGTTCTCATTTGCGAGACCTCTGTTCACCTCCTCGAAACCAAGGTAGCCTTCGTGCCTTGATGCTTTTCTACCGCACCTCGTCATCGACGAGAGCCGATATCCACAGACTCACACCTGCTGCAGCACATGTCTTCCGCCCGTGATCTCTCGAAACCGGCGGAACGACTGCATCTCGCTCATGGAGACCTCCAATGAAGGAACTCGTCGAGTTCATCGCAAAAGCTCTGGTCGATAACCCCGATGAAGTGCATGTCGAGGAGGTCAAGGGTGCCCAGACGTCCGTCATCGAGTTGAAGGTCGCCAAGGAAGACCTCGGAAAGGTCATCGGGAAGCAGGGCCGCACTGCGCACGCTATCCGCACCATCCTCAACGCCGCTTCGACCAAACTGCGCAAGCGAGCGGTGCTCGAGATCATCGAGTAGGCCGGGTACACTGCAGTCTCGTCGCGCCTATTCGGTTTGGCCATGAAGAACACCCAAGGTTCAACGCTCGACTTCGTGCTCATCGGTAAGATCGGTAAGCCTCACGGAGTGCGTGGCCGGCTGCGCCTTTTCCCAGAGTTTGCGGGCAGCGACGCCCTGGAGTGGACCAAGGTGCTCTTCCTGGTCGGTCCAGCGGCCCCTCGCAAGCGCTTCGAGTTGCTCGAAGCTCAACCAGCCGACCGATTCTGGATCGTCACGCTCGAGGGTGTGGACGGCCGGGAGAAGGCGGAGGCTCTGACGAACTTCGAGGTCTTTGTGGAGCGCAGCTCGCTGCCCGCTCTCGATGCGGGCGTGGAATATTACGTCCACGATCTCATCGGACTCACCGTGGTCACTGAAGCTGGGGAACCGCTGGGCACCCTCGTCGAAGTCTTCAACAACGGCGCTCACGACATTCTCGTCTACCAGCCCACCCCTCGAGACCCACAGGAACCGATCGCAGAGGCGGTCATGGTCCCCTTCGTGGAGTCGTTCGTGGGGCAGGTGAATTTCGAAGCGAAGACCGTCGAGGTTCGCCCTTTCGAGATCGAGTAGTTGCTGCCTGTGTCCATGTCGCTCCAAGAGAATCCTGAGACTTGCTGATGCCGTCCGATCTTTCATCCCCTCAGGTTCCAGAAGCCACGCCGTTTCGGTGTCACATCTTGACGCTCTTCCCGGATTTCTTCCGGTCTCCATTGGAGAGCTCAATCGTAGGGCGGGCCATCGCCGCGAGGCGGCTCGACGTGACTTTGGTGGACATCCGAGAGCACACGACCGACAAGCACCGCACCACCGATGACACTCCGTATGGCGGCGGCGCGGGGATGGTCATGAAGCCCGAGCCCGTCGTTCGAGCCATCGAGTTCGTCGAGGCGCGCGCCGGCCGTGCTCATCGCGTCCTACTCTCTCCGCAGGGTAGACCCTTTCGACAGCGAGACGCGGAGCGCCTCGCCCGAGAGCCAAACTTGATGATGCTCTGTGGCCACTATGAAGGCGTCGACGAACGCGTCTTGAGCCACTACATCGACGAGGAAATTTCCATCGGAGATTTTGTCCTCACGGGAGGCGAGCTCGGTGCGCTCGTGGTGCTCGACGCGCTGAGTCGACTTCTCCCTGGCGTGCTCGGGAATGTCGACTCGGCGAAGAACGAGAGCTTCTCGGATCCCAGGCTCCTCGAGCACCCACACTACACGCGCCCATTCGATTTCAGGGGACACCTCGTGCCCGAGGTCCTGCGCAGCGGCGACCACCAGCGCATCGAGACCTGGCGATATCGCAAGAGCCTTCTGCGTACCAAGACGAACCGCCCCGACCTCTTCGAGGCGATCCGTCCAGAGATCTCTGAGGTTGATCTCGTCGCGATCGCCGAAATGGCCTCTGAAAACGACGACTGAGGTCCCGAAAAGCGGGACTGTAGGCAAAAAAACATTGACAGCGCAGCGTCGGATCAGCAAAACGGTCCGACCAGTTCGAGAGCGAGGAGCACTTCATGATCACCGCAGTAATCAAAGACATCGAGAATCGTCAACGCAAGAACGTGCCTGACTTCCGCCCAGGAGACACGGTGCGTGTGCATGTCAACATCAAAGAGGGTGACAAAGAGCGCATCCAGGTGTTCGAGGGCGTCGTCATCGGCCGTTCGGGCGGCGGTACGCGCGAGACGTTCACTGTCCGCAAGATCTCTTACGGCGTCGGCGTGGAGCGCGTGTTCCCCGTGCATTCGCCGAAGCTTGCCGAGATCGAAGTCAAGACCTTCGGCAGCGTCCGACGCGCGAAGCTCTACCACTTGCGCGGACTGCGCGGGAAGGCTGCACGCATCAAGACCGTGCGCGAACGAAAGGGCAGCTGACGACCGTGCGGGTCGGCGCGTCTTTCGAGCAAACACAAGGCTACGCCCGTTGGACGTAGCCTTAGTCGTTTGCTGATCCGGCGGCCCTTTGCCGTGCCTCTCGGAGCCCCCAGCAACCTTGCCGTTTTTTCGTTCTGCATCGGGGTGAGTGCACTGGTCGAGCGTCTTTCGAAGTGCGTCAGAGTGGGATAGGATGACCTTCCCAACGCGGTGCGGGATGGCGGTATGTTCTTCAAACAAGTGATCATTCAGGGCCTGTTCGGAGTCGCCAAAGGTGAGAGGCTGCTGCTCCACGATGGCCTCTGTGAGCCGCTCCTACCTAGTCCTTTGGACCACGCGAAGTTCAAGGACCTGATCACGCTCATTTTGTATCCCAAGGACACGCTGGATTCGGGGATGGTCAGTGTCGACATCACAGTGCCCTACCCCGTTCGCCTGGGCGCGCTCCTCGACATTGGTGGCTTTGAGTACAAGCTGATGTGGGACATGAAGGCTGACAGCCTGCAAGTGTTCAACGAGCAGCTGTCCACGACCGAGCCCGTCGTCGAAGGGCGCCAAGGGACGCAAGACCTGTGGCAAAAGCTCCTCGGGCTGCTTCCTTTTGGGTCTTTCCCGCTGGTGCACTACCACGCGTTTGCCATCACCGATGAAAACGCGTCGAAAGACGAGACGGGGAAACTGGTCGAAGAGTTCCGAGCCAGCTTGGCCGTGGAGCGAATCGAGACTCGGATCGGCAGCCGCGAGCTCGAGCTCAGAGAGATTCGCACAGCCAAGAGCCCAGCGATGAAGGTCGAGGCGGCTCTCGACCAAGTCAATCAGCAGTTGAAAACGTTCGAGAAGATGCCCGCACTCAACGACGCGGATCGCGTTTTTTTGGCGAACAGCGAGGTTCAAAACAAGGCGCAGCGCAAAGAATTTAACGAGCTCCTCGAGCTCATCGACAACATCCAACGCCGGCGAAGCGCAGCCTCACCCGAGCCCGTCTTCTCCAACAAGTTGGTCCAGCTCAGCCTCGTTCTGTCCTTGGCTTGCCTGATCGGCGCCATCTACCTCAGCGTCGCTGACAGCCCGAAATACCGGAGTCTCGCCCTTGGGACCGTGCTCGGATTGGGCGCGGTCTGCTTTGCCGTCACCCGCCACATCACGCTCATCGAGAGACACGACGTCCTCACCGCCAGGTCAAAAGCTCTGGAAGTCCAGAGGAAGGAAAACGAGAAGGCGACCGAACGGGCGACGACACGACTCAAGCGACTGCAGAAGCTCTTCGGCGGGGGCTCACCTGAGCAAATTGTCGAGGACGTCGACCGCTTCGAGACGCTCAAGGAGAAGAAGACGAAGCTCCAGGCGATGCTCAAAACTCACCTGAGCGACCCGATCTTCATCAAGAGCCGACAGACTATCGTCGACCTCGAAGAGGAAATCGCCCGACTGAAAACAGAGCGGGCTTCCTTTGGCGACTACGTCATGCCCACCTACGAGCTCAGGGCGGAGCTCGAAAAGCGAGGAGTCGCGGCCGACAACATCATGCCGACGGCTTCCTCACCGGAGACGCCGCTGATTGACCTCTCCAGACGCCTCAAGCTGCTTCCAGACGACCGACCCAACGTCGCCGCGAGCGAGATGCAAGCCATCAACCGCCTCGTCCCCGGCATCGTGGGCAAGCGTGAAGCTTCGCTGCAGCTCAAAGAGAACCACTTCGTGGTCTTTGACGGAGAGAGCCCGGAGAGACCCCTCAAAGACCTCCCGCCGCGGCAACAAGTCCTCTGGCTCAGAGCGATTGCGTTGGGCGTGCTCCTCCATCACAACAAGGCCAACTCGAGGCGGGGTGACCACATCTCCATGCTCGTGCTCTCCGACCTATGGGAAGGAATGCAGCGAGCGGACCGAATCCGACTCTTCAGCCTACTGAAAGAGTTTTCTAAAGAGTTCCAGGTCATTCTGCCCAAGGTTGGCGAGTGAACTGGGGCGAGTTCGGGCGCTTCAAAGCCGATCCCCGACCGAAATCCCTGGCAACGGCCTTGGCAGCTGGAAATTGTGATCTTAGCTTCTTCTCTAACGGTTCGCAGGGAGCCTTCAGGAACATGACGCCGCTGGGGACGCTGTTTGCCCAACATGACAAACAGCCTCGTCGTAGTTTGCTTGCTTTGCACACCATCAGCAGAATTGAGAGAGTCTTATGAAGATTGGAGTTTTCTCGGACATCCACAGCAACTTCGAAGCACTGTCGACCGTCGTCAACCACTACAAAGAAAATCCCTGTGATTTCTATGTTTGCCTAGGCGACGTCGTCGGCTACGGTGCGGACCCGGATGTCTGTTGCGGAATCATCAAAGACTTCACGAAATACACCGTCCTCGGCAATCATGATGCCGCGGTGTCGGGTCGAATGAACTACGCCTACTATTACGATGCCGCGCGCAACGCGCTCGATTGGCATGCTGAGCTCGTCAGCCCCGACCATATGGGATGGCTCAAAGAGCTGCCCTATATCGCTCACTTCAAGGACCTCTCGCTCTCCTTCAGCCACGGCTCTCCAATCAATATGGAAGACTTCGACTATGTCTTCTCCATCGAGCAAGCCAATCAGCTGACCTCGCACTTCGATGACCTCTCCCACATCACCTTCATCGGTCACTCCCATCTGACCAAGGCGTTCGCTCTGACCCCCGACGGCGCCGAGGATGTCAGCAGCGACTGCATCAAGTTCGACGACGATCGCAAATATATCGTCACCGTCGGCAGCGTTGGACAGCCTAGAGACTACGACAACAGAGCCTGTTGCACGGTCTTCGAAGACGGCCCCAAGCGTCTGAGCTATGTGCGCCTCGAGTATGACATCGAGAAGGCAGCCAAGAAGATCTTCGACTCACGGCTGGCCAGCAACTTCGGAAAGCGCCTATTCTTGGGAATCTAGACTGCGACGCCGGATAAAATCACTCCACGACAGCCAAGAAGTGTCCCGTCGAGTATAGCGAGAGGATGGAGTGGTTCGTGGTGTGCTCGATCCCTACCAAGAGATCGAACTCGCCCAGCGGAACTACGAAGTTGGGGTCGCTCTCGATGCCACCAATGACGCAGAGCACCCGACCCGTCTCCGGCTCGATGAGGTAGCAGGCGTCGTGAACCACCAAGAGCACGTCCTCGATGAGGTGCAGGACTCCCTCATCAGAGCCATGTCTTTGGTTGGGGAAATTGACCGTCCACAGGCTCTCCCCCGTGAGCAGATCGAAACACTGAATGCGATCGTTCGCGGTCTTCGTGAAGAGCTTGGAGTGGCCGCTCCAAAGCGCGCTCGACTGCGGCAGCGCTTCCCCCTCGAGCGCACGAGACCAAAGCGTCTCGCCGGTTTCCAGCCTTAGACATTCCCACTCCATCGAGCCGTACTCTCCTCCCCTGTCGAAGACCAAAGGGGCGGCTGAGACCATCTCGATATTGGCAACCCCGTCGAACACCCTCGTCCATCCCAATGCGCCGGTCTGCCCGTCGATCCGCTGCAGCACCGATTCGAGGCTGTGGCGCTCGCCCCAGACCAGCAGATGCCCTCCCACACTCCACAGCTCGCTCAACTCCAGCTCTACGACGATTCGCCAGAGCGTCTGGCCATTGGCACCATCGCGAGCCTCGATGAGTCCGTCGTCGAGAACAAGGTGCAGGTTCCCCGCTTCGTTTGCAGCCAGCGCCACAACCTCGCCGTAGAGGTAGTCCTGCTCCCAGAGCAGCCTCCCTGAGCACACCTCCCTGGCCTCGACGTGGCGACCGGCGAGGACCATGACCACAATCTTCTCATCTGGAGAGAGCTGGATTGAACCGAGGGGCCAGATGCCCTCTCCTGTCGTGTTTGGCGTCCGCCATCGCTCAACACCATCGACAATGTCGACAAGACAGATGGCCTCGGTGCCGACAACCAAGGTGCTCTTGGCTCCTGGTCCTAGCGAACAGAGCTCGTCTCCGAGCGAAAGGGCGCGACTCCAGAGGGTGTCGCCGTCGGCGCGCTGCAGGCAACGAACCTCTTGCGCTGTCGACCAGAGCAGCTGCTCGCCCGCAACGAAGACGTGTCCAACAGCGCCCGCTTGGCTCTCCACACACCACTTCCGTTCGCAATTCATGCGCTTCACGTTGCGCAGATTGACCGGGAACGGGAACTCGATGTCTTGGGCGACCTCAGAGGCCTGGAGCGAATCCTGTCGGGAGGGAGTCCCGAAGAGGTTTCCGTCCAAGAGCTGTCGCGCTTTGGATTGCAGGGCACGCGCGCCGCTGACGACCTCAATCCACCTCTGGTTGGTCGCCTGGCTCGGATGGGTGTCGACCATCCAATGGTCCAACCTGTGGACAAGGTCTGGGAGCAAATCCACCAGTGCCGCTGAAGCAAGCTCCACCTTGCCGCCATCCCAAAGAAACTCGACCGTCTCGGTCGTGACGACCACCTTTCTCCCTCCGATTCGCGTGACGAGACCGGCTGCACCTGATGGTCGACTCAGTGCGCGACTGAGAACATGAATCAGTCCGGAAATGTCCATCAGCGCCCCAGGCCCATCGAAAAGGACGGAGCGCTCCCCTTCGCTCAGGATGGAGACTCGAGATGGAATCAAGAGTGAGTGGGTGTCAAAGTGCTCCCGGCTCCCAAAGGTCGTGAAGTCGGGTGGGTGGGTGGCTTCGAGCTGCAAAGAAAGCAAACCCCGGCGAGACTCCAACTCCAGACGTGGGCCACTTGGTGCTGTCCTTGGTGTGCTATCGCCACTGCCGACGCCCGGAGACCGAAGGGCTTTTCGGGCTTCGAACAGGGCGACGATCGACGGATGATGTTTTAAGTGTGGCGCAACGCGTCCGACTCTCGTCAGGACCTCCAGGCAAAGCCCGTCGACGGCTTCGACAAGCACCGAAATGGGCACCTCTGCGTCGAACAGCACGAGCTCGCCCTCCGGCCACAGCCGATAGAGGCTCATGAGGCAGTGCTGCCCTTTGCCGACGAAAACCAACTCCCAGGGTTCTTCCGGATAGGCGACAAATACTTTTTGCTGGCCGCCGAGCAGCGCGGTGAGCTGCACGACCAATTCGAAGACGAAAGGCAACACCCGGTCGGCGGCGATCCGACTGCTGACATTGCGAGCGCCGACGACGATGTCGACAACCCCCTTTGCTGCGACCAGGTCAGCGGCAGACCACTCGGAGTCTGTCGCAGAGAACTCCTCGAGCCAATCGTTTCCTAACGAGAGGGTGAGGCTGCACTGATTGGGTGTCACTTGCCAGAGTTGGCGAGCTGCTCCCGCCCTTTTTTCGTCAACTCGGACCAAAGCGTCTTTCCGGTCCCGATCAAGGGGCCAAGGACCTCTTGATACTCTCGGTTGACGTAGAGCTTGCGCAGACGCACTCCATCGAGGAAGCGACTGAGCGGCGAGGCACTGAACGTCGGCAAATCGACAACGTAGACTTTGTTGTAGATCTCGTGGGTGATGTAGACCCACACGTAATTGTTGGCGTTCGCCTTCGACTGCTGGTTTTGCTCCTGAGCCTCGGCGTCTGGTTGCAGAGGGGGGATCTCTTGTTGCACCTCGGCAGGGATGCTCTGCGCCATGGTTTTGGCGGAGTCCGCCGAGCTTTGACCGCCCCGGATCAGGTCGATCAGCCGTCGCAGAATGTCCTGTCGAACCGTGTCATAGGTCTCCAGAATGAAGGCCGGGTCTCCCTCCAACTCCAGTGAGAACTGCTCTGAGCGGATGCGAAGGTAATTTCGCTTGTCGTCCTCGGCCGTCACCCTTCCCTCCAAGTTCGAAGCTTCGTTGCACCCGCAGCAGCAATCGGGTTCTATTGCCTCGCTTGCCCACGACCGAATCTTGCTTCGTGTCGATGAGCTGCGGTGCGAAACTCGGTCGTCCGCTCAGCAAATCACACATGGCGAGTATATGAGCCGGGTGAGAACGCGGTCAACCTTGCTTTCGAGCGGTTGGCGAAAGGGCGAAGGGGATTGGGCCGAGTTGGTTTGGCGTTTGGAGGTTCGCTCGTTGACAGCTCGACGGTTTCGCTGCAATACTGTGGCGCGCTCGTTGAGGGTCGCTGGAATGTGACAGCGCCTTTTTTTGCTACCTTTTCTGAAAGCTATGTGCGGTTGGCCGGGGAGGCCGGAGAGAGATGAACTCAGGACGACCCAAATTTTGGAAGCTGCGAACCCTTGCGATTCTGCTCGCGCTGTTCTCTCTCGGCCTGGCTTGCACCCCTGAGCCCTACGGCCCCTGTACGCTCCCGAGCAGCCAAGCCATGAACGAAGCCTGCTCCGCCTCGGGTGGAGACGACAACACGACGGCCGCTGCGAGCTGTGTGGTCGACTTCGTCTTCGAATGCGAGAGCCAACTCTGCGGCACGTACCAGGGAAGTGCCCCCTTCTGCACGGTCCGCTGCACAGACCCCTCCGACGCTTCCTGCCCCAAGGTTCCCGAGACTGGTGTCCGCGGTTCTTGTGTCGAGTGGATTCCTGGCCTGGGTGAGTACTACTGCGTACCCGCGGAGTGATTGCGCGCCCAGACCCTCAAAACATCAGCGTTCGCGCTCTGAACGCGTCGAGGTGATGGCGGATTTCTGTTCTTGTCGAGTCGACTTCGACGCCGATCACGTCAAAGCGCACGACTTTACGGGAGACGTCCTGGTCGAGCATCCACTGTCCGAACGCCCGCTCGACGCGGCGCTGTTTCGAGGCGATGACGGTGTCTTCGGGTCGAATCAAGCTGCCTTTGCGCACGGTTCGAACCTCGACGATCGCCAGGACTTCTCCCTTCTCGGCGATGATGTCGAGTTCGCCGACGTCACAGCGCCAGTTGCGCTCGACGATCTCGTAGCCCGCCTCAATCAGGTGATTCGCTGCCAGGTTTTCCCCCAGAGCCCCCAGCTCGTGTCTCGGATCGACTTGAGACGTGGTGAGGTGTTCTTTCACCCCCCTGAACGTGGTGCGATGAATGATAGAGGGCCCGAGCTTGGCGATGGCGGCTTTGTGAGATTTGGTAGGGTAACCCTTGTGCTCGGCGAGTCCGTAGCCTGGGTACTCCACATCGAGCTCGGCCATGAGTCGGTCGCGATGGACTTTCGCCAGGATCGAGGCGGCCGCGATGTTCGTGCTCTTTTGGTCCCCCTTGACGACGCAGCGCTCTGGCACTTTCGCTGTGGAGTCGAGGCGAAGCGGCTGATTTCCGTCGACCACCACGACCGCCGGCGCGATCGTTCTCTGGCGCAGTGCCCCCACGACCTGCATCACCGATTCCCTCATGGAGAATAAGGTCGCCTGCAGGATGTTGAGCTCGTCGATTTGCTTCGGGCTCGCTTCATGGATGGCGTACGCCAGTGCGGAGGCTTTGATCTGGTCGAAAAGCGCCTCCCTTCGCGCCGCGGTGAGGCGCTTGGAGTCGTCGAGCCCCTGAAGTCCATGTTCGGTTCCGAGGCACACCGCCGCGGTGACGACTGGACCGGCGAGTGGGCCGCGTCCAGCCTCGTCAACTCCCACGATGACAGTGACGCCTTCCTTCTCGAGGCTCTCTTCCAGCGCTCCGCAGCGCAACGGAAGGTCGAACAATGTGGACTGGAACAACTTCATCACACCTCCAGATTGTCGCACAGGTGCAACCTACACGAATCTACCAGGCAGCCAACCGCGCCAACGCCCGCAAGGAAAGCGAGGACCCTCAAGGGTGCTGGGGTTCATAGGGTTGCTTGCCGCTGCTTGGGCACCTTGCTATGGTCTTTGCCGAGACTGAGGTTCGAGGTTCGGCCGTCTGTTTGAAGGCCAGCCTAACCCACATCTGGACTATCTTTGGAGGACCTATGGAGCGCCGCGAGCACGCGCATTTGGCAAGGATAAAGGCGTTGGTTGGGCTGTTGCTCGTCTTCGTCGCCACCGGAGCAGGATGCGCACTTTTCGGTATCGACGACGACTTGGGGTTCGACCTCCCAATCAGCGCCGAGCATTCGTTCAACATCCCCATTGACCTGGGCGCGCTGCCGACCTCCGGAAGTGTGGCCCCCGAGCGGCTCGAGACTCCACTGCCGTTGCCGCCGGCTCCCGTCGACCTCACCAAGGCCAGTCCAGAGCTGAACTCGAACAAGGACAAACTCAAGTCGGTCGAGATCACCAAGATCCGTGTGAGGCCGAAGACCAACAGCCTCACCGCTGCGCTGCCACCTCTCGAGCTGTATGTGGGCCCATCTGGAGCTCTTCTCCCTGCTAATGGGGTCCGCATCGCGACCATCCCTTCGATTCCCGCCGGCTCTACCGCCGAGGTGGCTGGGCAGATCGACGACGCTGGAATGGCCTCTGCGCAGACCTACATCACCTCTCTGCAATTCGCGTTTATCCCTGCGTCGACATTGATCGTCGAGAAGGGCCAGACAGTTCCGGGTGGAAGCGCGGACTTGGAGATTACTCTTGAGATCACCGCGACGGTCGATCCAACGAAGTAGGCGCAGGCTCTTGCCTCTGCTTCTTGGTCTCCTGGGTGTTGCGACGAGCGTGGTCGGCTCCCAAGGTTTTGGGGGCGAGCCGCTCTGGAGCGAGGGCCCGATTCCCGAGGGGATGGGCCGCGATGATGTTTTCCGCTTCAGTTCTTTCGCGGAGCTCGCCAGGGCTGTCTCCCCGGCGGTCGTCAACATCACCTCGGAGCCTGTTGGCGCCAGCCTCGGCCCGCCAAGCATGGTGGGCTCGGGCTTTATCATCAGCGCGGACGGGTTCCTCATGACCAACGCCCACGTGGTCGGAGAGGCCAAGCAGGTCTTGGTGACGTTGGCAGACAAACGCCAATTCGAGGCGACCGTCGTGGGTTCGGATCCTCCGACCGACTTGGCGCTGCTGCATATGGATGCGGTGGACCTGCCTTCGGTGTCCCTCGGTGACTCAGACAAAGTCGAGGTCGGGGAGTGGGTGATGGCGATCGGCAGCCCACTCGGCCTCGACCACACGGTGACGGTCGGCGTGATTTCGGCTCTCGGCCGCGCTAACCCCGAGCTCTATGCGGACTTCATCCAAACCGACGCCTCCATCAACCCGGGCAACTCTGGGGGACCGCTGTTCAGCGTCACCGGCGAAGTGATTGGAATCAACACGGCGATTAACCCTTTGGGGCAGGGAATTGGTTTCGCGCTTCCAATCAACGTGGCGAAGACGCTGCTCCCGATGCTCGCCAATGGCACTGTGGAGCGCAGTTGGCTCGGGATCACCATCCAGCCGGTGTCCAGGGAGCTGTCGAGCGACCTGGGTTTGCGTCTTGGGCAGGGCGCCGTAGTGAGTTCTGTGGTGGAAGGTGGTCCGGCCTCTGGGGTCGATCTCTTGGAGGGAGACATCATCGTCACATTTGCTGGGGAGGAGGTCGATCACCGTCGGCTGCGTTGGCTCACCTCGACCGCTGGCGTCGGAACAGTAGCAAAGCTCGAGGTCCTGCGCGGTGACCGGAGACACCAGGTGTCGGTCGAGCTGGGTCCTCTGGAGCAGCCGCAAGAGCTAATTGGCAGCAATGCGGGGGGCTCCGCTGCCAGTGGGAGCGTGGGGTTGGGGCTGCACGTCGAGCTCGTCGACGAGGCCACGAGAATGGCGCTCGATTTGGAGGCCGGCACTGGCGTCCTTGTGACCGAGTGCGAGGCCGGCAGCCCCCCTTGTTTGGCTGGTATGCTGGAGGGCGATGTCATCACCCACTTCGACGATCGCGTCGTTCACAGCTCCGACGATTTGGCTCAGGGGCTGCGGGACGTGGCGGCTGGTGATATCGTCCGGCTGCAACTCAGGCGCGGCCGTTCGGAGGCCTTCCTCGCCTTCACGGTGCCATGATGAGTCGTTGGTCGGGGCATGCCGTCGCTTGATTGTTCTCTTGCTTGTGACCCGCGAATTTGCCCGTGTGACTTTCGCCCGTGGGGGAGAGGTGCGCGAGGGGTTTCAGGATGTACCGTCTGGTTCCAATGAGTTCCACGTCATCGTTCGAGGTGACGAGCTCGACCATTGACTCGCTGACCGTGGGCCGTGCGAAACAGAACGACGTGGTGACACAGGATCATCTCGTTTCGTCGAGCCACGCTAGGTTTGTCATTCGAGAGGGCCATCTTTACCTCGTGGATCTCGACAGCCGCAACGGCACAGAGCTCAACGGCAGACGACTGAAAGCCTTTGATTTGACCCAGCTGAGTCGCGGAGACCTCGTCCAGTTTGCTGGACGGCTGAGCTTTCGTGTCGAGGTGCAGAGTGAAGCAGCGTTTCCGGTCATCAGCGTCGAACACCACCAACAAGAACCCGCGGCTGAGGACATCCTCAAGGTCTTGGCCTTGCCAAGTGGGTTGACACCAGTGCTCGAGGCTGGGCAATTGCTGGCGCTCCACAAACTGACCGACCGACTGTTGGACCCTCAGAACCTGCAGAATGGCTCTCGATGGCTCGAGACGTTGACCATCGGCGCGGCTCGGCTATTGAAGGTGCCGGAAGTCGCATTGCTGAAGCTCGAGGGCGACTCGTTCAGCTGGGTCTCACCTCCGTTTGCTGCGAGTTCGGCCGCGAGCGCAGGGACGCGGGGCGGCTCGCAGCGAGCCAACTCTGTACCGGGAGGCGAGCGAAATCCGATCCGTCGATCGGTCATCCAAGAATGCGTTCGCCGCGGCAGCGCGGTGGCTGTCGAGCTCGCGGACCTTCCAGTTGAGGCGGATGCCACCACCACACTCGAAGGTGGCACCGGCGTCGCTGCGGCGCTTTGTGCCGTAGTCTCGGTTGGTGAGCAGGCTTGGGGCTTGCTCTATGCAACCGACGAGGCATTTGGAACCTCGAGAGCGTTTAGTGAGCAGGATGTTTGGCTCCTCAATGAGCTGTCGAAGACGGTCGGAAGGCTTCTGGAGTGGGTCTCGGTGAGTCAGATCGTCGAGAATCATCGGGCACACTACGAGCGGCTCATTCACCAGGTGGAGCGTTTCGGTGTGGTGGGAATCTCGCCCGCTCTCGGGAATGCCGTAGAGGTCTTGGCGAGGTATTCGGTCGAGGCCGGCTCCCTTCTGCTGGTCAGCGGCTCTTTGGACACCGGGCGTCGCTGGGCCGAGCTGGCCCGTGCGTTGGGGCCGCGGGACGGAGCGCCCTTTGGTGCTGCGACACTGCCTGGAGCCGCATTGCGCCAGCTCTTACCAGGCCTAGAGGGCGGCACTCTGTTGCTCGAGGGACTCGACCAACTCGACGAAGACGACGCGAAGGACCTTTTCGAGGTGATGCATTTGCCAGTCGCCCAACGAGTTCGTTGGATCGTCTCTTCGAGGTTGTCGCCGTCGGTGCTGACTCATGAGCGGGGGCTCTCGCCGGCGTTGGTCGAGCTGCTGTCCAATCGGGTCATCCGTATTCCGTCGCTGCGGGAGCGAAACGAGGACATCCCCTGTCTTCTCGAACACGTGGCCCGCCGGCTCGAGCCGGCGACTCCGACACATTTCTCGACGGAAACCTTGGCCGCGTTGGGTGGCTTCGACTACCCGAACGAAGAAACAGGCCTGGAGTCGGTGGTCAAGGCGTTGTTGAGCACGGCGAGCGAGAGACCGGTCGAGCTTCAGACGCTCGAGGAGCTCCAGGTGGCCCTGCAGCTGACGAGAGGCCCCGCGCCGCCAGCGATCCCAACGGTCACGAGGGAGGCGTTTCACGCGTTTTCGGCGTCTGGCCACGACGTGGCGTTAAGCCCATTCTCGGCGGCGTTCGCCGCGGCTGGACTCTTTCGCAAGAGGTGAGGTCAAACTGGCGACACTGTGAACTCGGTTCTGGTGAATCTGGTGAAGGCAGTTCTTGCGGCGGAAGGCGGTTGGCGCAACAATGAGAAAAGCGATTGCGCAGAGCGGCCAAACAAGACGACTTGCGACGAGACCGGCAGCGAACTGCGAGGTGTTCTGCGGCTACTCGCAGGGGTACGAATTTTGAATACCGCGACCACTGTGCCGTCGGAAGGTTAGCGTTGGACGCGGTTCGCCGCACCGATGTTTCCCGATCGCGAGCGTAAGGACGCGAGGTGGCTCGCATCGAGCCACGCGAAATCCGATCGACCTGAGCTTTCGAAGTGTCCGTGTTCGCCGAGCAGCGGTGTCTTGGCAAGGAGAGCTGCGATGCGTTCCTCATTTTTGAACCTTCTCGCCCCGATGATCGCCCTCTCCCTGTTGAGCGGTTGTTACACACACTCACGCGTGGAAAGCGCCTCGGTCGTCTACGAGACTGGATATGTCGACTACGAGGTGCCGTACTACGGTGCCCATCCGGTCTCGGTGGTCGACGACAGCGTCGGTGATTGGTGCGACTTCGCTGGCCCACACGCCCATTACTACGAGCCCGAAGACCCAGACTTCTACGTGGTCGATGATGGTTTCTACCTCTTCGTCGGCGATCCCACCTACTACGTCGTCGAGCCCCGTTTCGAGGTCTACGCCTATCAGGGCCACCACCCAGTCTACACCTCCACTCACTGGTGCTACATCGACGGGTTCCACCACCACCATTGGGGCCCAGGACTCCACGACCACTACGGATACGTAGACCATTACTATGTGTGGAACGGCGGCTACGACACCTACTACCGACACGGTCACACCGTACACCTAGACCGCTACTACTCCGAGCATCACCCGCGACGAGTGGCCCACTACGAGCGTGAGCACGGCTCGAGGACAGCCTCGGCGCCAGCTCCAGGAGGAACGGTTCACGCCCCCAAGCCAGGCAACCCCGACTCAGGCACCGCCGCAGCGCCCGCACCCAATCTCTCGAGCCGAGATCAATCCTCGGGCTCTGGAGCCGACGCCGGAACGAGAGGAACCTCGAAGGGTGCAGCGATGATGAACGCGACATTTGCGGGCGCCAACACCGGCTCGCCCAGCCCCACCGCGCTCGAGGCGAAGCGGGTCGACACCCCAGTAGTCTCGCAGAAGGTGCTGCATCGAAGAGACATGACGGTCGTCGAGTCGACCTCCGTCGAGGCCCAACGCCTCGACCGCGAGGCTCAACGCCTCGACCGCGAGGCTCAACGCCTCGACCGCGAGGCTCAACGCCTCGACCGCGAGGCCAAGCCCAAACTGACCAAAACCGAGCTCTCGAGCAGCCAAGACTCCAAGCCAAGGTTTGACAACAAGGTGAGGAGCACTTCGAAGTCGAACACAGCCGTCAAGGAGAGCAAGGCTAACAAAGACACAAAGGCAAGTCCGAAGGTGGTCCGTGCGCCGACGAAGAAAGAGGCCGTCAAGAAGGAGACGACCAAGAAACAGGCCACGAAAGTGCGGGCGAGCACCAACACAAGCAAGCCCAAGGTGACCACCAAGTCTTCGAGCTCTAGGAGCAAAACCAGCGCGACGGTTCGCCCCGCCAAGTCGTCACAGACCAAGATTAGCTCTACCTCCAAGTCCTCCAAGAAGTCGGTGGGCAAGAGCAAAAAATCGTCTGGGAGTTCGGTGCCCGCTAAGAAGAGCAAGAGCAAAGGTCGCCGTCGCTGAGGCTCTGCCATCTCCTGAGCTTCCCCGAGACCGACCGGTGTTTACACTGGTCGGTCTCGTTTTTGGGCGCTCACGGGAGCGTCGGGTAAGAGGGAGGTGTGCACGATGACCACAATCGTAGGCGTACGTCACAAGGGCCGAGTCGTGATTGTCGGTGATGGGCAAGTCTCGATGGGCAACACGATCATGAAGGCGACCGCGGCGAAGGTACGCTCGATCTCGTCGAATCGAGTCATCGTCGGCTTTGCGGGGTCGACCGCGGACGCCATGACGCTCTTCGAGAAGCTCGAGGCGAAGCTCGCCGAGTACGGTGGGAACTTGCTCCGGGCCGCAGTCGAGCTGGCCAAGGACTGGCGCACCGACAAGTATTTGCGACGGCTCGAGGCGCTCATGATCGCCGCCGACCGAAGCACGACCTTGTTGATTTCGGGGACCGGCGACGTGATTTCGCCCGACGAGGGGGTCATCGCCATTGGCTCTGGTGGAAACTACGCCCTGGCCGCGGCGAGGGCGCTGCTGCGAAACACCGACTTGTCCGCTCGTGAGATCGCGGAGGCCGCCATCGGTATCGCGGCCGAGATCTGTGTGTTTACCAACGACAACTTGACGATCGAGGAAATGGAGAGCGCGGACTGAGGCTCTCCTTTGCGGCCCGC
>PFUG01000520.1 GCA_002789955.1 Deltaproteobacteria bacterium CG_4_9_14_3_um_filter_63_12 | reverse complement strand
CTTGGTCCTCACCCCTCCGCCGTCGGGCGGCGGCGCCCTGATCGCCTACGGCATGCTGCTCCTCGAGACCGTGCCGGAGAGGAACTTCGCCTCTCGCGAAGAGGTGCTGCTGCTGCGCGCCGTGATGCAGGAGATGCTCACTGCCCGCAACGAGGTCCTTGGCGCTGAGGTCCCCACCTTGGACCTCGTGTTCAAACTGCTCGAGCCTTCGAACGTCGCCAAGGGGCGCAAGCGGCTCGAGCGTCTGCTCGAGCTCGGCACCGCCGCCCTTCCGCCCATTCCAGAGCTGCGCAACCTCGTCGGCAACACGACCCACGTCTCCACCATCGACAAAGACGGCAATGCCTGCTCCGTCACCCTCTCCAACGGCGAGTGCTCGGGCGTCGTGCTGCCTGGCTACGGCATCTTCCTCAACAACTTCCTGGGTGAGGAGGACATCAACCCCGGCGGCTTCCACGCTTTCAAACCTGGTGAGCGGCTCGGCAGCGCCATGAGCCCCACGCTGCTCATTTCGAAGCGAGACGGCGACATCGTGTCCATGGGCAGTGGCGGCTCCAACCGCATCCGCACCGCCATCGTGCAAGTTGTGCGCAATATGCTGACCCACTCGCTCCCCGCCTCCGAGGCCGTGTCCGCCGACCGAGTCCATTACGAGCACGACACGCTCTTCGGCGAGGCCACCCAGAACCCTCAAATCCTCGCCGACTTGGCCAAGGACGGGGTGCGCCTGAGCAGCTTCCCCAAACAGAGCATGTTCTTCGGCGGCGTCCACGTCGCCGAGCGACGCGCCGACGGCTCCTTCGACGGCGTCGGCGACGCTCGGCGCAGCGGCGCCACACGGCTGGTTCACCACCTCCAATGAACGACCTCACTCCACAGGCAACCCGCGCGTCCAAGCCGGGCAAGCCCAAACGACGCTGCCTCGAGGTGCGCGGCGTCTGCACCCACAACCTCAAGTCCATCGACATCGACATCCCCCAGCGGGCCTTGGTCGTGGTCACTGGCGTCAGCGGTTCGGGCAAGTCCAGCCTCGCCTTCGACACCCTCTACGCCGAGGGACAGCGTCGCTTCTTGGAGTCCATGTCGACCTACGCGCGGCAGTTCCTCCAGCGCATGGAGAAACCGCCGCTGCGCTCGATCGCCAACATCCTGCCCGCCATCGCCCTGCGGCAGCGCACCGGCTCGACCCACGCCCGTTCCAGCGTTGGCTCCGTCACCGAGCTCGACGACCACCTGCAGCTGCTCTACACACACCTCGCCAAGCAATTCTGCGCCGACTGCGGCGGCGAGGTGAACCGCGACACGGTGCCGCGCATCGTCGAGCGCCTCACGGCCCTAGAACCCGGCACGCGCCTGGTCTTCGTGGCCGAGGTCCGGCCCACCGAAGAGGAGCACGCCGAGCACGTCCTCGAGCGGCTCGTGGTGCGTGGCTTCCGGCGCTTCTGGTTCAAAGGCGAAGCCAAGAACATCGAAGAGCTCGACGTTGAGGTCATGCTCGCCCGCAAAGACTTTCCCGTGCTCATCGACCGCATCGTGCTCAAAGACGATCAGGTCAAGCGCATCGTCGAGGCCGTCGACGCGGCCCTCGAGCTCGGCAACGGCAAGATGCTCGTGCACGCTCTGCCCGCCAAGGACAGCGGCACCCTACCTGACAGCCTGCGCTTCGAGCGCGCGTTTCGTTGTCTGGAGTGCGGGCACCCTTATGTGGAGCTGATCCCCGCGCTCTTCAACCCGAACACGACGCTGGGCGCCTGCCCCGAGTGCACGGGCTTCGGCAAGACCACGGGGCTCGACCTGCGCAAGGTCATCCCCAACCCCTACCGCAGCCTGAAGGGCGGCGCCGTCGTGGTCTTCGAGACGCCGGCCAAGAAGCGGCGGCGCAAGACCCTGTTCGACTTCGCCTTGGCGCACCACATTCCGCTCGACGTCCCATGGCGCGAGCTGAGCGAGGACCACCGCGCTGCGCTCCTCGACGGCCTGGGCCGCTACAAGGGCGTGCGCGGCTTCTTCAAGGAGCTCGAGGGCAAGCGCCGCAAGGTCAGCGCCCGGGTCTTGCTGGCGCGCTACCGCGGCTACACCGACTGCGAGCGCTGCGGCGGCGGGCGCCTCTCCGCTCAGGCGCGCCACGCCTACGTCGGCGGGTTTGCGTTGGATGCCATCACCGCCATGACTGCGCAGGAGGCCGCGGCGCACTTTGCCAAGCTGGAGGCCGACGGGTTGAACACCCCGGAGGTCGGGGTCTTGTTCGAGGAGATCCGACTGCGCTTGCGCTACATGACCGACGTCGGGCTGGGGTACCTGCGGCTCAACCGGCAAACCCGCACCCTGTCTGGGGGCGAGTTCCAGCGGCTGCATTTGACGAGCTCCATCGGACGGGCGCTGACCGACACCCTCTACGTCCTGGACGAGCCGACGGCTGGGCTGCACGCCCGCGACAGCGAGCGCCTCCTGCGCGCCCTGCAGGGCCTGCGCGACCTCGGCAACACCGTCGTCGTCGTCGAGCACGATCCAGAGATCATCAAGGGCGCCGACTGGGCCATCGAGATCGGGCCGGCGGGCGGCGAGGGCGGCGGCAACGTCATGTTTTCCGGGACGCTCGAGGGGCTGCTCGCCTCGGACACCGCCACCGGCTTGGCCATGCGAGAGCGCCGCACGCTCCCGCCGCCGCGACCCGGCACCGAGGTCGACCAAGGCGCCATCCGCATCATCGGGGCCACCGAGCACAATTTGCGCGCGCTGGACGTGCGCATCCCGCTGCATCGGCTGGTCTGCATCACAGGAGTCAGCGGCTCGGGCAAATCGACGCTGGTGCACGAGGTGCTCTACGACGGGTGGCGCGCAAGGCAGGGCGACAGCGCGGCCGAGCCTGGCATCTGCGAAGACATCGAAGGGCTCGAGCTGATCGAAGAGGTCATCGTGATGAGCCAGACGGCGTTGGGCCGCTCGAGCCGGTCGAACGCGGCGACCTATACGAAGGCCTACGACCCCATCCGCAAGCTGCTCTCGGAGACCGAGTCGGCCAAGGCACAGGGCATCACGCCGCAGCACTTCTCGTTCAACACCAAGGGCGGACGCTGCGAGACCTGCGAGGGCACGGGCACGCTCATCGTCGAGATGCAGTTCATGGCCGACGTCGAGCTGCAGTGCGAGACCTGCGGCGGCAAGCGCTTCAGCGACCCAGTGCTCGCCGTGCGCCTACGCGGCAAGAACATCGACGACATCCTGGGTCTGACCATCGACGAGGCCATGGCCTTCTTCAAAGGCCATCGCGCCGTGACCCATCGACTGGGCGCGCTGGTCGAGGTGGGGCTTGGGTACTTGCGAGTCGGGCAGACGACGGCCACCCTCTCCGGCGGCGAGTTGCAGCGGCTGAAGCTGGCGGGGCACATTGGGATGCGCGCGCGGACGACGCAACGCGGCAAGCTGTTTATTTTTGACGAGCCGACCGTGGGCTTGCACACCCAAGACGTGGACGTCCTGATCTCGGCGATTCGACGCATCGTCGACGAGGGCCACAGCGTCATCGTCGTGGAGCACAACCTCGAGTTCATCGCCGCAGCCGACTGGATTATCGATTTGGGTCCCGAGGGTGGCGACGGCGGCGGGCGGCTCGTGGTCGAGGGGACGACGCGGGATGTGGCGCGCTGTGCGGAGTCGCGGACTGGGGTGTATTTGGCGCGGTTGGCGGGGGTGTGAGGGCAGAGGGTCCTTCCACCACAACCCACGGAGACGCCCAAAATCGGCGTCGTTCGAGTGCAGCGTCAACATGGCGATGGAGGCGAAGACGTCGACCAGCGGACCTGCGCTCCGCTGCTGGAGTTGCATCGCTAAGATACTACTACTCGGTCGACTTCGACGAGTTTGGTGGTGTCGGGAAAACCGTCGGAATCACACTCAGCCGACCCAACACCCCCTTTTGATGGCAATCGCCATAATTTCTATATGAAACCGCGAGGTGCACGTCATCACTCGCTGGAGGCTCGGGAAACAGCGATGATTCGACAATCGCACTGTTTCCACCGATCGAGCCCAAGGTATTGCTGATGATATTGCCAAACGCGAGGATACCACAATCAGCGCTCGCCTCAATCTCGTAGACGCACATCGTCGTGTAACACACGACACTTGATGTCAACAACTCTTGGTTGGGTTTTTACGAGGGACTCAAAGTTCCTGCCTGTTGGCAATAGGCAGCTGTAAGCCGGATATCTTCCGAGTGAGATTGCGCAAAGGCCTGCCCGGCAATCGAAACGAGGAACAGACATGCGGTCAAGAGCACATGCAACGATCTCAAGTGAACCTCCATTGTTAATAATTGAGCGCTCCTTGCCCTCAGCGCGTTCATCAAGCGAAGCACCCTAGTCCTAGTGTAAACCGTCATGACTCTCCATGTTTATTGACTGCAAGGAGCGCCCCCCAATCCTCAGGAATTCTTCAAA
>PFUG01000375.1 GCA_002789955.1 Deltaproteobacteria bacterium CG_4_9_14_3_um_filter_63_12 | reverse complement strand
CGAATCCCTCGACCGCTCCGCACCGAAGCGCTCGGTCGGGCTCGTGATCATCGGGCTGCTGCTCTTCTCGGTGTTCGTGCGCGCGCTGGTCGGCTACGCCGGAGCCCACGCGCTGCCCAAAGCGCTCGAGGTGTCCTTCGCGCTGACGCTCGCCGCCTTCGCTGGTAAGACCTTTGGCGGGCTGATCTCCGACCGGCTGGGTTGGATCGAGACCAGCGTCGTGGCCCTGCTGGTCTCGGCGCCGCTCATCGCCTTCGGTGGTCGGGAGCTCAGCCTGATCGTCGGCGGCATGTTCCTGTTCCAGATGACCATGCCCGTGACGCTGACGGCGGTGGTCATGGTCTTGCCGCGCAAGCCGGCGTTCGCGTTCGGGACGACCTGTGTGGCGCTGATCGCGGGAGCCATCCCGACCTTCTATCCGGCGACCAAGGCGTTTTACAGCCCATACGCCTTCCTGGCCCTGATCCTGTTGTCCGCCGCGGTGCTCTATGTGGCGCTGCGGATGCTGTTGGTGCCGAGGTCCGCGAAGCTTGTGTTGCATCCAGAAGCATAGGCTTTTGTCAGCTTGACCAGGTCCAGCCCTCGGCTTTTCGATGTGTGCGGCATGTCACCTCCCGCCCAGGTTTGTAGCCATCAGACCTTCCAGCGCACCCAACCCTGGGCGTCGGCCCTGAAGGGGCTGCGCTTCCTGCTCTTGTTCGAGGCGTTGGGCCTCGACGTCTGCGGTTCGCCGCTGAGCTCCGTGCAGGTTCATCCTTGCTCGGACCCCAGGCGAACGTCATAGTTCAAGAGCGGCTATTGAGCCGAGTTCATGGATGAACGCTCCAGGTACAGGAGAACAAGCTGGATTGAAGGGGTAAGCCCAGATGCGATATGCCATCATCATCGAGAAGGCAAACGCCAACTTCTCAGCCTACGTGCCCGATCTTCCTGGTTGCATCGCGACCGGGGAAACGCTCGAGGAGGTAGAACAGCTCCTTCGTAAGGCGATTGAGTTGCATGTTCAGGGACTTCGGGAGGATGGACTGGCAGTGCCACAGCCAACCAGCCAAGTCACCTACCTCGAGGTCGCGGCCCTAATTGAAGGAGTGGGCTGCAGGCCCAAGTGCCGGCCGAATGCCCGGGTAGCGTCGCTGCCCATCGGCGCAACCCGCGCATCGCGCGGTTGATGCGCCTGATTGGGTATGCCGAGCAGGTGGGGACCGGCATGGCGACCATCGTCCGCACCTGGCGCGCGGTCGACCGAACGCCAACCGTCGTGGTCAGTGACCCCGGCCGCAAGACCCACGGCCTGCCCCTGAGGCCGGCGCGTGTGCCCTTGCACAACGACGCCTTCTGCAAGGCGCGTGTCGGCGCGAGTGTATCGAGCGACGAGGCGCGGCTCCTGGCCTGGCTGCACGAGGTCGGTGCCGCTCCGCAGGTGACAGCCCGTCCATTTTTCGGAGAACGTCACTCGCTCGTATGCCAACACCCGGATGCGCCTAGGGCCCTTCTGGGGGCCTGTCGGTCGGCGTTCGGCGAGGGCGTGCGTTCCCCGTATCGGTCTGCCGACTCGCAAGCCCCAAGCCGAACCCTCTCTCTTCGACTCGTGCTCGCGTCCCTACGCGCTCGACACGTTCATCGACTGGCTACAGACTCGCCCCACCGAGGAGTTGTCGCGCGGATCCAGCGCGCAACCCTTTGGGTTTACACGACTCTCCGCCATCCGTGGCTCCGAGTTCTGGAAACGAATTCTATTGCTGGCCGTTGACCGCCAGCGGTTTCACAGCGCGAGATTGTTGAGCCAACTCGACGCAATTCGTGAAACGGCCAACTCTAGAGCCGAGACCGCGAGAGATGTTGTTGCTCGCATCCTGCTCGCAACCCTTCGGGTTTGCACGACTCTTCGCCATCCCTGGCTGCGAGTTCTGGCGACACGCGAGAGCATTTCCATCAGTCCATTGAAAGGAGCGCACGCTCAAGACCCAAGACCTGCGGTTCTCGCTGGTCGTCTCTGTCTTCGGTCCGGGTGTGTACGCAGCAATCAAGCCGCGGATTGAAGCCGAGACGTCCGTGCCGATTGAGTTGTGACTTGCGTTGGAGCCAGCTCTGCGTCCAGAAACCCGGACTCGATTTAGCCGCTCAATGCTGTCATTATCGTCCGACTTCATTCATAAAGAGACTGCACTGCTTCCAAAAAGTCCCGTGACAGCGAGGTGTCGAGATGGTCAATCGCGTCGTTCTTCTTTGTTCGGTCCTCGTTCTGTTCACCGCGTGTGGAGGTGAAGAGCACAGCGATCCCGCAGACTCTCTTGACGTGACGATTTCTGCCTTTCGGGATGGCGAGGTCATCGCGGAGGCCCGGCAAGTCGTCACCCCTGAAGGGGGCATTTTCGACGACTCGGGGTTCGCGCTTGCCGTGCCCCAGGGGGCTCTTCACGAAGATGTGGAGCTGAGCCTGACAGCTGTTGAGCCCGATTCTCTTCCTGCTGACGTTGTCAAAGAGGGGATTTTGGCCGCCGTGTCGTTGAAGCCAGACGGGCAGGTCTTCGACGCGCCGGTTTGGGTCACGGTGAGGTTTGAGCAACCGCGCGGGCCAGGCGCCCTGCTGCGAGTTCATCAGGTTGTCGATGGAGAGTGGGTCAATGTCGCGCTGCAAGACGGCACTGGTTCTGTCGTACAGGTGGGACCTGATGGGCACAGCGCCTTCTTCGTCACCGATCATTTCTCCGAGTATGTAGTCTCAGACTCCGAAGAGTCAGAGAAGAGGATGGTCTCACTCTACAAGTTGGTTATGGACGATGGCACACCTCTGTATTACCCGAGCATCGTCAACCAATATGCGCTCCTCACTCCGTCAGGGCTCTCCAGCAGTCCATGTGGCACGCTCAGGCTCAATTGGGGCGGTCTGGCGGACAGCGAATGCCGTGAGCATCAGTACCGTAAAGTGTTGACGGAGCTCGTGCTTCAAACGGAGCGAACAAAGAGCGAGCTCAGTACGGCCTTCGCAAGCAAACTGCTCTCCGGGCTGAAGTTCGAGAAAGAGTTTGTCAGCGATGTGAGCACGACCATAGACGTGCTCAAGATAAGCAAAGGCGCGCTCTTTGGTCTCACGGCCCGGTTTCAATCGCTCGATCTCAGCGAGTTGGCAGCGTTCAGTCATACGCTCTCTCGGTTTGGCAAATGGCTCGACGCCTTCAAAGCCATGGCAACTGGCACCAAAGTGGGAGCCCATATTCTCGACTTGGCCTTCGTCAACGCATCGTTCGACGGGGACGCGCTCGCCAGACTCGAGGTGCTGGACGAGATATTCTTCGGCGGACCTCCAACCAGCGGAGACTGGCAAGCCAGCTGCGAGATTTGCGCTGACGAGGCATTTCGCAATGCCTATCTTGGGGTTCGAGGAGAGATCATCGCAGGGATGAACTCCAAATGGACGGTCATCAAGACCTGGCTCGGTCAGTCGAGTGTGGTGTGGGACCTTGAGAAGCTGGGTATCACGGTCTTCGTAAAATGGATGGTCTCGACGGTGTGTGGCGCGACTTGGCAATGCCAGTCCCTAGTCTTCAGCTTCTCAGTCGCCTTGAAGGCCAACGCCGCAGGAGTCGAGAGCCACGAAGACCAGATGCGTCGCGCCCTCTTGACCACCGTCTTGATGGAGCTGCGCACTGCCAAGGGGGAGCTGCGGGCCTCTCTTTCTGCGTCGGAGCTCACGGCAGACCCCAGCCTGCTCCAGAAGAACATTCTCGATGCCTACGCGTTGCGAATGTTCGACGACATGACGGCGAGCTACTACGAATTCTCCAATAGCTCGGTCTTCGAGGCTTTCTACGATATGTTCCACAACACTAGGTGGTGTGGTCCTTTCGGGGTGCCGCTCCTGCTGTGCAAAGACGTGGACTCTATTGCTGCCCAGGACCTTTTGGTCGAGGCCGCAAAGGCAGATCGGGACGAGCAGGACGCGTTGCTCTCCGCATTCGAGCGCGCGTTGGTGTTCCCAGAATTCGATTGTGTTGACCAAGATCTGGACGGCCACGGCGAAGGGCCTGACTGCCTGGCTGCAGATTGTGATGACGCTGACCAGGACCGATGGGACACTTGTGAGGTGAGCTGCACACCCGACTGTGCAGGGAAACAGTGTGGCGACGATGGATGTGGTGGGAGTTGTGCACCAGGTGGCATTCCCGTCCTGGCCGACGGCGCCGCGATGTGCGAGGGCGATTGGCTCACGACCTGCACGGGAGCGACCCTCAGCCAGGTCGACTGTGCAGCGACCGGCGGCAACTGCGTCGCCAGCGCAACAGAGCCGAGTGGATTTGTATGCCAGTCGACGATCCTCGATCCGCCTCCTACAGGCGCAATCCTTTCGCCGACCGATGGTGTTGTGGTGACAACCGACTTTGCGGTAACCATCACCGCCAGCGATGACCAACAACTCGATCAGGTGTGGGTCAACCTCAGCGACAATATGGGAGCTATCAAGGCGAGCTGGCTCTCCTATCCAGCGGCGCCGTCGCTCGATTG
>PFUG01000619.1:28998-29325 GCA_002789955.1 Deltaproteobacteria bacterium CG_4_9_14_3_um_filter_63_12 | reverse complement strand
CTCGGAGTGCCGAGCTCAGCCGGAGTGCCAGCGGAGATCGCGCAACACACGCTCTCACTGCCCTACAACAATCTCGACGTGGTCCTTGAGTGCTTCCGTGCCCACAAGGGGCAGATCGCGGCCATCATCGTCGAGCCCGTCGCGGGCAACATGGGGTGTGTGCCGCCGGCCGAAGGCTACCTCGAGGGCTTGCGAGAGCTCTGCGACGAGCAGGGCGCTCTCCTGATCCTCGACGAAGTCATGACGGGATTCCGCGTCTCGTTGGGCTGCGCTCAAGGGCTCTACGACATCCAGCCCGATCTCACGACCTTAGGCAAGATCATCGGC
>PFUG01000619.1:10729-28914 GCA_002789955.1 Deltaproteobacteria bacterium CG_4_9_14_3_um_filter_63_12 | reverse complement strand
ACACTCTCCGGCAATCCCCTGGCCTGCGGCGCTGGGTTGGTGACGTTGAACCGCCTCGCCGCCGATCCCGAGGTCTTTTACGGCCGCCTCGAGGAGCTCTCGGCGAAACTCGCCGAAGGTCTCGTCGCCAACGCCCAAGAAGCGGGGCTCGACGTCTCAATCAACCGCGTGGGCTCGATGATGACCCTCTACTTCGGCGAGCACGACGTGATCGACCAAGAGACGGCGTCGATGGGCTCTGATGCAGCGTATGCCGCCTTCTTTACGACCATGCTCGAGCATGGGGTCTACCTCGCTCCCTCGAGGTACGAATGTGCGTTTGTCAGCATCGTTCACTCCGATGCGGACATCGCCGCGACGTTGCTGGCGTCAAAGGCGGCCTTCGCGGCAGTGGCTGCGCTCTGAACCAAGCGCGGCCTGTGTTGGGTCGGCCCCATTGCGTTGCGCAAGCTATTGACGCGCTCAGAGCCCTGTGTTAAAAGGCGGCGCCTTTTGCGAGGGCGGATTGAAACCCGCTATATTTCTTAATGAATTCAGCTGACGAAAGACCCTCGCAAGGCGGCGACGAGCCCCCGGTCGCAACTGACTCGCACTCTGCGCCTTTGGAAGTGAAGGAAGAAGCATCCAACGAGAGCGAAACTCGGCGGATGTGGAGGCAGGCCGGACAATTTGGGTTCATCGGGATCGAGTTCGGGGTCGCTACGGCGATCGGCTTCTTTGTCGGAGAGTGGCTCGACGGGAAACTCGACACCAAGCCTTGGCTCAGCCTCATATTTGCTTTGTTCGGAATCGCAGCGGCTTCACGGGATCTGTATTCGATGGTCAAGCGAGCTCAGCGGGAGGATCGGCCTTGAACAGCGTCATCATTCGCACCTGTGAACGAACCGGGCTCGTCCTGGGCGTGCTCGCGGTGCTGGGATGTGCGCTTACGGGTCAAGGCTTCGGCATGAACCTCGGCGTGACGCTCGGCGTCGCCATCGCGCTCGGCAACCTGGTGCTCATCCGAAAGGCCGTCACGGCCGTGGTTTCAAACGGACAGGTTCACGGCAAACAAGCCGGAATCTGGGCCCTCGTCTTCGTTCTCAAGTTGGGTGTGTTGCTCGCAGTGGTCTATACCGCTGTGGAGTTTGGCGGAGCTGACGTCACTGGGCTTCTCCTCGGCGTGAGCGCAGTCTTTGCCGCGGTCATCGTCGTCTCGCTGCTCTTGGCAGCGAAAGGCCCAGAAGAGCTCGATGCCCTCGAGGTCGAGGTTCCGCAACCCTCGCAATCAAACACCGGTAGAGGTTGATATGGGGATTCTATCCCTCGCAAGTGGTGGAGACATCGAGAGCTGGTTGGACCTCATCCCAGGCCTGACCTCCCTCAGCCACACCATAGGCGAAGCCCTCGGGCCCACCTTCCGTGAAGGCAAACCCACGACCTTGATGCACGTCTTTTTGACGATCGTCGCCATCATCGCGATCGTCGTGCTCGCCCAGAAGGCGTTCAAGCACTTCTCCGTCAAAGCCGAGGGGAAGTTGACGGCACGCACCTTCTTCGAGCTCATCCTCGACGCGTTGATGGGCCTGATGACCGAACAGATGGGACGCAAGAACGCCGAGCGTTTCCTGCCCCTCATCGGCACTCTCGCCGTGTTCATTTTCTTCTGCAATGCCATGGCTTTGATCCCGGGATTCCTGCCGCCGACGGACAATCTGAACACCACAGCCGCACCCGCTCTGGTGGTCTTCTTCACGACCCACATCGTCGGCGTGAAGCAACACGGCTTCAAGACCTACTTCGGACATTTCCTGGGGCCCATCCACAAGTGGTATGCGCTGCCCTTGATGCTCATCATGTTGCCCATCGAGATTATCTCGCACGTGGCTCGCCCCCTCTCGCTGTCCCTTCGTCTGCTCGGCAACATGTTCGGTGACCACGCGGTGCTCGGCATCTTCTTGGGCATTCTGCCCTTCCTGCTGCCGCTCCCCCTGATGGTCCTCGGCATGGTCGTGGTTGTCGTCCAAACAATGGTTTTTTGTATTCTTTCAGTCATCTATATCTCGATGGCGGTCGAACATGCCGAGGAGCATTGACCGTCAAGTTCGTAAGCCCTTTCCATTGATGGTCCGGTAAAAGGAGAGTCGAATGTCCACTAAGAAGTTCGCTGTCAGCCTGTTGACCGTGTTGGCTGCAATGTTGGTGATCATCCCTGCTGCCTTCGCCGCTGGCGAAGTCAGCGAGGCCCAGAAGATCGCCGAAATCAACGCGAGCAGCTGGAAAGCAATCGCTGCAGGTCTCGCCATCGCCATCGCCGCCTTCGGTGGTGCGCTGGCTCAGGGTCGCGCTGCCGCCGCCGCCCTCGAGGGTATCGCACGCAATCCAAGTGCATCCGGCAAGCTGTTCACGCCGATGATCCTCGGTCTCGCCCTCATCGAGTCCCTCGTCATCTACGCGTTGCTCATCGCCTTCCTCATCAAGCCCTAAGACTGTCTAGAACGCCGATACTAACCGGCTGAGGCGTGCTCGAGGTCGAAGGGTTTGTTTGCCCAGTCTAGAGAGACTTCCACATGGGGGTCTCTCTTTCTGGGTTTCGGCCCGCTTAGGAGCTTCCCTACAAGACCTCGATGCCCAAGGGTTCGTGGCTGCCGAGCGCACTTTCGTTGCAGCAGAGTTTCACCAGCTCATCAGTCCCCATGTACGTCGGTCCAGGCGGGGCTCAATGTGGAAGATTTTCGATAGGTTTCCACCGCTGGACAACAAAACTTCGGTGCCCTGAAGTGCAATAATGGAACTCCCGTTGAGGCGGGAAGCCTCCGGTTGCTGGACAGACTGCAAGAAAGAAAAAAGCCAAAGGGGGTCCGGGGGACACAGTCCCCCGGCGGGTCAGGGCAGCGCCCTGCCTCCGCAAGTGAGCACCCAAATGTTTTTTCGGGAAGCTCTTAGGTCTCTGGCTGCAGGGAGGTTGCCGCCTAGCGCGCCAACTCATCGAGCAGCGCCGTCTCCACCGCGCTTAGGGGGGCACCACGGCGAGTGAAGACGACCTCCAGACGCTCGTTGGTGAGCATCACCAAGTCATTGGCTCCATAGGCTCGCTCGAGCGCGAGCTCTGGGTCGAACACCACGGTCAGCCCTGCGAAGTACTGGGCGCGGATTTGAGTGCAGTAGTCTGCCGTCGCGGCCTGACCCAGCGCGTCCTCTGAGACGACGATCAGCGTCGAGAGGCCTTCCTCTCGGTGGGCTTGGTCGAGTGCGTTCACCGAACCGGCGAACCGAATGCAGCTCGGTCACCAGCCGTAGAAGTTGAAGATCAGCCCCGCGTTCGCTCCACAGAGGTCGTGGAGCCCAACGACGCTGCCGTCGCAATCGGAGAATTGCAGGTTCTCCGGGGTCTCGCCCACCGCGCCCCCGAAGGGTCCTTCGGGCGGGCACGTCCAAACGGCGAGGAGGTCCTCGTCGTCGTCGCCCACCGTGGTGTCGCTGGAGCTTTGGTCTGCGAGGGTGTCAGTCTCGGCCGGCTCGATGGAGCCCTCCTGACACGCGGCCAACACCGCCGTCAGCAGGGCGAGTCCGAGCAGGAACAAGGCTCGAGAAAAGGTCGCTCGCTCTCGATGTGTCATCTCGGCACGCTCCCCTGCCCTTCGGTCTACCCCAGGTCAGTGCGCAAAGACACGAATCCCAATGACCAAATCGGAGGGATCGAAGATGAAGCCAACTCCCAGCTCGGGATACGAGCGGGCCTGGATGAAGGGATCGCTCACGCCCTCGCCGTACGTCTCGACCACCGCGGACAGCGGGCTCCCGAGGCCGACTTCGCCTTTGGTGATGCCAGCGAAGTCGTCGTAGACCGTGAGCACCGCTACTCCGGTGGCGTCCAGGAATCCTGCGACGTGGGAGCCTGGGAGCTCGAAGCGGGTGCCCAGCGCACCGAGCTCGTAGAGCCTCACCCCCTCGATGGCCTCTATGGAGGCACGGGAATCACCAAGCGCAAAGGTGACGCCACCGCTTTGCACGGCGACCCCATCATCGACGTTTGACAGCACCTCGGTCTTTTCATCGTCAGCGCAACCCGCGACCTGAACGAGCAGGCCCAACACCGCCGCAATCCGAAGCCAACGCATCTTCATTGGACGGCCTCCCCCAGCTCGAAGTGAATGGTCGACAACTGGCCGATTAGAGCGCCTGTCTGGGGCTCGAAAAGCGCTGCGGACCAGGTCCCCGACTGGCTGCTCGCGACCACGTATTCGGAGGTGCTGACCGCACCAAAGAAGACCGAGTTCTCGGGCAAGTCGAGGAGCGTGAGTCCGTTGCGCTGAGCGGCCCCTGGGAAGGCGAGCGCGGGCAGGAAGTCCGTGGGGGGTGAGCCCTCGTATTGCACGATCAGGGCGAGCTCTACGCTGCGTGCGGGGCCTGGGTTGTAGAGAGTGAGGAAGAGGGGCATGGGGTCCCCGACGTCTTGATAGCGAATCTTGCGGGTGGTCAGCGTGACGCGCGTCTGGGCGGCGACGACCTCGGTGGGCAGAGGACTGCTGACCGTCGCCGTGCCGAAGAGGGAGGAGTCGGCGCCGTCGTAGAGCGTGGCTTCGAGGGCGCTGGTGTCGGTCGTGGCCCAGTAGTTCCCTGTCAGGTCGATGTTCTGTGCCCACTCTGGGTAGCCCTCGGACAACAAATGAAACCAACCGAAGTCCGAGGGTTGGCCGTCCCGAGTGTTGCCATGAAGGTTGTTGTTGCTGAAGGCCCGTAGGTAGGCCGCTCCCACTCCGCCGGCGTGCTCGCTCGGTTCGGTGCTGGTGCTGACGTTGTCGACGATGGTGTTGTCGAGGACGAAAGGATTCGAGTGGGGAAAGCAGGTGGTGCAGACGTGCAGCCCACCACCATCAGCGGCGGCGGTGTTGCCGATCAAGGTGTTGTTCAGGAACGCGGAAGTGGAGGAAACCAGGCTGGCCGCGCCGCCATCGGTGCCCGTCGCCTCGTTGCCTTCGAAGCGATTGCCGACGATGGGCGAGGCGATGATTTCAGCTCCGAGTGCGCCCCCATAGATCGCCGTGTTCCCGTGAAACAGGTTGTCTTGGATAATGGGGTCGGCCTCGAGGACGTAGATGGCGCCTCCGTAGGCGAAGCCGTCCGCGTGGTTATCGGCGAATTCGTTGGCGAAGATACGGGGCACGCTGCCTTTCTCGACGGAGATTGCGGCTCCTCCGCTCGGGGACGGGATGAAAGGGGTCTGGTTGTGCTGGAAGAGGTTGTGCGCGATGTACGGCGACGCCGACTCGAGCACGATCGCCTTCTGCCCGTACTCTAGGACACAGCCACTGACGATGGAGCCGCTGAGATAGTCGTCGAGAATCTCGTAGGTCGCATCCACAGCGCTGTCCTTGAAGATCAAGGACTCCCATGACGCCGGTCCGCTGCCGCTGTCGGTGCCGGTGAAGACGATGGGCGTATTCACCTCGCCGCGCGCCACCAGCTGCCCTTGGATGACGATGGAGCGGTTGGCGTCGAGCTCGACCCGAACTCCGGGTTCGATGGTGAGCGTCGCGCCTTCTGCGACGGTCAGATCCTTGCCGGTCACGTGATACGGGCCACTCCCAGCGGCCCAGAGCGTGTCCGTGGTCAACGGGCCCGAGACGTCCTGGGCCCAGGCGGTGTCATGACCGACGAGCGCGAGCGGGCAGGCCAGCAAGAGCAACAACAGGACATTACGAGCCGGTTCCCAACGGTCTCGGCGACACCTTCTCATCATCTCTCCTGGTGAGCGCGGGCTCGAAGGAACCTCGAGCGCCGCCATCTGTTGCGAGTGTCGCCGCAGAGTAGCAGTGTTTTGAGCGTTCATCGACACGTTTTGCTGCCTCTTGCCCACTCCAAGGTTGCTCGTTACTGTGCGGTGCATTGGGTGCTGACGAGTCAACACGTGGCGAGGGGGACAACGTCATGGGCAAGAAAGTTTCGAAGGTAGCGTCGCGCGCGCTGCTGGGCTTCATGGGATTCGTCGTGCCGGTCATCGTCGCAGCGTGCTACGGCGTGCCCTATCGCTTCACCAAGGCTGGCAAAGTGGTCGACAGCGTGACCAAGGTGGGCATCGGAGGCATTCGCGTCTCATGCGTCAACGACGGCACTGTGAACGACGCGACGGTGACGGCGGAGGATGGCACTTTTGCCATTTGGTATGACACCCCATGCGAGGAATTGCGTGCGGAGGACCCGGATGGCACCGAGAATGGCGAGTATACCGAGCAGGTCGTACCGTTCTGCGAGGAGTGTCCGGAGATGGTCATAGAGATGGCCGAAGTGCCGCTCGTGCCGTGATTGTTCTTGCCGCAAGACCTCTCGACTCCGTGTGGTCGACCTCTGAGCGAGGTTCCTGAGGCCAAGAATCCAAATGGAGTTTCGGTGAGCACAACACCTCCATTACGGCGCCAGCTCCAGCGCCGCCTCTTTCCGCTCTACAAGCGCCTCGAGAGGCACGTACACCCGCTGCGTTACTTGTTCATCGAGATCACGCAGCGCTGCAACCTGAGCTGTCTCCATTGTGGCAGCGATTGTGGTCCGAGCGCCGCGGAGGCCGAGCTGACGACAGAGGAGTGGTTGTCTTTCTTCGGCGCGTTGGCGGCTCGGATGGACCCCAGCAAGTTTTTGCTGGTGCTGACAGGCGGTGAGCCCTTTGTTCGACCGGAGTTCGACCGCATCATGGAGGGACTCGCTGCCAACCACCTGACCTGGGGCATGGTGAGCAACGGCTACGCGGTGACCCGCTCGAACATGGCCAAGGCCATGGGCTGTGGGTTGAGCAGCATGACCATCAGCCTGGATGGGCTGGGGGCGTCGCACAACTGGTTGCGAGGCCGCCCGGACGCCTTCCGGCGCGCCTGCCGAGGCATCGAGCAGGCGCTCGCCGCCGACCTGCCCTTCTTCGACGTCGTGACCTGTGTGCACCCAGGCAACCTCGACGAGCTGCCAGCGGTCTTCGAGCTCCTCAAGAGGATGGGCGTGCGGGCGTGGCGCCTCTTCGCCATCTTCCCGAAAGGCCGGGCCAAGGACGACGCGCGCTTACTCCTCGACGCAGCGGGGTATCGGGCGCTCATGGGGTTCGTGGCTGCGGCGAGAAAGCAAGTCGAGGGCTCGGACTTCAGCGTGCAGTTCAGCTGCGAGGGCTATTTTCCGGCCGCGCTCGACGCGAGCATTCGTGACGACCCCTACTTCTGTCGAGCTGGGATCAGCATTGGTTCAGTCCTCTGCGACGGCTCGATCATGGCGTGTCCGAACATCAGCCGCTCGTTGGTTCAGGGCAATATTCGGCGCGACGACTTCGCTACGGTCTGGGAGACAGAGTTTGGTCCCTTTCGCGACCGAGGCTGGATGCGGACTGGCGAGTGTTTGGACTGCGTCGAGTGGGCGAAGTGCCAGGGCGGGTCGATGCACCTGTGGGACGATGGGGAGCAGCGCACCTGTCTATGCACGTTCAAGGCAGTCGGTGGAGCGCAAAACGACAAAAGCCGCGCTCTCGGATGAGAGCGCGGCTTTTGGGACGTCCCCGACGGGATTTGAACCCGTGTCGCCGGCGTGAAAGGCCGGTGTCCTAGGCCTGACTAGACGACGGGGACATTCGGTATGAGCCGTGACAGAGTCGAACTGTCGGCCATCAGATTAAAAGTCTGGTGCTCTACCAACTGAGCTAACGGCCCGAACCGCATACTTTGCGTCCGGAAATTTCCGTTCGCCAAGGACCGCCCTTGTTTAGAGTCTTCGAACAGGGCTGTCAAGGACTGTGTGAACGAAATCTAAGAACGCCGCGAATGCCTTTGCGAAGGACCCGGTGCCTCCCCAACGTCGATGAAACGTTTTGGTGACGGAGAAAGGAAGCGAAGCTCATGTCGGCCCATGGGTGAGAGAGGCTTGACAGCCTGCTCCCCCAAACGTAGTTTCGTATTTCCCAGCGGCGACGCTGCTTAGGTCAAGTTTTCAACCACCGGCCCTCGGGCCGTTAAACGGCATTTACGGGACGTGCAAAAACGACAATCAGCACGCACCGTTCGTCCAGTCACCAAGTGCGACACTTTGTCCGCTAAGCGCTCTGTAACACTATCCATCGCAGGGCAACGGCTGAGCATCCGCACAGATAAGGACGACGAGTATTTGAAAGAGCTGGGTGAGTTCGTCACGGTGGTGATCGACGAGCTCAAACAAGGGACGCGGAATATCGCCAACCATCAGCTCTACATGCTCGCCGTCCTCAACCTGGCTGACGAACTCTTTCAGGCTCAAGATCGGATCGAGGATCTGAAGGATGAGGTGCACCGTCGCACCGATCGTCTCATTCGACTGTTGGATGAGACTGGTGAGGAGACGGCCGAAGAATCGTGATTGAAGGTCGTCGATGGACGTCCCTCCAATACCATGAGCCTCCACCGCAAACCCTCGGATCGCCGAGCTGGGCTGCTTAGCGTGGCGCTTTCCGAGCGTCGCGGGCGGTGTCGTTCGCTCCATCGAGCCTGGTTCACGCGCGACTCGTTAACAAGCGGGCCCGAAGCGAGACCGCTGCGGGCCTACGCGCAAGCAGATTCCACACCGATGACCCTGGTCAGGCCCCATTACGGCCTGCCGTCAACGGTTTGGCACATAATCCGTCGAGCCGCTCTTTACCTCTCGACGTTCATCCACACACCTATCTTGAGCAACCCGTGCGCCCGCTCGGACGCTGCGCTGAAAAGCGAGGCGCGCCAGGCGGACGGAAGATTATTACCCACCCTATTCAAGAACGGATGGAGATGGCGCTCACGCTGCAACAGTGTCTCCTCAGGGAGGCCATCGGCACACCTCGAGTGTGACGCAGCTGCGTGGCCCAAATTCGGCCTTCTCTATTCTCTCAGGAGGTATCCCCTTGACGTGCATAATCATCGGCGTCGTTGGCCTTCTCATCGGCCTGGGCGTTGGCATCGCATTCGGTACTCGTCGTGGCTCCGAGAAGGAGCGACATGTCATCGAAACGGAAGTGGGTTCAGCCAAGATCGAGGCCAAGAGGATCCTCGACGAGGCGAAACTCAAGGCTGAGACCCGCGCCAAGGACGCTGAGCTCGAAGCCAAGCAGAAACTCCTCGAACAACAATCGGCCTTCGAGTCCGAGACCAAGGCGATCCGCAAAGAACAGCAAGCTCTCGAAAAGGCGCTGCGCAAGCGCGACGAAGGCATCGACAAGAGAGCTGAAGCCCTCGACCGGCGAGAAGCAGAGCTCAGGACCGGCGAGAAGAACGTCCAGAGCTCGCTCGACTCGGCCAAACAGCGCCTCAAGAACGCCGAAGATCTCGAAAACGAAGCTGGCGCCAAGCTCGAGACGGTCGCCGGGATGACGCGAGAAGAGGCCCGTCAGCATATCATCGACGACATGATCGCCGAAGCCAAGCTCGAGGCCTCCAAGACCATCAAGTTCCTCGAAGACGAAGCCAAAGAAGAGGCCGAGAAACGAGCCAAGAAGCTCATCGCCATCGCCATCCAGCGCTACGCAGGCGAGTACGTGACCGAGCGTTGCGTCCGCACCGTTCCCCTCCCCTCTGACGACGTGAAAGGCCGCATCATCGGCCGTGAAGGACGAAATATCCGCGCCATCGAAGCCGCTACAGGTGTCGACCTGATCATCGACGACACTCCAGAGGCGGTCGTCATCAGTGCCTTCGATCCCGTCCGACGAGAGATCGCCAGCCAGTCGCTGCAGCGACTCATCGCCGACGGACGTATCCACCCTGGACGCATCGAGGAGGTCGTCGCCAAGGTTACCGAAGAGATCGAAATCGTCATCAAGGAGAGCGGGGACCAAGCCGTCTTCGAACTCGGTCTGCGCGGGATTCACCCCGACGTGCTGATGATGATCGGCCGGCTGCGATATCGCACGAGCTACGGCCAGAACATCTGGAGTCACTCGCTCGAGGTCGGCTGGCTGTGTGGCATGATGGCGGCTGAGCTCGGCCTCAACGTCAAAGAAGCGCGGCGCGCTGGGCTGCTCCACGACATCGGCAAGGCCATGGATCACGAGATGGAAGGCTCCCACGCGCTGATCGGCGCGGACTTCCTCAAGAAGCATGGAGAATCCCCCCTCATCGTCAACGCCGTTGGCGCTCACCACGCGGAGATGCCCGCCGAGTCCGTCATCGCTCACCTCGTCATGGCCGCCGACGCGCTCTCTGGAGCTCGCCCGGGCGCTCGTCGCGAGATCCTCGAGACCTACATCAAACGGCTCGAGGACATCGAGCGCATCAGCCTCAGCTTCGACGGCGTCGACAAATGCTACGCCATTCAAGCGGGTCGCGAAGTGCGCATCCTCGTCGACAACTCCAAGGTGAGCGACCAAGAGGCCACCATCCTCAGTCGGGACGTCGCACGACGAATCGAGCAAGAGCTCACCTACCCAGGACGAATCAAGGTCTGCGTCATCCGAGAGACTCGAGCCAGCGAATACGCCCGATAGCCCGGTTCAATAAAGATGGACCACGAGGACAAGAGCGGCGACTCGAGGGGCTCATTCCTGCCGACACTGAGCGTGAAACGCCCAGTCGCCGTCGGGGTGATCTTCTCGGCGTTGCTGGTCCTCGGCGCGCTCGCCTACCTCCGCATTCCCATCCAGCTGGTCCCCAGCGGCTACGAGCTGCCCTTCCTCTACGTCGGCATTCCCACCCTGCCGTCCAACCCCAAGGACCTCGAGGAGAAGGTTGCGGTCCCGACCGAAGACATGCTCTCTACGGTTCGGCACGTCGAACAGCTGAGAACTCGCGTGGGGGAGAGCCAGACGAGCTTCATGATGAACTTCGAGGACGGCACCGACATGGTCGAGGCCTACAACGAGGTTCAGGACCGCCTCGAGCGCGTGCGACCCAGTCTTCCTGAGGACGTGGAGCGCACCTTCATCTGGAAGTACGACCCCAACGACTCCCCTATCTTCTGGTTCGGCGTGAGCCTGGATGGGGCGAGCGAGCGGCGCGCCGAAGAATATTTCCAGCTTCTGACCGACCGCGTCGTCCGGCCTATCGAGCGGCTCGACGGGGTGAGCCGCGTCGAAATGTGGGGAGCCCGCAAGAAGCTGGTCTTCATCGAGATCGACAACGATCTGACCAATGCCGCGGGCTTGGCGACTTACGAACTGATTCAGCAGCTGCGGCGCAGCCACTTCTCGACCTCCGCCGGCTATTTGGAGACCGGGCGCGGACGAGACGCCGTGCGCGTCATGGCTCGCTTCGAGGATCTCGAAGAGCTGCGCCAAATGCCGGTCGGCAACGGCTATCGGCTCGAAGACGTCGCGTCCGTGCGGCTCGACTTCGAGGACAGCGATTCGATCAACCGCATCAATGGCAAGGACGCAGTCCTCTTCGACATCTTCAAGGAGGCCGACGCCAACACGATCGACGTGACGAACTCCATCACCAAGCTGCTCCACGAGCAGATGGAGAACGACCCAGAGCTCAAAAACTTCGAGTTCCATGAGTTCCAAAACCAAGGCGAGCTCATCCTCGAATCCATCAACAACCTGAAGCAGACGGCGGTCTTCGGGGGCGCGTTTGCCTTCGTCATTCTCCTGGTCTTCCTCAGGAGAATGCGCCTGACACTCATGGTCATGATCGCCATCCCGGTCTCCCTGCTCGTCACGCTGATCGTCATGTATTTCACCGGTTTTACCCTCAACCTCCTGACCATGATGGGCCTGATGCTCTCGGTCGGGATGGTCGTCGACAACTCCATCGTCGTGGTCGAGAACATCCAACGACTGCGACAGGCCGGCGAGTCGCCCAGGCAGGCGGCCATACACGGCACCGCCGAGGTCGCCCTGGCCTTGGTCGTCGCGACCTCGACCACCGTCGTGGTCTTTCTCCCAATGATCTTGATGTCAGGCAGCGAGAGCCTCTCCTTCTATCTCGGCAAGATCGGCTACCCCGTCTGCATCAGTCTCGTCGCGAGTCTCTTCGTCAGCTTGCTCTTCGTGCCAGTGACGAGCCTCTACCTCGGAGGCCGGACGAACAAGAAAGACGCCCCTTCCTGGGGAATGATGGGACTCGAGAACCTGTACCGCTTCGTCTTGCGTTGGGTCTTGAGCCATCGCCTCGACACCGCCTTCTTGGTCTTGGCCATCAGCGCGACTGTCGCCATCCCCTTCGCACGACTCAAGAAGACCGACGAGCTGGAGACTCGCCTCAACGACGTCCAGATCCGCTTCGATGTTCCCGCCTCGATGAGCTTCGATGAGATCGACGGGCACCTCAGGGAGGTCGAAGCTACGGTCGAGGCGATGAAAGGCGAGATGGGCATCGAGTCCTATCTCAGCCGCACCAACGGACGACGTCATCGCCTCGAGGTGTTCCTCGGCGAAGACGAGAACGGCGAGGTCGTCGACCGAGAGAAGGTCGTCGCTGCCCTCAAGGAGAAGCTTCCCACGCGCCCTGGAGTGAAGAACCAGATTGGCTGGAGCCACAAGAGTCGAGGTGGAGGGGCGAGCGACTCGTCGGTGACGCTCAAGCTCAGCGGACCAGACTCCAAGCGCTTGGCGGAATTGAGCGAAGAGGTCGTGCGCCGAATCGAGCTCATCCCCGAGGTGGTGAGCGTCGAAGCAGATCTTGAAGAGGACTTGATCGACGAGCTGCACCTCGAGCTCGACCGGGGGGTGGCCCAGAGGCACGGGCTCTCCGCCGCCCTCGTCGGCGGCGTCGTCGACTACTCCTTGCGCGGACGACGCCTGGGCGAGATCGAGCTGGGCGGGAGAGACTTCGAGATGCGTGCGGTGGGGGCGAAGGCCGCCTCCAAGTCGCTCTCCGAGCTGCTCTCCGTCCGGGTCTCGGGCTCAGATGCAGGTTCGCAGCTGGGCCGGCTGACTTCGGCTCGCATCGAGAAAGGATTTGGCAGCATCCATAGAGAGAACCGAACCACGCTCCTCGACATCAAGGTCAACACCCATCAAGAGGACCTCGAGGCGCTCTCGACCACCATCGATGGAGTCTTAGATGGGCTCGAGCTCCCTCGTGGCTACGAGCTGGGCAAGGGGGATCGCTTCAGGCAGATGAAGGAGAGCGAGGGAGACCAGCAGTTCGCGTTGATCCTGGCGATTGTCTTCGTCTTCCTCCTGATGGGGGTGCTCTTCGAGTCGGCCCTCGTCCCGGTCTCCATCGTCTTCTCGATTCCCTTCGCCTTTCTCGGCGTCTATTGGGCACTTTATTTGACGGACACCGCGCTCGACATCATGGCGGGCGTCGGCCTCGTCATTCTGGTCGGCGTCGTCGTCAACAACGCTATCGTCTTGGTGGACACGATCACCCAGCTCCGGTCCTCCATGCCGCTGGCAGAGGCCGTGGTGGAGGGGGCCACGCGGCGTTTACGCCCGGTGTTGATGACTGCGCTGACCACAATCTTCGGCTTGATCCCCATGGCCATCGGCGGTGCTGGGATCGTTGGCATTCCCTACGCGCCGTTGGGACGGACCGTCATCGGCGGGCTCGTCGCGTCGACGCTCTTGACCCTCGTCGTCGTCCCCTACTTCTATCTCCTGCTGGAGCTCGCGAAATCCTCTGCCGGTGGTGGGCTGCGACGCCGCCTCCTGCCTCGGCTGACTCGTCGTTCCCAGGTGTCGGTGCCTCCTCCCTCGGAAGGCGTGCAGCCCAGTTGAAGACGACTGTTGGTTGTCGACAGCATGACTCGCTGTAGGGCGCATGCTAGCGTGCTTCGAAGCAATCTGAGGTGTGCAGCTCCAATAGCGCGGTTGTTTTTTTGTCCTTGAAGAACCCGCTTGCGCTCGTTTGAGACCAGAACGAGCGGGGTTGGGTCGAGCGATGGAGAAATCTGATGGGATTTTTCGACAAGATCTTGAAGCGAACGTGGCAGTCCTATAGCGACCGAGGTGACGTGCAATTCGACTCCGGAGAAGCGGGATTGGCGCTGCAAGAGTACCGATTGGCGCTCTTGCGGTTCGACGGGACGGAGCAAGAACGACAACAGCTCGAAGAGAAGAAGAACCGGATCCACACGTCGTTGCGCACCAAGTATTTCGAGCGAGGCCAAAGATTCGTGGACGCCAAACGCTTCAAGCTCGCCTACCAAGCGCTGAGCTCGGCGTGGGATCACTCCATCGATGATGCCGAGCGGGCAGAGGTGCACGCCATTCGACAGAAGATCATTGACGAGGTTCAAGGACCTACCGTCGCTCCCGATGAGCCCTTCATCACCGTGCTCAGGCCGACCAGCCCCGTGGAGGCCGAGCTGCTCACTGGCCTCTTGAGGCGTAACGACATCGCAGCGCAGCTCGTTGGGACGCGTCATGGGGCGCTCGCGGGTCTGGGCCAGATCGCGTTGAACCTCCGCATCGAAGTCCCTGAATCCCAAGCCGACGACGCCCTCGCGATGCTCGAAGCCATCGAGGCCGATCCCATTGAAGACGAGCTCCTCGCCGAGGGCTCAGGGGACGTGACGGGTTCTGGAGCACGAACCGCCGAAGACGAAGACGAAGACGAAGACGAAGACGAAGACGAGGACGAAGACGAAGACGAGGACGAAGACGAGGACGAGGACGAAGACGAGGACGAAGACGAAGACGAGGACGAAGACGAGGGCGAAGACGAAGACGAAGACGAGGACGAGGACGAAGACGAAGACGAGGACGAGGACGAGGACGGAGACGAAGACGAAGACGAGGACGGAGACGAGAAGTCAAAGAAGTCGAAGAAGTCGAAGAAGTCGAAGAAGTCGAAGAAGTAATCGCTGTTTGGATTAGCCTCTTCCGCTGGGCGGAGGAAGGACTTCCTATGGAAGTCGGTCCACGAAAGTGATACTTCTCTTTGGGTTGCGAGGGCCGCGGCTGTTCGCACATCGTGATTGTTCATTGTCCGGGTATCGGGGAGGTCAAAGTGCTGCGGTTCAAGTTTCTATGGGTTCTGGCGGCGATCTCGATGGTTGTTGGCTGTGACGATTCTGGTGACCCAAGAAAGCAAGACTCCACCGATGGTGGTGAGCTGAACTCGGACAGCCAAGAAACGAGCGGGGATCCCTGCGAGGGTTTCACATCGTGCTCAACATCGGGACTGTCTTGCGATGGGACCGAGCTGGTGACGTGTTCCGAAAACAGCAGCGGGTGTCTTGTAGAAACCAAGCGCGACGACTGCGGACAGTATCCTTATGGGACTTGTGACGAAGCGATGGGGGTCGCGAAATGCATCGTGGAGCACCCGTGCGACGGAGTGACGAACTGCAGTGTTGCTGGGACATCGTGCGACGGCAGTCAGATTGTGACGTGTGCGGCAGACTCCGAAGGCTGTCTGGTCGAGGCCGCTTTTGATTGCGCGGAGAGCGGGGCGACTTGTCGAGTCACTGGAGACGTTCCCGAGTGCGTATTCGATCCGTGTGAGTGGGTCACGACCCCGTGCGCGGCCGAAGCGCGGACTTGTAATGGCGGGAATCTCGAGGTTTGCCAGCGCAACGTGTTTGGCTGCCTCGAGCTAAAGACCTACGACTGCACGCTCAACGCGGGTTCGTGCGACGATTCCGGTGCAAACGCCGTCTGCTCCCACCCCGGAGGATGCTCCGACGTACAGGAGTGCGGCGCAGTAGGGACGTCCTGCGGTGCGGGTCCGGCCCTCGAGATTTGCCAAATGGATCGCTACGGGTGCCTGATTCCGTCGACGGCGAACTGTGCGCAGGTCCAGTATGGCTATGGGTATTGCGATCCATCCACAGCGAAGGCGGCATGCGCCATCACCTTCGACAACTCCTGCGACCAATTCGAGCAGTGCACGACCGAAGGCCAAACTTGCGACGGAAATCAAGTCGTCGACTGTGTCTTGAACGCCTTCAACTGTCTGGTGGAGACCCGCACCGACTGCGCCATGAGCAGCGAGGTCTGCCACGATCCTGGCGGAGCAAGTGCGCAATGCGTAGACCCTTGCACACTCGTCAACCTCTGTGATGCCGCTCTGCAGTGTATCGGAGACGACCTCGTGAGCTGCGCCCCAGACGCCGACGGATGTCTGGTTGCCAGCAACGTCGTCGACTGCACCGAGAATGGCCTGCGCTGCGATGACACCGCTACGACACCAATCTGTACTGATGCCCCCGCGGTCTTGGTCGGGAGCAGCGCACCAAATCTGGCGATCCCAGACAACAGCACCACTGGCATCAGCAGTACGATCACGCTGACGGGCAACTGCACGGTCTCGGCCATCTCGGTGGACATCAACATCACCCACACTTTTCGCGGAGACTTGCTCGTCGACCTCACCTCGCCAGGGGGTGTGACTGTCAGGCTGGCCAACGGAAGCGGCGGCGGCGCCGCCAACCTCATCGGAAACTATCCGGGCACCCTGACCCCTGACAGCAGCTTGACGAGCTTCGTGGGCGTCAGCGCAAATGGAGCCTGGATCCTGAAGGTCGCCGACGACGCGAGCTTTGACACCGGCCGGCTCAACTCCTGGGGACTGACGGTCAACTGCCAATAGCGGGGCCCATGTGCGAACGCAGAGCGTCGAATCGACACCCTGCGTTCGCACATGCCTCCCACCGCAGAACCGTAACCATCTGAAAACAAAAGAAACCGTTGTTGGCACGCGATTCGCTCAATGCAGCGACCAGAGCGTGTCTTCGAACGTGCTGACCCGAGCCTGCTCGAGGTCGCCGATTTCAGAGGAGTTTGCCATGACATCGACAATCCTCGTCTTCATCACCCTTGCTGGTTGTTCACTTTTCGCCGTTGCGCTCTTTGCTCTGCACAAATCCATCAGGGGCGGCGCGGCGCAGAACCCTCGAATTCAGCCGATCTCCGTCCTCAAGCCGCTGTGTGGTGCGGACGACCAGCTGGAGTCCAATTTGCGCAGCTTCTTCGAGCAAGACTACCCCGCCTTCCAACTGATCTTTGGCGTGGAGGGCAGCTCCGATCCGGCCATCAAGCTCGTCAATAAGTTGGCTGCTGAGTACGCCAGCGTCCCTTCGAAGCTCGTCATTCATGACGGGAAGAAGGGCATCAACCCAAAAGTCGCGAACTTGCGGGCCATGCTCGACAGCGTCGACCACGAGGTGGTGCTCATCAGCGACTCGAACGTTCAGGCGCCTTCGAGCTACTTGCGCGAGACCGTCGCGGTGCTGGGGAGAGAACGCGTGGGGTTGGTCTCGAACCTCTTCGTGGGCAGCGACGAGGACAGCCTCGGAGCGACCATGGACAACCTGCACCTCAATGGACACATCGCGGCCGGTGTCGGCCTCTCCCATCACCTTCCCGGTCCCACGCTGGTGGTCGGCAAGTCGATGATGTTCAGGCGCAGCGAATTCGAGTCTCTCGGAGGCTTCGAGAGCGTCGCGTCCGTGCTCGCCGAGGACTACATCATCGGCAGAATGTACCAAACCGCGGGCTACAAGGTCGTGCTCGCCCCGACCATTCTCAAGAACATCAATCGCAGCCTGACCGTTGGTGGGTTCTGGCGCCGACACTTGCGCTGGGCGATGCTCAGAACGCGGCTCAATCCGGGTCTCTACCTCCTCGAGCCTTTGACCTCACCGCTGGTCTGGGGAGTCCTCGCGGCGCTAGCGGGTGCCCCCGTCAATCTCGCCCTGTTCATGGGCATCTTCCTGTGCATCGCCCGCGACGCGATGTTCACGGGCTACCTCCGTGGCACCGCGGGGTTGGCGCGCTGCCTGCCTTACAGCCCACTCAAGGACGGCTTGGTCCTGGCGATTTGGCTCACCGCTCCCTTCAAACGGCACATCGCGTGGCGCGGCCACCGAGTCCGGATCTCCAGCGGCACGCGGTTGTTCAGTGAAGCCCCTCGATATGCGCAGGAGCCTGTGGTCGTGAACGAAGTGCAGCTGGCGAGCGGCATATGAGGTACCCCAATTCCTTCCTGTGGGGTGCGTCGACCTCGGCGTTCCAGGTGGAGGGGCACCTCAATGGCCCCAGCGAACCAGAGAACAATTGGGGCGCCTGGGAGCGCCAAGGGTTGGCGAGGAGGACGGCGAGGGGCGCCGACTTCTGGAACCTGTGGCGCGAGGACTTGGGTCGCGCCCGCTCGCTTGGGCTCTCGGCGTTGCGCTTGGGAGTGGAGTGGGCGCGCCTTCAACCTCAGCCCACCGCGCTCCTCGAGCCCGTTGCGCTGGCCCGTTATGTCGAGATGCTGGTGACCCTGCGGGAGCTGGAGCTGGAGCCGGTGGTCACCCTGCATCACTTTACGCACCCCGCTTGGCTCTGCGGGGATGCGTGGCTC
>PFUG01000619.1:0-10720 GCA_002789955.1 Deltaproteobacteria bacterium CG_4_9_14_3_um_filter_63_12 | reverse complement strand
CGCAGCCTTTGTTCGGACGCTGGTCGACGCGCTGGCCCGGGCGATGAGCGAGCGACACGTCGAGCCCGTCCGCCACTACGTGACCGTCAACGAACCCAACGCGCTGGCGCTGGCGACCTATGTCCTAGGGGTGTTCCCGCGCGGTCTCGCGAAGCTCGGCCGCAGGAGTTTTTTGACGGCGATGAACCATCTGATGCTCGCGCATCTCTATGCCTACAGGGCCACGCACGCCGTCTACCAAGAACTAAACCTAGAGCGCCCGGTGGTCACCTTCAACCCCTGGGCATGTTCAGCCTATTCGTACGATCGGATGCTCTTCGACCTACTGCGTCCGAGCACCCGGGACACAGGCGGGTCGAGAGCCCAGTGGAGGGAGTCTGGCCTCAACCGTGGTCTCGACAAAGGGGTAGACAAGTTCTTCGAGTGGTTGCTGCCCAGCGATGCGTTCAGGGAGCTGGCGAGCGCCCTCGGCCGTCACGAAGACGCCGTCGACAGCGTGGCCTTTGACTACTATGGCCCTTTCCTCAGCGAGTACGTTGGTGCGCGAGGATTGAAGGTCCATCCGTGGGAGTGGCCGACCAGCCCTGCGCGCTTCTCGGACTATCTCTTGGCGCGAACGAGGGGGCACGAAGACTTGCCCGTGTTCGTCATGGAGAATGGGATTGGCACACCGGGGCATGGGCCCGAAGCCGGCCGGCGTCCCGACCAGCTGCTCCGAGAAGTGGCGCTCGAGCAGGCGATTCACGCTTTGGACGAGAGCCTTTTACAAGGCATCGATGTGCAGGGCTACTTCCACTGGTCCCTTATCGACAACTACGAGTGGGGGGGCTTCGACGCTCGCTTCGGTCTCTACCACGTCGACTATGGCCCACGCGCCGTGCGCACCGCCAAGCCAGCCGTCGCTCGATTTCAGTCTCTCATCTGGGAGCGACGGCTCGCGTAAGCGCTTGGATTAGGCCCGAGCAGCGGACTCGGTGCCTGCGTAGGTGGCATCCCAAGGCTGCGTCCAGGGCTCTTGGTTCCTGTGAGCCCGCAGCGCCTTGTTCAGCTCATCCTTGCTGAGCAGGTTGTTCTCGACGAAGTACTGGCCGATGGGACGCTGCATTCGCCGTTGACGTCCCACGAGGATCATCTGCTGGAACTGGGTGAGGAGTCCCATGGTGACTGCGTAGTCGGCGAAGAGGACGTGGAGCTCGCCCTTTCGCCGGCGAGTCTCCAGGACTTCCTTGACTTGCTCTCGGGTCAGGAATCCCGACTCGATGGCCAACTCACCGAGGCGAGGCCGCTGTGCTTGCTGCCAAGCGACGGCTTGAGCGAGCGTTTTCCAGCTCACCAATCGCGCCTTCAGGAGGTACTCGCCAAAGCGCAATGTGCGAGGCGCGTGTGCAGGCTCGGCGTGCTTTCGGGTCGAGTAAGGGCGTGGGGTCCTGGAGGGACTCACTGCTGGGCGTCTTTTGGCGAGCTCCATGAGGGTCGTGTAGGCCCGCTGCACCTCGATGAACGCCTCTTTTTGGTCGCGCTCGGAGCGTCCTACCCCAGTGGCGCGGTCGGGGTGGGTGTCAAACGCTCGCCGACGGAAGGCGGTACGAATTTCCTTCGTGTTGGGGAGGCCACCGAAGGTCTCTGGCTTGCAGCAGAAGAGAACCTCGATCGCTCTCGCGACGTCTCGACGAAATATCGTGCTGTTCACTGAATCCTCCGCTCGACCAACATCCTTGTGGTCCGCGAGATCTGGCTGGGGCTGCGATTCGTCCTTGAACCGCTTTGGCGAGAATCGACCAGGTCGAACGGCGGGGCAATTTCTTCGGGTTTTCTTCGTGCGCTGGAGCTTTTGGCTCAGCCTATGGGGTTGGCTCAGAACGCGGACTGTAGAGTCTTTATCTATCTCAAAATCATGAAAATATAATCACTAGATATCAGTCAGTTGCGAACCGATCGGACAAACCAATCTGAACGAATCTGGGTTGACAGGTATTGCCGACTTTCGTACGTTTCAGGAATAGCCTGTCGCTCATCAGCTGCCCCATTACCCCCTCCTTGCGCTTTTTTTGCACCAGCGCCTCCGCAGCTTCGAGGGACTTCTTCACTCTCCGCATCATCGCCGGACGACGTGATTACTCACCCAATTGTTTGGACTGAATAACAGTGCGCCCTGCGCTTTTTGGGCAGGGCACAGAAGTGGAGGAAAGAGATGTCGGCGAAGGGAATCGAGGATCGGCGTATCTCTAGGCGAGCAGACATACCGAGTGGGCAGGCGTTCTGTTGCAACGACCTGCACATGGGTTACTACGACGTGAAGGACCTCTCGACAGGGGGCGCTTTCTTGTCTTCAGGGAAGATGCATCCGATCGGGACTTCACTCGACCTCGTGCTGAGCGCACCAGGGCTCGGCGTCGTGGAGATCACCTGTGAAGTCGTGCGTCAGGATCGTGCGCGCCAAGGGATCGGAATCCAGTTCCATACGCTGGATCCATTTACTCATGCGCGAGTGGGTCAGGTGGTGTCAGCCCATCTGAGTCGTTGTTCTGACATCGGTCCTGACGCGCTAAGTAGCCTCTAGGCGAGTCCATCTTGAAATGGGTGTGGCTCTCTCAGGGAGGCAGGGCTCTGCCCTGACCCGCCGGGGGACTTTGTCCCCCGGACCCCCTTTTGCTTTTTCTCGATTGCAGTCAACAAAGGGGTTGGTCTCACGGAGAGATCTCTTGCTGACTGGCCATCGGAGGCTTCTCAAACCCTTGTGGTTGGCCTCAGAGAAAGCACACAGGTCTTGGGAGACAGCGAATTCCTGGTCTGAAGACAGGAGGGTTTGGGGGACCTCGTCCCCCAACGGGTGCGGGCAGAGCCCGTTCCTCTCTTCAGCGCCCCAAAAGTGCCACACCCTCTTGAAATTCAGAGTCGGTCGCATGTCCCGCCGATCTCAGCGGAGCACGCACTTCCCAAAGGACATCTTTTGAGTGTCCGTTCGGAAATGCCCCAGGTGCAAGGAGCCGACGACCGAGCGACGCAGGCGTACACCGGTGCGCCGAGGAGCGAGGGAGGAAGGCGACGCCGCAGATGGGGTATTTCCGGACGGGCACTCGGCTAGGCTAAGGCGTCGTCAGGAAACAACCTGCCCATTTGAGCATCGCCAGAGGCGTGATGGCAGCGTCGGTCTGCTTCGACGATGCTGGGCATCGCCTGCATCGACCTCCTTGCCCTCCCACCTCTGACTTCGCCCAAATGCGCATTTTGTTCCCGGACGACGCCTAAGGATAGCCGCTGCAGTCGCTCATCTGCGGCATGCAGTTGGTGTCCAGGCAGCTTTGGCAGGCCGTTGAGCCAGGGCTGCCCGTGCATGCGGCCAGACAGCTGCTGAATCCACAGGCGGCCAGGTCTCCGAAGCAGCTTGAGCAGGCCGGCGTAGTGCCGGCTTCTCGCTCGACGCAATCGGCGGTGCATTGGGACATGTTGGGCGAGCCAACGCATGGGTAAAGGCAGTTGAGCGAGACCTGGCCAACGTCGACCGCGCCATTGAACACGATGTCGCAGTCCGATCCGTTGACGCACGCTCCCTGAGGATCGGAGCCCTGTGGGCAGAGGTTCTGGCCGCAAGCTCCCCAATTGCAGGTCTGAGATGCAGCGCAGGCCAAACCGCACCCCCCGCAGTGATTCACATTGCTCATGGTATCCACACAGACTCCATTGCAGAGTGTCTGATCGGGAGCACAAGTGCATTGTCCGGCGCTGCACACTAGCTCTGGCGGACAGGCGTTTCCACAGATTCCACAGTTGTTCTCGTCGGACTGCACATCGACGCAACGCCCCCCGCACATGACTTCTGCGTTTTGGCAGACGCTTTGGCACGTGCCGTTGTTGCAGGTGCTGCCGTTTGGGCAGACCACATCGCAGGCGCCGCAGTTCCACCGGTCGGTGCGCAAGTTGACACAGCTGCCGTCGCAATCGAAGAGCTGCGAGGAGCAATTCCCGCGGCATTGGCCGTTGAGGCAGACCTGGTTGGTGTTGCAGGCATCCCCGCAGCCACCGCAGTTGGCGAAGTCGTTGTTGGTGTTCACACAGACTCCTGCGCACTCGGTCAGCTGCCACGGACACTGACTTTGACAGGTGCCGCCGACGCAAACCTGGCTTGTGCCGCACTGCTGGCCACAGGAGCCGCAGTTTGCGGGGTCGAGATAGAGGTCGACGCAAACCCCTCCGCAGTTGGTGGTCGAGTTGGTGCAGCCCGTGCTGCAGACGCCCTGTTGGCAGGTGCCGCCCGTGGGACAGGCGACTCCGCAAGCGCCACAGTTGTTGGGGCTCGTCTGTAGATCGAAGCAGGTCTGCCCGCACATCGTCAGGTTCGGAGCACAGCCCGTCGAGGTGCAGTGGCCTTGGTCGCAGGTCTCGGTGTCCGGACAAATCAGGCCACATCCGCCGCAGTTCGAGGCATCGCGTGTTGGGTCGACACAAGCTTGTCCGCACAGGAGCATGCCGGCCCCACAGGTCGCGATGTTGGTGCAAGCACCATTCACACAACTTTCATCGGGGGTGCAGCGATTCTGACAGGCTCCGCAGTGGTTCGAGTCGAAGCTCGGGTCGATGCACACGCCGTTGCAAACGAGCTCTCTAGCCTCGCACGTCAAGCCTTCGCACACCGCGTTGGTGCAAAGGTGAGATTCCACGCAGACCTGTCCACACCCCCCGCAGTTCAGGGGATCTTCGAGGACGTTCGCGCAGCCACCGTCGCAGGGCTGGGTACCGCTTGGGCAGGTCGAGAGGCACTGCCCACCGGAGCACACCTCGGCATCACGACAGCGGACTCCACACGTCCCACAATTTTGCGGGTCGAGCGTCAAATCGAGGCAAGTGTCCCCACAGCTCGTCTGACCGTCAGGGCAGGTTGTCGCGCAGCTGCCGTCGACGCAGACCTGTGCGTCGAGACAGGGGCTGTCGCAGGCGCCGCAGTGCTGCGCCGAGCTGCGAACATCAAAGCAGCCACCAGCGCATTCGGTCGTGGAGAAAGGACAGGAAGCGACGCAAACTCCGAAGGCGCAGACAGCGTCGGTGCAAACACTTCCACACGCGCCGCAATTCACGGGGTCGGTGGTCAAGCTGACGCAAGTCCCTGCGCAATCCTCCCACCCGAAGAGGCACGTCGAGACGTCCGCATCGGAGTTGCCGAGGTCGTTCAGGTTGATGGCGTCCGACTGCTGTCCCGTAGATGGGGAGCCGCAACCAGCGGCGAGAAGAAGCGCAACGGAGAGGACCAAAAAGATGTTTCGTGTCATGACACAACCTCGAGAGGGAGCTCTTGGAGGGGACCCGAGTCGCCTAGCAAGTTCCTCGACATCACGCAAGATAGCAGACACACGGGTCCCCCGGAAAAAAGGCTCCAAAGCTCTAATATCCCGTCTCTTTTGGGGGTCGGTCGCGCAGCATGAGCATCGGGTCAATCGAGAAAATTCTTGAAGCGCTCGATGATCATCTCGAGGGCGATGCGGTTCTGACCGCCTTCTGGGATGATCAGATCCGCGGTTCTCTTGCTTGGCTCGACGTAGCGCAGATGCATTGGGCGGACGGTCTCATAGTACTGCCGGCGGATCGACTCGAAATCTCGTCCCCGCTCCCGAATGTCTCGTCGCACTCTTCGGAAGACGCGAATGTCGGCATCGGTGTCGACGAACAGTTTGATGTCGAAGAGGTCGCGCAGCTCGTCGATGGCGAAGAGCAGAATCCCTTCGACCACGATCACTTTGTTGGGCTTGATCTCGAGGGTCTCGACGGCTCTCGCGTGGGTCTTGAAGTCGTAGATCGGCGCTTGGATCGCCTCTCCACGTTTCAACGCCTCGAGCTGGCGAATAAGGAGCTCGTTATCCAGCGCGTCGGGATGGTCGAAATTGACCATCGCCAGCTCTTCGCGCGTGAGCATCGATTGGTTCTTGTAGTACCAGTCGTGCTGGACAAGTGAGGCACCAGAACCCACACCCTCACAGACTTTCTTGGCGAGGGTGGTCTTGCCTGACCCGGTCCCACCTGCAACTCCGACGATGACGGGTGCTCTCATTGAAGTTCAGCTCTCGATGGTGGGGTTGCTTGTCATCCGACAATGGGAGGGTCGGATGTCACCCTCTATTTCTGGTCCACGCTCGCGGGACCTTTCCAGAACCTCCATCTTCTGTCAACGGAGGCGTTTGACACCGAATCGAGGTTCGCGAAGGGGCTTGAGGGGGCGCGGGGGGCGCGGCGACGAACACGGCAAGCTCCGTTTGGATCATCGGGACTTAGAACCACACACGAATTCATGGTTCTATTCATCCAGAATTGTGAATACCAATCTCGAATCGAGTTTTCGTCCGCTAAACACTCATTTTGCACATAGATTTCGTGGCCCAACTGCCTCATTTCAGGGTGAAAACAGGTCGTTCCCCAAGACACCATCTGTTTTTCGCCTTGTTTGGCGAGGGCGGACGGTGGTAGCTTCCTCCCTCGCCGAGCGGCAACAGAATCTCAGTGACTTCGTCTGACACAGAAGAGTTCAGACAATGGTTTCTTTTCGTTGCGCGTCCTGCGAGCCAATACTATACTTTTGTTCAGTCACAAGAAGAGGCTTGTGTGTGAGGCAGTAGGCCTCTTGGTTGTCGGCTGAGCGCGTCGTTGTGAGCCTTGCTTTTGGATGGCCACACGAACCGTCATACTTGTGTTTACGGCTTGGGCTCAAGTTGAGCTTGGCACCGTGCAAAGGAGGCACCTCATCGTCGATGAGGGTCGGTGGAGGACAACGCCGAACGCCACGGAGGCACGTGTACGGGAAGGGAGTTCCTATGAAGATCGAGCGCGTTTTCACTGTCGAAGGTGAGTCCCCTTATTCCGAGCTGAGGTTCGAGCGGCGGAGCAGCGAGATCCGCAACCCGGATGGCTCTGTCGTTTTCAGAGCAGGCGATGTCTGGGTCCCCCATACCTGGAGCCATGTCGCAACCGACATTCTGGCTCAGAAGTATTTTCGAAAGGCTGGGGTTCCTACCTGTTTGAAGAGGACTGCTGAGGAGGGAGTGCCCGAGTGGCTCCAGAACTCAGAGCCAGATCTGGACGCCATGGTGGGTCTGCCGGAGACGATGCGGTACGGTTCCGAGACCGACGCTCGTCAGGTCTTCCACCGCCTCGCGGGCTGCTGGACCTATTGGGGCGCCACCCACGGCTATTTCGACAGCGAAGCCGACGCACGCGCCTATTACGACGAGCACTGTTACATGCTCGCGAACCAGATGTGTGCCCCGAACAGCCCGCAGTGGTTCAACACGGGGCTGTATTGGGCCTATGGCATCAACGGCCCGGCCCAGGGCCATTGGCGAGTCGATTCCAAGACGGCTCAGGTCTACCAGACCACGGACTCCTATCGACATCCCCAGCCGCACGCCTGCTTCATCCAGTCGGTCACCGACGATCTCGTCAACCCCGATGGGATCATGGATCTCTGGGTTCGGGAGGCGCGCTTGTTCAAGTATGGTTCGGGCACTGGCACGAACTTTTCCTCCCTGCGTTCGGAAGGTGAGCCTTTGAGCGGCGGCGGTCGCAGCTCAGGCTTGATGAGCTTTCTACAGATTGGAGACCGGGCGGCGGGCGCCATCAAGAGTGGCGGAACGACTCGGCGAGCGGCCAAGATGGTCTGTTTGGAGATGGACCATCCCGACATTGAGGTCTTCGTCGACTGGAAGCGTGTCGAGGAAGAGAAGGTCGCTGCCATCGTCGCTGGGTCTAGGCGCATCAAACGACGCCTCGAGGCCGTGCTCCAGGCCATCCTCAATCCCTCCGAAGGGGTCGTCGCCGACGATCGGTATGAGCCTCAAAAGAACCGAGCCTTGGCGGTCGCCATCCGCAGCGCGGTCCAGGACGACGTCCCGAGCCAGATGGCCGCACGCGTGATCGCCCTCGCCAAGCAAGGCAAGAGCGAGCTCCCCATCGAGGCCTACGACACCAACTGGGATGGCAAGGCCTATCGCACCGTCAGCGGCCAGAACTCGAACAACTCCGTCCGCATCTCCAACGCCTTCATGGACGCGGTCACACGCAAGGAGCCCTGGGAGCTCAAGCGACGCTCTGACGGTGGAGTCGCCAAAGTAGTGGACTCCCAGGAGCTCTGGGACAAGGTGACCTACAACGCCTGGGCTTGCGCGGATCCCGGCATTCAGTACGACACGACCATCAACGAGTGGCACACCTGCCCGGAAGATGGCCCGATCCGAGCGTCGAATCCTTGCTCGGAGTACATGTTCCTTGACGACACCGCCTGCAACTTGGCCAGCCTCAATCTCGTCAAGTTCCTCGACTCCCGCGAGCAAGTGAGGGTCAAGGAGTACCAACACGCCATTCGACTGTGGACCATCACGCTCGAGATCAGCGTGCTGATGGCTCAGTATCCGAGCCGAAAGATCGCCGAGCTGAGCTATGGCTATCGAACGCTCGGTCTTGGCTTCGCCAACTTGGGCTCCTTGCTGATGCTGAAGGGGATCCCTTACGACTCCGCGAAGGGTCGCTCCTTGGCGGCCACAATGGCGGCGATCATCGGTGGCGAGTCCTACGCGACGAGCGCCGAGCTGGCTGGCAACTTGGGGCCCTTCCCTGGCTATGCCAAGAATAGTGACGCCATGTTGCGGGTCATCCGCAACCACCGCCGTGCCACCTACAACAGTCCTGCCTGCGAGTACGAGGGCCTGAGCGTCGCCCCCGTCGGGCTGGACCCCAGCACCGCTCCGCCCTATCTGCTCGAAGCCGCTCGGCGCGCATGGGACCGCGCTCTCGAGCTCGGAATCGCCAACGGCTACCGCAACGCGCAGGTCACGGTCGTCGCCCCAACGGGAACGATCGGGCTCATCATGGACTGCGACACGACCGGGATCGAGCCGGACTACTCCTTGGTCAAGTTCAAGAAACTGGCTGGTGGGGGGTACTTCAAGATCATCAACCACTCGGTCCCCAACGCGCTCAAACACCTGGGCTACACAACTTCCGAGAATGAGGAGATCATCCGCCACATCAGAGGCGCTGGCACGCTGCGGGGTGCTCCCCACATCAACCACAAGAGCTTGGGGGAGAGAGGATTCGACGACGCGGCCATCGAGCGGCTCGAAGCCGCGCTCGGCTCCGCCTTCGAGATCTCGTTTGCCTTCAACCACTGGACCTTAGGCGAGGAGTTCTGCATCCAGAAGCTCGGTATCCGAAAGGAAGACCTCAGCCGTATGGAATTCGACATCTTGACCCATCTGGGCTTCAACGCCGCCCAGATCAAGGAGGCCAACGACTACTGCTCAGGGACCATGACCATCGAAGGCGCCCCGCACATCTCCGATGAGCACCTGCCGGTCTTCGACTGCGCCAACCGCTGCGGGGCCTACGGACAACGATACATCGGCGTCAATGGCCACCTGCAGATGATGGCCGCTGTCCAGCCCTACGTCTCCGGCGCGATCTCCAAGACCATCAACATGCCGCGGGAGTCCACCGTCGCCGATGTGCAGGACGCCTACTGGAACGCCTGGAAGTGGATGATCAAGGCCGTCGCAATCTACCGCGACGGTTCCAAGCTCTCTCAGCCTTTGAGTTCCACCGTCGAGTTCGGGGACCTCGAGGGCTTCGAAGAAGAACGAGCGCTCGACGTCCCTGTGATCGAGGCCCCCAAGGCCAAAAAAGCCCCGGCGCTCCAGATCGCCGAGAAGATCGTCAGCCGCTACATCTCCAATCGACACAAGCTCCCGAACCGACGCAGCGGCTACACCCAGAAAGCCACCGTCAGCCACCACAAGGTGTACCTACGGACCGGCGAGTACGCCGATGGCACTTTGGGCGAGATCTTCATCGACATGCACAAAGAAGGCGCTGCTTTCAGAAGCTTGATGAACTGCTTCGCGATCGCCATCAGCCTCGGGCTGCAGCACGGGGTCCCCCTCGAAGAGTATGTAGACGCCTTTGTCTTCACCCGCTTTGAGCCCAGCGGACCCGTTACCGGCAACGACACCATCAAGATGGCCACCAGCGTCATCGACTACATCTTCAGGGAGCTCGGTCAGACCTACCTCGGACGAACCGATCTGGTGCACGTCAAGCCCGAGGAACTCTACGCCGGTTCGCCCATTCCAGGCGAGCCCGCCAAAAATGAGGCGATCGAAGACATGGCGTTCAGAGTTGCCTACCTACCTGGCTCCGATGGCCGCCGCGCCTACCATGGCAACGGCAGCGGAACCAACATCCCGTCGCTGAAGATCCTCGCGGACTTCGCGATCGCCGCCGCCGAGCTCAACGCTGGTGCTGGCGACGCCAGCGGAGTGGTCACCGCCTCGAGCCACTCCGAGACCGGCACCCACAACGCGAAAGGGCGGTTGCTGCGTATCGCTAAGCTCAAGGGCTTTGAGGGTGACCCCTGTGTCGAGTGTGCCAACTTCACCATGGTGCGTAATGGCACCTGCCTGAAGTGCGAGACGTGTGGAGCCACCAACGGCTGCTCCTAGGCTTTTGCGGCCCGCACGGCGATCCGATCCTCATTGCTAGCCAGTGCCCGTCCGGAAATACCCGATCTGCGGCGTCGCCTTCCTCCCTCGCTCCTCGGCGTACCGGTGTACGCCTGCGTCGATCGGTCGTCGGCTCCTTGCACCTTGGGCATTTCCGAACGGGCACTCAAAAGATGTCCTTTGGAAAGAGTTCAGAGTTCGGTCGCATTTTCCACCGATCTCAGCAAAACACGCCATTTCAAGAT
>PFUG01000178.1:21501-23611 GCA_002789955.1 Deltaproteobacteria bacterium CG_4_9_14_3_um_filter_63_12 | reverse complement strand
CTGCTTCCCTGAAAGGCCACGCTCATAAGCACGGACACATGTGAAGCGTTACACTAGCTCGCTGCGTCCGTGGCGAGCTTCGCCGCCAGCTTGGCCTCTTGAGCCTCTTTTCGCGTCTGCACATCGAGCCAGCGCCGGCCGAGGAAGAGGGTCACCGGCGACACGAGGGTGGTCAGACCGACGATGAACCACATCAGCTCGGTGTTTCGCGGGCCGTCGGCGGAGCACAGGTTGTAGAGCAGCCAGCCCGAAGCGGGCCCGGCGAGCACCTTGGCGAAGAACATGGGGACCTGCGCCAGGGCCATGTAGGACGCCTCCTGTCCACGCTTGGCGATGGACGCCGTGTAGTCGTAGAGCCGCGGGGACCAAAACGCCTCGCCCAAGGACAGCAAGACCTGGAAAGCGACGATCAGCATCAGCGACTCACCGAGCCCCATGATCAGCACGGAGCTGGCGCTGATGAAGGAGCCCAACACAATGACGTTGTAAGACTTCATGTTGCGCGTCAGCGCGGTGGTGACGGGAACCAAGAGGATGATCAGGGCGGGGTTGATGGCGTAGAGCTTGCCGGTCCAGTCGTCGAAGCCGATGCGCTCCATGTAGAGCGGGTAGAGCGAGTGATTGTATTGGAAGATCATCTTGACGAGGACGAGCAGCGAGATGAAAGCGATGAAGACCCAGAACATCTTGTTGCCGCAGACCTCGACCATGACCTGCCAGACGCTGCGTTTGCGGTCCTGCTCGGCCTTCTCGAGGCGCTCGGCCTTGTCGGAGGCCTCCTCGATGGGCTCGCCGCGCTGCAGCTCCTCATCGGGGATGTGCGCACGCACGAAGAAGATGACCAGAATCAACGAGAGGACGGTGGCGATGACGCCCACCAGAAAGATGAACTGCAGCGGGCGAATGGTGAGGACGGTGCCGGCCAGCGCGAAGGAGACGGGCTCGGTGAAGGTCTGCTTCATCGTGTCGAGGCCCAGCCCCGCGATGAGCGAGCCGACGTTCATGACCACGTAGTACCAAGAGTAGGCGTAGCGCTGGGCTTTCTTCGTGGAGAAGAGCTTCACCGAGGCGGCCAGCAGCGGGATCATGTAGGCGAAACCCACCGACAGGAAGAAGAGGCCGACGTAGACGACGATGGGGATGGTCGTGAAGGTGATGGCCAGCCGGCCGATCAACGCGACGACGAGCCCGAAGAGCAGCGCCTTCTTGATGCCCAGCGAGTCGGCGATGAAGCCGACGAAGAGCGAGAAAAGAGACAGCGAGGCCGAAAAGAGCCCAAAGACCCAGCCCGCCGAGACGTCGGACATTCCCATGTCTTTGGTCAGGAAGGACATGAGCACGAGGACCGACGAAAAGTAACAGAGACTCTCGAGGACCTTGACCGCGTAAGAGACCCAGATCTCCTTCGGGCAGCGGCGCAGGTTCCTGAGGCCGTCGACGTAGTCGCGACCTGTGTCTCGGAGGGATTGCTTAACAGCGGCGGCGGCGGTGCTCATGGGTCTCCGTCTCTGTGGATCTTGGTGGTTGGTGCGCGAGGTGCCGGTTGGGCTCAAACACGAGGAGGTGTTCCAAGTCGCCGGCTATCTAACTGGCGCGAGGTGCAAATGCCAAGTGGCGTATTGGCGTCGATCGAAATCCTTGGGTTCAGACTTCGACGCAAAGACGCCAGGGACGCGGAGACGCTCGTAGGTCGAAGAGCGACACTCCGCCGCCAGCGCCGAAGACACCCCGACATCGAACACGCCTGAGGCCTCAGGCTCAATTCCAGCACCAGTGAGCCCACCGCCGCGCGATCGAACGCTACGCCCGCTCAGCGACGAGCCGAACGAAGCGGCCGCCCCGGTATTCACTGCGTTCCAGAATCTCGAAGCCGGTCTTCTGCAGCAGGAACACGAGGTCGTCGGTCGAGAAGCGGTTGTGCTCGACGAAATGCACGAACAGGTCGCCGAGCTCATCGGCGGTCTTGCTGCCGTCGAAGACCGAGCTGGGGTCCTCGAGTTGGGCCTCGAAGTAGGCGGAGAGCGGGGCGCGGACCCAGTCTTGGAGGAGCAGCCGTCCGCCCTTCTTGATGACTCGTCGCAGCTCCTGCAGCGCCGCGACCGGCTGGTTC
>PFUG01000178.1:2813-21481 GCA_002789955.1 Deltaproteobacteria bacterium CG_4_9_14_3_um_filter_63_12 | reverse complement strand
GGCGCGCACTCGACGCCGATCACCTCGGCGGCTGGGTGGCGCTCGTTGAGGGCACGCAAGAGCAGACCAGGACCGGACCCCAAGTCCATCAGTGTAGGAGCCTGTGACAGCGCGGGCTCGATCAAGCGCGTCCAGGCCGACCAAAAGTCTTCGTTGAAGCGGCCGGCAAACGACTCCTTCATGAGCTCGGCGAAGTGGGCGCCGTCGCGGTGATGGGCGGCGAGCATCTCTTGGGTGGATTGCAGGGACATGGGGACCTCTCAAGCGCAGCGCGTCAGTGGCTGGCCAGTGTTACAGAAAATGCGCGCCCGAAACAGGCGACGGACGATGTACGTGCAAGCGACCTCGATGGCCCACGCAACACGCTGCACCCCAAACGAAGGCCACCGTTGCACCCGCCCTATCTTCTGTGTGATTGTGCCGCGCCAAACCGAGATGTTTTGGGCTGAACGACGAGATTTGCCAGGCAACACCTCGCTCACAGCCGCGGAGTCGTCGGAGGAGGGAGAGTTGCGCTACATTCTCATCGACAAGGTCACCGCGATCGAGCCCAACCAGCGGATCGTCGGCATCAAAAACGTCACGCTCAGCGAGCAGATGCTGCACGACCATTTCCCGGATTTCCCGGTTTTTCCCGGGGCCTTGATCGTCGAGGCCGCGGCGCAGCTCGCCGGTTTCTTGCTCGAGTTGAGCTTTGACGAAGGCGGTGAGGCGCCGCCGTTGCGGGCCCTGCTGGTGCAGATCGACAAGGCCAAGTTCCACGGCCTGAGCGGCCCCGGCGACCAGCTCATCATCGAGGTCGAGATGCTCTCGAGCCTCGCCGCCGCAGCGCGCGTCAAGGCCGTGGTCTCGGTCGCCGACAAGACCCTCGTCAAGGTCACGCTGACGTTCGCCATGAAGACCATCGACGTGCCGGCGATCCATGAGCAGCGGCGCCGACTTTACGACATTTGGACCCGAGATCTGAAGCTCCCTTTCCGCGTCCGCTAGACCGAGGCAGAGAATGCAGGCCCACGAAAACATCGTCATCACCGGGCTCGGTCGCGTCGTGCTGGCGCCCGACTCGACCGAGCTCGTCGAGCCCCGCGACTTCCTCAAGAAGCGCAAGACCCGCAAATACATGGGTCTGCAAGACGACCTCGCCGTCGTCGCCGCCGGGCGCGCGCTGAATTCCGCTGGGCTCGGCGCAGACTTGGGCGAGAAGGCCGGTCTCTTCATGGTCGTCGGGCACATCCCCTTCGAACGCGAGCAGATAGACCCGCTCATCGACGCGTCCATGCGCGATGGGGAGCTGTCGATGCAGGCCTTCTCGACCGACGGGTTGGCCAGCGTCAGTCCGCTCATTACTTTCCGCTGCTTGCCCAACATGCCGGCCTACCACATCTCGGCCAACTTCGACGTGCAGGGCCCCTACCTCGTGGCTTACCCCGGTCCGGGTCAGGTGTATCAGGCGCTTGAGCGGGCACAGCTGCTCTTGGACCAAGGCCACATCGACGTCGCGCTGGTCGGCGCGGTGGCCGCCCAGCGCAACTTCTTGGTCCGCCACCACGTCGCGCGCATGCCTGCCGGCGACCCGGACAAGCTGGCGGACGCTGGCGCGTTCATGATCCTGGAGCGGGCAGGGGACGCCACACGCCGCGGCGCCAAGGTGCTGGGGACGCTGCAGAGCTTCAGCATCGACTACACTCCACACAACCCCTTCGAGGTCGCCCTCGAGCCCAGCGAACACTGGCTCGGCGAGTCGGATACCCCGCTCGAAGCAGAGCCCTACGATCTGGGCGCCGCCTCGCTGATCGCGAGTCTGGCGCGGCTGCACGAGGCAGGGCACCGCGGCGTCGCGGTGCACGCGCTGAGGGGTCGCTGCGGCACGGTCGCGCGCTCCGTTTGGTCGTTGGGCGAGGACGTGGCGAAGACCGCTGAGCGCCCCGCCGAGGTCCGGCACCGGGTGGTCGTCACGGGGATGGGCATCGTCTCGCCGCTGGGCTACGAGCTGGAGACGTTTCAAGAGAACCTCTTCGCTGGGGTCTCGGGGGTCGGTCCCATCACCCTCTTCGACGCCGCGGATCTGCCGACGCGCATCGCCGGCGAGGTGCCTTGGGGGGAGGAGTCCATCACCCTGCGCGACCGCAAGATCGTGTTTGCGGTGCACGCCGCGCGACAGGCCATGGGCGCGGCCGGCGCGGCCGGCCCGGTGGGTGGGGCGCAAGAGGGCGAGGGCGCCGGGCTGTGCTTGGGCCTGGGCCTAGAGCTCTTCTCGCTGGAGGACATGGTCGAGCTGCGCCGCGACGGTGCGGTGCCGACGGCGTCGAGCTCTCTGCGCGAGAAGCTCGAGTTCTTGCAGACGCCTTCGGACCTCTGCCTGCACCTCATCTCCGAGGAGCACGGCCTGAGCGAGGCGCCCACAGCGCACGTCTCGGCGTGCGCGGCGGGCGCGGACGCCATCGGCGACGCGTTTCACCTGATCGCGTCGGGTCGACGGCGCTGGATGCTGGCGGGCGGCACCGACTCCATGATCAACCCCATGGGGGTCGGGGGCTTCTGCCTGCTGCGGGCCACGAGCACCGAGAACGACGAACCCGAGACGGCGTCGCGGCCTTTCGACCAGACGCGGACGGGGTTTGTGATGGCCGAGGGCGCCGCGATCTTGGTGCTCGAACGCCTGGACGACGCGCTGGCCCGCGGCGCCACGATCCACGCCGAGCTCGCCGGTTACGGCGGCTCCTTCGACGCCTCGGCCATCACCGCGCCACACCCCGAGGGGCGCGGCGCGCAGCTGGCCATGAACCGCGCGCTGGCCGACGCCCAGCTGGCTCCAGAACAAGTCGGCGCCGTGAACGCTCACGGCACCAGCACGCCCATGAACGACGGGATCGAGACGCTGGCCATCAAGGCTGTTTTCGGCGCTCGCGCGGCACAGATTCCCGTCGTCTCTACGAAATCCATGACCGGCCACCTGATCGCCGCGGCGGGCGCCCTGGAGTCGGTGGCCGCCATCAGCTGCCTCGAGGCGGGACGCCTGCATCCGACGATCAACCTGCGCACCCCAGACCCCGAGTGCGATCTGGACTACGTGCCCAATGAAAGCCGAGAGCACGCGCACGACGTGGTGCTGTCGAACTCGTTCGGCTTTGGGGGGCAGAACGCGAGCTTGGTGTTCAAGCGGTGGGTGGAATCGTGATGCGAAGAATGGTCAACACCCGTCCTTCGGGGAGCTCGAGGCTTCGGACGCGCGGCCCAGCGCTCCGCGCTGGGCTACTTCTGTTGACCGCCCCTTCAGGGCGGATGCCCAGGCTCTGGGCGGCATCGCTGCATGCGGGTCGTCGAGCCTGTGCAATCGGCGCCCGCGATTCGGAGAGGCTCCTAGACTCCAGACTCCCGACTCCAGACTTCGGTCTGGAACTCAGGCCATCGACACACCACGACCGCCAGGTCAAGTTCCGTTTGCAGCACCCACATTTCACGCGGCAAGGGAGCCGAGCATGAGTAAGTGCCTTGACGCGCTCCTAGAGCGCCGCCGCAGTGTGCGGCAGTACACCGACGAGGCGCTGAGCCGCGAGACCTTGGAGTCCCTGATCGCCGCGGCGATTCAGGCGCCGAGCGCCTCGAATCGCCAGCCTTGGCGGTTTCTAGTGGTCTGCGACGCGAAGGTGCGCGGCGAGCTGGCGGACTTGGTGGAGGCGGCGGCGGCGCGGGTCGGAGAGCACGTGTCAAAGCCCTTTTCCGCGGCCTACGAAGATTATCGCAAGTACTTCGTGCACTTCCGGGAGGCGCCGGCGGTGATCGTTCCGCTCTACCGCGACGCCGAGATTCTCGGGCGGATGGTGGGGCCCACGGTCGCTCCACAGGACCGCGCGAGCATCGAGCTCATGGAGTCGCGCACCGGTATCGTGAGCACCGCGCTGGCGGTGGAGAATTTGCTGCTAAAGGCCACGGAGCTGGGCCTGGGGACGTCGATGATGACCGGGCCCTTGGTGGCCGAGGCCGCGCTGCGCGAGCGCCTGGACGTCAAGGCGTCTTGGCATATTCTGGCGTTCGTGGCGGTGGGGGTTCCTGCAGAGACGCCGAATCCCACGGTGCGCAAAGAGGTCGCGCAGGTCATCCGCTGGGTTGAATGAACCCTAGTCCGAACAAGAAACAAAGCGCCACTGCACAACTGCGGCGCACCAGACGTGATCGGCAAGGAGGGAGCAGCGATGGAGAGAGTGGAAGGGCTGGAGCTCATCAAAGAGACCGTCGTGGACTGTCTGGACGTGGACCCCGACGAGGTGCAGCCGGAGAGCCGCTTGATCGACGATCTGGGCGCGGACTCGCTGGACTTCATCGACATCATCTTCAACCTCGAAAAAGCGTTCGAGGTGCGGCTGCGGGAAGGGGACTTGGACTTCCTGTCGCGGCTGGACCTGTCGAACCCCGAGGTGGCGCAGGGCGGCTACTTGACCGAGACGGCGATGAAGGACTTGAGCCCTTGGTTGCCCGAGTTGAAGAACGCGACGGCGCCGGTGGGCGTCGGCAAGGCGTTTTCGATGATCACGATCGAGACGCTGTGGCTGGTGGTCGAAGAGGCGCTGAAGTTGGCGGAGGCGTAGGGGCGCAGCGCGCTGCGCCCAACCCCATCGAGCAAGGAACATGGACGCGGAGAAGGATAAACCGGAGAGCCTCTTTGGTTGGCTCGATGTGCTGCTCGGCGCCAACGACGCGGAGTCGGCGACACTGGCCATCGACGCGCTGCTGGCTTGGGGCGCCGAGGGGGCCATCGCGGTCTCGCGACGGGTGCGCACGATGCCCGTCGAGGCCCAGCGCGCCGCGATTCGGTTGGCCGTTCAGGTCAGCGGCGCCGCTGGGTTGCGTCTCTTGGAGCAGCTCCTGCAGCTCGGCGACGAAGAGGTCGAGAACGACGCCATCAACGCCATCGGTGGGCTCGGCGAGCCGGCTGGGATGCGGCCGCTGCTCACCTGGCTCGGCGGCTCGTCGGACGGCGAGCAGAGCGTCCTGATCTTCGACGCCTGCAGGCGTCTGGTAGAGGCGACGTCGGAGAGCGAGTGGCGCGCCTCCATCACGCAGGTCGAGACCAACATCTTGGCGCAGGCGAGCGCGGCCTTCGAAGCGCAGCTTGGCGCGCAGGAGGAGGCGTCGCCCAGCAGCGTGACGCTGGCCAGCCGGGTCAACCTCGAGCTGCAGTGCCGCAAGCTGACGGCCTTCGGGACCCTGATGTTCCCGGACTCGGAGGGGCTCGAGCAGGCGTTCCATCGCGAGGCGTTGCTGCAGACGATCGAAGAGCGTTTGTCGGGGAGCGGCAACCGCTCATTCATCCTGGTCGGCCCTTCGGGCTGCGGGAAGGCGACGCTGATCCATGAGGTCTGTCGCCGACTCGGCGCCGCTGGGCCAGCAGGCCTAATGCTGCAGACCTCCAGCGGTTTCCTGTTGGCAGGGACCAAGTATCTCGGTGAGTGGCAGACGCGACTGCGCGACCTGGTCGACGTCGCCAAAGGGACGCAGCGGCTGCTGCTCTACGTCACGGACATCAACAACCTGCTCGGGGCTGGCACCACAGCAAAGAGTGAGGAGAACATCGGCGATTTCCTCGCTCCGCACGTGGAGAGCGGGGCGCTGACCTTGGTCGCCAAGTGCACGCCCGAGGAGCTCGCCCGCGGCATCGAGCAGCGGCCGGCGTTTCGGCGACTCTTCGACGTGATCACGGTCGAGGCGGCGTTGCCCGAGGAGACCGAGCGCATCGCCGTCGAGGTGGGTGAAGAGCTGGCGCAGCGAGTGCGCGAGCGGTTGGGCCGTCGGTTGGTCTACCAGGAGAGCTTTTTCCCGCGGCTCTTGGAGGTCGCCGACCAGTTTCGTTCAGCGGTGGCGAGGCCAGGCCGTGCCGTCGATCTGTTGCGCGCCACCGTGCAGCGTATGGCCCGCGTCGCCGCTCGGGGGGGCGAGGGCGAGATCCATTTGGGGCCGCACCACATCATCGAGATGCTGGCGAGGGACTCGGGTGTGCCGCAGACGCTGCTCGACGACCGGCAGCCGTTGAGTCTGGAGGACGTCCGGCGCTTTCTGAGTGAGCGCGTCATTGGGCAGCCGCAGGCGGTGGCCGCGGTGGTGAACCTGGTCACGTTGATCAAGGCGGGTTTGAGCGATCCGACGAAGCCGACGGGGGTGCTCTTCTTCGTCGGTCCGACGGGCGTGGGCAAGACGGAGCTGGCCAAATCATTGGCGGAGTACCTTTTCGGCAGCAGCGAGCGCATGCTCCGGCTGGACATGACGGAGTTCAACGACGTGGGAGCGGTGGAGCGGCTGATTGGCAACCCGCAGGCGGCCGAATGGAGCCCCCATCGGCACGGTCTGCTGACGGGGCCGATCCGGCAGCAGCCCATGAGCGTGGTGCTCCTCGACGAGTTCGAAAAGGCGCACCGCTCGGTCTTCGATCTGCTCCTGCAGGTTATGGACGACGGACGTCTGACCGACGCCGCTGGGCGCGTGGCGCATTTCACGCAGGCGATCGTGATCATGACGTCGAACATCGGCGGCGCCGAGCTGGTGCAGCGAGGCATTGGGTTCACGCCCAGCCAAGGCAAGGTCAGCGACGACGCGTTCCGGCACGAGATCGAAAAAGTGTTTCGGCCAGAGTTCGTGAATCGCGTCGACCGCGTCGTGGCCTTCAGCCCGCTGGACACCGCCGCCATCCGTCAGATCGTTGGGCGCGAGCTGGGCCGCGTGTTGCGCCGCAGCGGCATCGTGCGGCGCCGCATCACGGTCGAAGTGGAGCCGTCGGTGGTGGAGTACCTGACGGAGAAGGGCTTTGATCCCCGTTACGGGGCGCGTCCTTTGAAGCGCGAGGTGGAGCGGCGTGTGTTGTTGCCTCTGGGCGAGGCCATCGTGGCCCTAGGACCCCGGGCGGAGCAGGCTCTGCTGCGCTTGGCGGCGACGGACGAGGGCGTCGCGGTGGAGGTGCTCCGCAGCGAGCCGGAGTCGGTCGAGAGCGAGGCGATCGAGCTCGAGGTCCAACGTCCTGGCCGGGATTACGCCAAGCTGCTGACCGCCACCGAGGCGCTGCACGAGCGGGTCTTCGCGCTGGAGAAGAGGGCCGTGACGGCGGGTCTGGAGGAGCGCAAGTCGCTGGCCGTCGAGGCGAGCGCCGAGCCGACGTTCTGGAGCCGACCGGAGCTGGCGCGGCGGACGCTGTCGGAGATCCACTGGCTCGAGAAGCTCTTGGCGGGCATCGAGCGGGTGCGCAAGCGCACGGAGGACCTGCGGCGTTTGGTGGAGAGCCATCGCGGACGCAAGGAAGAGCGGGTGGTGCTGGCGTCGAACCGTCTGGACGAGATCGACGACGACGTCTCGCTGATGAGCATGGCGATCCGCTGCACGACGCCGGAGAGCCGCGCCGATTGTTTCTTGCTTGTCGAGCGGCTGGAGGGCGGGGCGTTCAGCCCAGATCCCGTCTTGGCGCTGCTGAAGATGTACGTGAACTGGGCCCGACGGCACCACTACCACGTCGACGTCCTAGACGAGACGGAGGAGGAGGGCCGGCTGCGCTCGGGTGTGCTCTTTGTGGAAGGGCTTTGTCCCTACGGCATTTTGGGCTTGGAAGGCGGGATCCATCAGCTGGTTTCATGGGACGAGAGCGGCAAGCGGGCGTCGACTGGGGGGCGCAAGCGGCAAAAGACCACCGCGTTCTGTCGGGTGCGGGTGCTGCAGGTGGACGACGACGGTGAGGCCATCGACAAGTCGAAGGCCAAGCTCACGGTGACGAAGGCGTCGGGCAAGGGGCTGCTGATCCCGAGGTACAAGACCCAGGCGGAGCTGCGCTATCGCAAAGGCAATCTCCGGCTCAGCTCGCTCAGCGACAAGGGCACCGAGGAGGCCTCCGACCTGCTCTTCGAGTGGATGCGCGCGGAGCTTCAATGGCGGCGAAAGCACCCGCAGCCCGAGGAGATAGGGAGTACGCCTGTACGCACCTATCGATTCGGGCAGCGCAGCGTGGTGCGCGACGACCTGACATCCTTCCGCATCGAAGGTGTAGACCGGGTTCTGGACGGCGGGCTGCAAGGCTTCTTAGAGGCCCGTCTAGATCACACCGAGAGCTCTGAGGCAGGGATGGCGGAGAGTGTTGCGCGCCCGCGGGTTGCACGCAGCAACAAGCCAGGCAGCGGCGGCCCGCCAGACGACTAGCTAGCTAGCTAGCTAGCTAGCTAGCCCGAGAGCGGTTTTGGCTTCACCCCCCGCCCCCGTCTCCCTGGCGGGAGAGGGGGAGTTCGAGGATCCCTTATGCCGACGAAAGGTCCCGCACGTCGAAGCTTGGTTTGCCACGTCACCCAGAACGGGAGCCCGCTAGGGGCCCGCAAGGGAGAGGGCGCACCGCAAACTCTGTTTGCGATGACACCCGAGCACTTGGGTGCTACTCGCCGACCCGAACACCTCGGGAGCAAAGGCGAAGTCGCTGTCTACTGGAGCACGAGCAGGGCTGCGAAGCCGCCACCGACGGCGACCACGATCGTACCGACCAAACCGAAGGTCTTCCCATACGAGATCTGACGAACTTCTGCAGCGCTGACGGCGTCTGCGGGGAGCAAGAGATCGTAGTCTGGGCTCACCAGCTGGCTCTCGCTGAGCAGGAAGTTGTAGGGCGTGACCCGATATCGGGTCCCGTCGTTGGTCAGGACCTCGAGAGGGGTTTCAGGCGAGATCTGTACGGGCTCGCCTTCCACATCCTTCACGACGACGTTCTCGCTCTCTTGACCGGACTCCAGGAGCTTCAGCTCGTCTTTGGAGATGGTGTAAGTGCTGTAGCAAGCGAGATTGAAGAAGGTCAACAACGTACAAGCGGCGAGGATACGCTTCATCGTGGGTTCCGGGGCGTGGATGAGGTCTCGGGGTGACGCTTCGGAGATCTTCGAGATCACCGGACAGAAGCCATCTACACCGAAGGGCCCGTGGGCGCAAGCCATGCGGGATCGGACCACGTGGCATTCGAAAGAGGGCTGCAGCGCTGCCCCCGTGGTGGCGAGCGACGCGCATTGTCGGATGCCGTGTGGGGCGGCCGCAGGTGCGGCCGCTCCACACGGGGTATCAGCGTTTGCGTCGCCGGAGCGCCGCCAAACCGAGCAACAGCAACACCGACGTGACAGCGGGGATGGACTTCTCGCTCGTGTGTATCGTGCAGCCACAGGACTCAGAGCCAACCGTTCCGCCGGAGGGGATGGCTGGAGGCTCGACCGAGTAGCCGTCGCCGCTGGTCTCCACGGGAGGGGGATCGGTGTCACAGGCGTCTCCTTCGCCGTCCGAATTGAAGTCCTCCTGGTCGGGGTTGGAGACCAGCGGGCAGTTGTCTTGGTTGTCGAAGACGCCGTCGTCGTCGTCGTCATCGTCGCAGACGTCGCCGCGCCCGTCGGTGTCGTTGTCGGCCTGGCCCTCGTTGGCGATGACTGGGCAGTTGTCGTCGTCGTCGAGGATGGTGTCGTCGTCGTCGTCGTCGTCGCAGACGTCGCCGCTCTCGTCGCCGTCGGTGTTGAGCTGGTCGGCGTTTTCGACCTCGACGCAGTTGTCCGTATCATCGAAAACCCCGTCGTTGTCTGTGTCGTCGCAGGCATCGCCGGCGCCATCGTCGTCCCAGTCCGGCTGCTGGGGGTTGGCGGTGAGTGGGCAGTTGTCTTGGAGGTCGATGACGAGGTCGTCGTCGTCGTCGTTGTCGCAAGCGTCGCCCTCGCCGTCGAGGTTGGTATCAATCTGGTCGGTGTTGGCCACGGAGACACAGTTGTCGTCCGCGTTGTCGAGGGTGTCTCCGTCGAGGTCACCGTCGCAGACGTCGCCGAACGCGTCGTTGTCGAGGTTGGATTGGTCGACGTTGTCGATGAGTGGGCAGTTGTCGTCGGGGTCTAGGATGCCGTCGCCGTCGTTGTCTCCGTCGCAGGCGTCGCCGAGGGTGTTGCCGTCGGTGTCGAGCTGGTCGGGATTGGAGACGAAGCGACAGTTGTCGTTGCCATCGAGCCAACCGTCGTTGTCGGAGTCGGGCTGTTGGAAGTCGGGCACACCGTTGCCATCGGTGTCGATTGCGGGAGTGGCGAGGTCGGCATCGCCGGCCTCGTCGACGTCATCGATGCCGTCGGCGTCGGAGTCTTCTTCGAGGGCGTCGATGGGGCCGTCAGCGTCGGAGTCTGACGGGTTGCTGGGGTCGCCGACCTCCTCGGAATCCGAGAGGTTGTCGCCGTCGCTGTCGACCAGCAGAGGATTGGTGCCGAGGTCAGCCTCCTGGACATTGGTGAGTCCGTCGCCGTCCGAGTCGTCGTCACAGACATCGCCCATGGCGTCGTTGTCGACGTTCTCCTGGCCGCTGTTGGCCACGAGGCGGCAGTTGTCGACGCCATCGAGGATGCCGTCGTTGTCGGAGTCAACATCTTGGAAGTCGGGGATGAGGTCGTTGTCGGTGTCGACGGGAGGCGTCGAGAGATCGGCGTCTCCCGCCTCGACGATGTCGAGGATGCCGTCGCCGTCGGAGTCAGCCTCGAGGGCGTCGATGACCGGGTTGGAGTCGGAGTTGTCGGGGATCGTCGGGTTGCCGACCTCATCGGTGTCGGAGATGTTGTCGTTGTCGCTGTCGACGTCGAGTGGGTTGGTGTTGATGGCCAGTTCGTCGAGGTTGCTGATGAGGTCACCGTCGGCGTCTGGATCGCAGACATCACCGAGCCCGTCGCCGTCCAGGTCTTCTTGCAGCGGGTTGGCGCCGAGCGTGCAGTTGTCGGCGACGTCGAGGATATTGTCGTTGTCGTCGTCAGAATCGCAGACGTCGCCGAGGAGATCCCCATCGTTGTTGGCCTGGAGGGGGTTGACGATGAGCGAGCAGTTGTCGTTGACATCGAGGACTCCGTCGCCGTCTTCGTCGCTGTCGACACAATCGGCGATGCCGTCCGCGTCAGTGTCGGTGAAGTTCTCGTCCACCCGACCGTCGCAGTTGTTGTCGGCGCCGTCGCAGACCTCCCCGGTCGGAGGGCCGCCTGTGACGCTGCACTGCACCCCAGTCCCTGGTCCGTCGCAGAGAAAGAGCCCGCTTTGGGCGCACAGCCCTATGCCGGCGCTGCAGGTCGTCCCTTTGGTGGGGAAATCCTCATCGATGCTGCCGTCGCAGTCGTCGTCGATGCCGTTACAGATGTCGGTCTTTTGGGTGCACATCCAGGTGCTCGGGACGCCGGTCGTCGGGCATTTGTACCCACAGGTGCAGTGGCTGTCGTCGTAGCAGTAGACGGCGTGCGGGCCCGGATTGGTTGGGCCCCAGCATTGCCAGGCGGCACCTGTTGCCTCCTGGACGTGGCAGCAAACTCCGGGCACGGCCGCGGCCGCGTAGGCGGTGTTGACCACCTTGGTGACGGTTCCGGTCCCCAGATTCTCCCCACCGCAACCCGCCCAGCCGCAGCCGCGCCGGTCGTGTTGTAGAACAGCGTCCCATTGCAGCTCCACTTCATGGTGTACTGGTCTTTTTCGACGCTGTAGGGCCCAACCACCGTCGTATTCAGGTGGTAGTTCGCTTGCAGCGTCGGAGGGAGCGTGGTGCTGGCGTTTGGATAGGTCGAGCAGGTCTCGAAGCCAGGGTCCGGTGTGCAAGGATCCGCGTAGGCGTTGTGCGAGAGGCTCAGGACGAGCACCACGGAGACGAGCACGGGGAGCAGGGAGGCGAACTTGTTCATGAGTTCCTCTGAGCGCGGCCCGCCCCAACGCTTCGAATGCGTCTGAGCCAAAGCCTGCTGTGAGCCACGTTGCGAGTGTGAGTCAACGTACAGACAGAGCGCATTCTGATTCCAAAATCCGCGCTCTTGGATTGTACGGTGATGAGGTGGCAATCGTAGCAAACACCGCGGGTCGTTTCCAACACCTCGAGCGATCAGCGATCGCGCGCAGATAGTCAGCTGGCTCGAAGCGAGCCAGCTCACGGTTCCTCGTCGTGGGTTCGGGCGGTCCGATGCGGTTCCAAGTCGTGGGTTCGGGCGGTCGGACGCGCGGCCCAGCGCTCCGCACTGGGCTAGCCCAAGGTGTAACCTTGGGCCGCTCACCCGAAGCGAGTGAGCTGGAGCGCCTCCGCTGGCGATTGCGAACCCAAGTGGAACGCGCGTTGACAGCAGCCACAATGGTCTCGATACTGTCCGCTAGTCCATACGATGACCCGAGCCATACGGATATGAGCCTTCTGGGTGTCGTGATCTTGAACTCCTCTGGTGGAGGCTTCGATGAAAAATCTGACACGCCGTATGTCGTTGATGTTCTCCGTGGTCGCTGTTTTGGGGCTGATGCTCAGCAGCACCGCGATGGCTGGCGAGACGATCTCGGTCATGAAGCTGGAGGTCACCGGAGAAGCTCCCCAAACCATGGTGGATGCGCTGATCAACGCCATCAAGAGCGAGATCCGCGGCAGCGAGCACACGCTCGGACCAAAGGGCGGTGATATTACGTTCCAGGACGTGCAGTTGGTCACCGAGTGTGAGGAAGAGACACCTGAGTGTCTCGATGTGGTCTGCAAATTTCTCGAGACCGACAACATCATCTACGGCGCGTTGGACGTCTCGGGTGCGAGCTACCTGAAGTGGTACACCAAGGGGGTCGGCTTCCATCGCGAAGTGGACGGCATGGCATCCAACAAGGACGAGGCTGCGAAGTTGGCTCGCCGCCTGATCACGGGTGAGACGGGGATCCTGCGCGTGGGAAGCGGCGAGAACGTTGGCGCCGAGGTCTTGATCGACGGAACTCCGGCGGGTTTGACGCCCTTCGAAGGCGAGCTGCCCCTTGGAAGTCACTCTGTGCAAGCCCGCAAAGCAGGGTACTTCGACAGCCAAGTGCGCACCGTCACGTTGGCGAAATCCGCTCCGACGGAGCTGACCTTCGAGCTCGAGCTCGACCCCGACCAGCAGATCGAGTCGGAGATGAGCACGTCGACGCTGATCGGTTGGATTGCGACCGGCGTGGGCGGTGCCTGTCTCATCGGCGGCGGCGCTACCGGCATCATGGTCGGGTTCAAGCAAAACGAGCTGGATGATGCAGTGAAGGCTGCCCAGACCGGTCCGGAAGCCAACCGCGCCAAGGAGTACGACAAAGCCAAGGCGGCAAAAAGCGACGGCGCGACGCTGGAGACAACGGAGTTCGCCCTCTTCGGCGCCGGTGGTGGCTTGTTCGCCGTGGGTTTGGCGCTGGTCATCTGGAGTTACATGGACGAGGAGAGCTCCCCCTCGGCCGACCTGGACTTCGACTTCATCGTCACGCCAGACGGCGGTGCGGCGGCGGTCGGCTTCTCGTTCTAAGCCTTTACCTCTGAGCAAAATCTAGAGAAAGGCCCACGCATCGCGTGGGCCTTTCTCTTTTTGGGAATAAAACACCGCGGAGATGATCGCGTTCCGAGGGTTTGTGTCGCCGCGGGAAATCGAGGACAATTCTGCGGTCACGGACTCCATGAGTCTGGGGGAGGTGGGTCGGGGGACCCACCAGACAAAGAAAGCAGACGACGCGATGTTTGGAGGAAACTCCGCATGACCTGTAGTTCGTTGTAGAAAATTTTTCTGATTCGAATAACTGAGGCCGCAGGCCTGCTGTCGTGGCTCACTTCAGCACAGGATGAAGCATGAAGAACAATGCGAGATGGTTTGGATTCTGGGTCATATTCCTACTGGGCGCTTGCAGCTCCGAGTCGGGACAAGAGGCAGCGGCTCCGGAGAAGGCGGGACCCCAGAGCGAGGTGGGCGCTGCGCTGCCAGTGGTGCCGGGGACGGAGGTCGTCGGGGCGCATCGACGGGCGGAGCTGGGAAAGCCCTCCAGGGAGACCGACCCTGGTCGGTTGAGCCCAGAGCGCCGGCTGAACCTCACCGTCCGACACGTCATGGAGTACCCGACACGGGTCGCGAAGGGCCCAGATGGCCGCTTCTACATCAGCGACGCGAAGGTCGGTTCGGTCTTCGTTCTGGATGCCGAGATGAAGAAGAGCCTCGCCGAATTCAAGGTCGGACGTCCGCTGGGCGTCGCGGTCGATGCGAGCGGAACGGTTTATGTCGGCCAAAACGGCGGGACTGAGGTCGCCGCGTACGGCTCGGCCGGCGAGCACCTCTTCACCCTCAATGGCTTCGAGATGGCGAACGACTTGGCGGTCGACCCGTCGGACAAACTCTACGTCGTCGACAGCAAGCTCAACACCCTGCGCGTCTTCGCCGCTGGTGGAGCGGAGCTCTGGACGAGCACCGGACCCGAGGGCGATGGCTTTAGCTTCCCTTCCTCCGTCGCGCTAGGGCGCGATGGCGAGGTCTTTGTTGCCGACCAAGGCAAGGCCCGCATCGTCGTGTTGGGCGCCGATGGGCAGGTCAAGCGCTCCTTCGGCCAGCCCGTAGAAGCCTTCTCGAGCGACTGGAAAGGTCGCTTCGTCAAGGTGCAAAGCCTCTTTGTCGACGCTGAAGGACAACTTCACGCTGCCGACAGCTACCTGAATAGGGTGCAGATTCTCAACGCTGAGACCGGAGAATACCTCAGCCACTACGGCGAATTCGGTGCGGGAGCTGGACAGCTCACCCTTCCCCTCGACGTGTGGGTAGATGAGATGGGAGATGCCATCGTCACCAACGCGGAGAACGGACGTCTCGAGCGATTCGCCTCGAGCCGCACTCGGAAGGGGGAGTAACATGAAGAAACTCATTGCGCTCGCCTCGCTCTGCATGGCGACGACCTTTTTCTATTCGAGCTCGGCGTCCGCCTTGGGCTACCCACACTTCGACGGCCTAGGCATCACCTGCGCCGACTGTCACGCGATGCACGGCGGCGCTGGCCCAGCCGCCCCGACCGGCGCAGCCCAGGAAGCGCTCTGCAAGAGCTGCCACAATCCGACTGGACTGGCGTCCGGCATGAGTGACGTCGAGCGCCACATCGTGGCCGACGGCAACTCGCGAGTCGACTGCGCCGCGTGCCACGAGCCGCACGCCCCGCAGACCTCGACAGACGCCCACACGGGCGGAGCGACCGCGGAGAACCTCTCCCTCATCCGCGCCCAAATGAACAAACTTATGCCGCCAGCACAGGATCCGACCGTCTTCCAGACCCGACCGGACCACTTCGCGTTCACGAGCGCTCCCTACAACGGCGTCTGCCAAACCTGTCACCTCGGGACCAACTACTGGCGAAACGACGGCACCGGCGCAGCCCACAACGTGGGCGCCGACTGCATCGACTGCCACTCCCACAAGGAAGGCTTCGTTCCGACCGCCTGCGTGGGCTGTCACTCCGCGCCCATCGACAACGGCGATGGCGTCCCAGTGGGCGGCCGACGCGGTGTCGTCGGGGAGTTCCCCAGCGCGGTTCATGGGCACATGAACGGTGAGCAAGTCGCGGACACCGACTGCCTGGTCTGCCACGCCATCACGACCCACAAGAACGGCGAGATCGAGCTGATCGATCCAGACGACAGCAGCATCTACACCTTCGTGAAGGCCGCCGATCTGACGTCCGACCCCGATGTGTCGGACTTCTGCTCGCACTGCCACGATGAAGACGGGGCCACTCGCCTGACCACCCCTCTGGACCCCTTCGGCAGCGGACGACCCGTGCCCGATGTGGCCAGCAACTTCAAGGGCTCGCTGCAGTGGGTCGAGTGGTACGGCGACATCTGCAACGGGCCCGAGGGCACTCGCCGCGGCGTCACCTCGCACCACGACATCAGCGACTCCGACCAGGCCTTCAGCGGCGCCAAGCTCGAGTGCCTCAACTGCCACGGAGCGCACACCCCCTCGGAGAACCAGGTGCTGGCCGATCCGGACAACACGCTGCAGCCGTGGACAGGCTCCAACAACGGCTTCTGCATCCGCTGCCACTCGGGCGGAAACGGCCCGGACGACGTCGGCATGCCGGCGAGTGTCGTAGGCCCCACTATCTTGGTCAACGACCTCAACGGCGACCCCTGCAATCCTGGGGACACCGACTGCAACACGACGACGGCCGGCCTCCGACCGATGGAGTCCTGCCGCTATCAGAATTCGCCGTGGTACACGAGCTACACCTTCAGCAACGAGGCCCACGGTGGGGACTCGAAACGGGCTTGGGCCAGCTACTTCCCGACCAACGGGACCACCTGTGGCGTGGATTTGGACTGCGTGCTCGCCTTGGGACCCGACTGGCTCTGCAACACCACGAGTGGAACCTGCTACGGAGCCGCTCCCGTCTACGCGATGGAGTGCCAAGAGTGCCACGATGCGCACGGCTCCTACACCGCGACGAACACCGTCGGGAACCCCTACATGATTCGCGACCAGGTCGAGGGCGCGAAGTTCGTGGATGATGGACGGCGCGGCGCCTTCACCGGGCCTCCGTGGAACGTCTTTGGCACGACCAGGGACGTGGTCGTCGGCATCACCGAAGGGACCAACCCACCGCCGTTGGGAGAAGACTATTCGACCGTCGATTGGGGTGGATACCAGGTCGGTGGCGCGGATGACGGCCTCTGCAACGCCTGCCACGGCAGCTGGCTCCCGGCGATGTGGGCCCACGACATGTGCTCGGGTTGTCAGACCTGCCACGGCCACGGCCAAGATTGGGGCGCGGCGGATTTGGGCGGCGGGCCGGACAACTCGACGGGCTGCTGGCTCTGCGGCAACGGCGTGCTCGACAACCGAGAGGCCTGTGACGACGGCAAGCAGTGCAACGACGGTTCGGACTGCACGAGCAACGGCGCCTGCCCCACCGAGTGCGCGACACGCAACGGGGACGGCTGCGATACGCAGTGTAAGGTCGAGTAGTCGCCTTCACCTGTGACGCGAAAGCCCCCCTCCGCTCAACAGCGGAGGGGGGCTTTCGTTTTTCGCGGGTCACCAGAGCCCTACCGGGAACCGTAGTTGTGTTGCGAGGCCTCCTCGTTGCGGTCGGTCGCTGGCGCCGGTGTGAGCGACAGGGCCGAGAGGCGCTGCCGGGTCTCGGCGTCGAGCTCGAGCTCGGCGGCGGCGAGCAAGGGGCGGAGCTGCTCGAGGTTGCGGGCGCCGATGAGGGGCGCGGTGATGGCGGGGGGGCTGGCGACCCAGGCGACGGCCAGCGTCGCCGGATGGTGTCCGAGCTCGGCGGCCAGCGCGCAAAACGCCTCTGCGATCTGGGTGTTGGAGGGGTGGCCGTAGCGAATCTGATACATGGCGTTCTGCACCAGTCGTCCCTGTTCGGGTTTCTTCTCGGTGCCGTACTTTCCGCTGAGCAGGCCGCCTCCCAGCGGACTGTAGCTGAAGACGGCGAGGTTCTCGGCCGCGGCCATGGGCAGGAGCTCGACCTCCGCTTGGCGCTTGACCAGGTTGTACATGGGCTGCAGCGCGACGATGGGCGCCAGCCCTTCGTGGTGCGAGAGCGACAAGGCCTTCATGGCCTGCCAGGCCGAGAAGTTGCTGGCGGCGAGGTAGAGGAGCTTGCCCTGGTGCACGAGGTCGTCGAGCGCCCTGAGGGTCTCGTCCAAGGCGGTGTGATCGTCGAAGCGGTGCAGGAAGAAGAGGTCGATGCGGTCGGTGTCCAAACGCCGCAAGCTGGCCTCGACCGCGCGCCGCAAGTGGAAGCGCGAAGAGCCGCGGGCGTTCACGTCGTTCGAGGTCGGGAAGTAGGCCTTCGAGGTGATGAGCACGTCGTCGCGGCAGCTCTTGACGCAGCGTCCGAGGAGCTCCTCGGCGCGGCCGCCGTTGTAGACATCGGCGCAGTCAAAGAGGTTGATGCCGGCCGCGCGGCAGGCCTCGAACATCGCGACCGACGTGGTCTCGTCGGCTTCGCCGCCAAACGACATCGTCCCGAACGCCAAGGTCGAGACTTTCACTCCAGTGTTGCCAAGGAACCGGGTTTTCATCGTGAGCCTCCAGCGCTGTGCGGGTGAGAGGGCACTCGTGTAGCGAGATCTGGGGTGGTAGGCAACCCAATTGGATCTTGGGTTCGGACGCGAGCTCTAGGGCTCGGTTTTCAACGCAAAGACGCAAAGACGCAAAGACGCAAGGAGCTTGGGGGAGTTTCTGCTTTGACCGTGGGTTCGGTGGGGCGGTGGTTGGGTGAGGTTCGGGGGGGCGCCAATTGTCATCTTTCGCCGTCAGTGGGATGATGCCCCCCACGAGGCGTTGGAGCCGCTGGGAGCGGCAGCGCCGAAAGTGTCCAGGATAGAAAGTCTGACTGCGGAGAGAGAAGGTGAGAGTGCGAGCTTCGATCGGATTTTTCGCGCGTTACTCGGCACCGAGCAGTCTCGAAGCGAGACCGCTGGCGTGCCTACGCGCGATGGTGCTCTTGACGGCGTTGCTGCTCCTCGCCGTCACGAGCAGTGGGTGCGCCGAACCCGAGAGCGGTTTGACGGAGACCTCGTTTGCCGCTCCCGACTTCACACTGAACGACGGCAATGAAGGGTCTCCCCACTTTGGTGAGTCCCGGACGCTGTTCGACGAGAACAAGCTCATCCTGCTCTACTTCGCGAGCTTTGGGTGAGGCTTTTGCCGATCGCAGTTTGCGATCATGAACGAGATGATGAGCGAGTGGCGGGCCGCGGGAGTGGACTCGACTCGGCTCGAGCTTTGGGCTATCGGAGCGCCCGGCACCGAGGGCGCCATCCCTGACTTTGCCAACGGCGCCGACGCGTCTTGTTTCGGCGACGTGAAAGGGGGGGGCAACGTGGCGGGGAAGTACAAGGCCAGCACCGACGACTACTTCGTCATTGGCGC
>PFUG01000178.1:0-2753 GCA_002789955.1 Deltaproteobacteria bacterium CG_4_9_14_3_um_filter_63_12 | reverse complement strand
GCCAATCGGGCGGCACTGAAGAAGATCATCGATGGGCACTTGTCTCTTTGAGGTCCGTCCGTTTCGTCCGCGCCCAACCTAAAACGGGGAAAAGGAGAGGGAATGGAAGAGAACGTCTATAAGCTCTGCAGCAGCTGCAAGAGGGGGATCCCCTTCGACACGAAGTATTGGGTTTGCAGCGTGTCTACGTGCAACACCAAGCGCATGGGCCTCTTCTTCTGCTCTGTGCGCTGTTGGGACGCCCACCTGCCCGAGATGCGCCATCGTGAGAAGTGGGCCGTGGAGAAGCGCTCGCCGACTCGCGCACAGCACCAGGCGGCGCTCGCCGAGCTGGCCGACAAGGAAGCCCGCCAGACGGCGGCGGCCACCAAGGACGCACTTCCCAAGCGCGTGGCCGGCGCCTCGGCGGATGACGCCGAAGATCTCTCCGACGAGATCCTCATCGTCGCCTCGCGCCTGAAAGACTACGTCACCGACCACTTCGCTCTGCGCACCTCCGACAGCGTCCTCGTCGCCCTGAGCGAGCTGGTGCGAGGCCTGATCTCGGACGCCGTCGATCGAGCCGCCCTCGATGGCCGCAAGACCGTCATGGGCCGAGACCTCAAGAAAGCGGTTCTGCCCCCCAAGGGCGAGGTCCTCATCGTGGTCTCGCGCCTGAAGAAGTACATCAAAGTGCTCTCGGGCATGAACACCTCCAACGACGTCGTCGAGGTTCTTTCGGACCATGTCCGCATCGAGACCAACGCCGCTTCCAAGCGGGCGCTCCAGGCCAAGCGAGAGACGCTCTTCGCTCGGGACTATCAAGAAGAGCCGTGAGCTTTCAGGGCACACCTTGCAAGCGCCCTAGAGCATGCAGAAATCGCCTACAGACCCGCTCAGCGACGACCCAAAGGAAGACCCCAATTGGCAAATCGAACCTTCGCGATCGGCGACATTCACGGTGATCTCGGCGCGCTGAACACCCTCCTCGACAAGCTGCCCGAGCTCGATCGCGACGACACCCTCGTGTTCCTGGGCGATTACCTCGATCGCGGGCCACACTCGGCGCAGGTCATCAACAAGCTGCGCGTCGAGCTGCCTGAGAGCACCCCGGCAAAAGTCGTCACGCTCATGGGCAACCACGAAGAAGCCTGGCTCAAGGTCTCCGAAGGCCAGATGCCGAACTTCGTGCTGCACGCCGGAAATGGCTGCCTGGCCTGCTACCGTTCGTTCCTCACCCAACCCGGCAGCGCCGTCCAGCCGAGCATCGAGGAGCTCAAGGACATGCTCAGCTGCAAGTTCTTCCCCGAGCCCGTGTTCGCCTGGATGAAGGCGCTCCCCTATTGGTACGAGGACGAGCACGCGATCTACGTTCACGCCGGCATCCAGCGCGTCGAGGGCGAATGGGTCCACCCCTCGAAAACCGACGATCCCTCCCGGCTGCTGTGGCTGCGCTCGAAAGAGTTCTACCGCTTCTACAACGAGAAACGCGTCATCGTCGGACACACTCCGACCCAGTTCCTGCCGCCGAACCTCTCCAGCTACACCCCCGACGTCCACGACGATATGTGGGTCAACGAGTCGGTCCACGTGATCGACACCGGCTGCGGCAAGGGGGGCTTCCTCACCGCCCTCGAGCTCCCCTCCGTGCGGGTCTACGAATCGAGAGGCGGCGCATGAAGTCAATTGGGTAGGTGATTCGGATTTGTGATGGGGCGGGCGATCTGGATTAAGCTCGACGACGCCCCCTCGTTCTCAAAATCACCGTTGGCGACGAAGTCTTTGTCGCCAGGCCGGCTTCGGCCTCACCCCGGCCCTGCGGGCCGGGCCTCTCCCTGGCAGGAGAGGGGTTGGTCCCGTTCTGGGTGGCGCGGCAAACCAAGCTTCGACGGTGCGGGAGCCTTTGCTGGCTCGAGCCTCTGTCTCGAGCGCCTTCACCCCGTGCAACACCTCGAGGAGGACGGGGTGCTTCCCGGCGGTCACGCACTCTTCGATGGTCTCACGGGTGAGCTCCAGTGTAACGACGCCGGAGGGCTCCAGCGATCAGCAATAATAATAGGTCCTGGACAACAATCTGTTCTGCTGCTACCAATAGCTTTTTTGCCAGTGATGGAGGGGAGATGAAACTCAAGACGACGGTTATTCTGTTTTCTCTAATGATTACGGGGGGGGAGCGTCTTTCGGCTGCGTCGAGGAGGAGGCAGCGGAATGTCGAGTTGGTGAGTACGAGGGGATCTTCTTCCAGCGAAACGTGGACCAGATTCGAGGACAGCTCCTTTTGGCGGAGCTCGAACCCGATCCCGACCAGAAGAGGTTGGAGGTGATCCGTGCCCTTCTGGCACGAGGGGTTGCGAATATCCGGACTCGCGGCAATGGGTGGAATTGTCCAGACTACGACTGTACCGACCAGCCCATCCCCCCTGATAGGCCCGATGGAAAGTGTTCTTTGGGCGAGTGGAAGAGCGGGTCGGGTGTGCTCACCTCCGACATCACCATGATGACCGCGCACCACGTCGTCTACCCCAACAGCGTCGATCTCCGGGAGACACCGTGCGAAGCGGCCAGAGTGAGCCTCGAGGCGTCAGTGAGCCGGTGGGGAGAGGTGAAAGGAGGTTTTTTCGAAAACTATCGCTTCGTCGATCCCAACTCCCCGATCATCACAGACGCATTAGAAGCGCGGACCGACAACAAGTTCGATGCCACGCCTCTCTCCACATTCGCACCCTGTCTCGCCGACGCCGACTGCGATCTCGATCACCTCTGCTACGAGCGTG
>PFUG01000564.1 GCA_002789955.1 Deltaproteobacteria bacterium CG_4_9_14_3_um_filter_63_12 | reverse complement strand
AAACGAGAGATGCTCAATGGACCTCAGCTCGGTACGAGAAACCTACCAAAAAGTGCATGAGCAAATCAGCCGCGTCGTCGTCGGACAAGACCACGCGATCTCCCTGCTGATGACCGCGCTCTTGAGCGAAGGCAACGTTCTCTTGGAGGGCGTGCCCGGCACCGCCAAGACCCTGCTGGCGCGCACCTTCGCCGCCACGGTCTCGCTGGAATTCAACCGCATCCAGTTCACGCCCGACCTGATGCCCGGCGATCTCCTTGGCACGAACTTGTTCAACTTCCAGACGAACCAGTTCATCTTCACCAAGGGCCCCATCTTCACCGAGTTGCTGCTGGCCGACGAGATCAACCGCACGCCGCCAAAGACCCAGTCGGCGCTGCTGCAGGCCATGCAAGAACGCCTGGTCACCATCGACGGCCAAACCCACGATCTGGGGCCTGGCTTCATGGTCGTCGCCACCCAGAACCCCATCGAGCAAGAAGGCACCTACCCCTTGCCCGAGGCCCAGCTCGATCGCTTCCTGTTCAAGGTCCTCATCGACTACCCGACCCGCGACCAAGAGCGGGCCATGGTGCGCCTGCACGGCACCCACAGCACCATGCCCAATTTGACCGAGTTCGGGCTCTCGCCGGTCCTCGATCTGGCCGACATCATCGCCATCCGCGAGTGGGTCCGCCAGGTCGAGCTCTCCGACGCGCTGGTCGACTACCTCGTCGACCTCATCCGTGCCACCCGTCAGCACCCCTCCCTGCTGGCCGGCGCCTCGCCGCGCTCCGCCAACATGGTGGCGACGGCCTCGCGCGCCTACGCCGCCCTGCAAGGCCGCCCCTACGTCATCCCCGACGACATCAAGGCCATCGCCCTGCCGACGCTGGCGCACCGCCTCGTCCTAGCCCCCGGCGCCGAGATCGAAGGGCTCACCTCCGACGGCATCCTGACCCAGATCATCGCCCAAGTGCCCGCTCCCCGCTAACCGTAACGGTCTCCCATGCTTCGCCCGACCCGCACCTGCATCGCACTCGCCGTCCTGGCGGCCTTCATGGCGCTCTTGCCCGCCGTGGTGAGCCCGTCGTTGTGGGGTGTGGTCGTGGCTTTCGACGCCGTCCTCTTCGCGCTGATGGCGCTAGACGCCATCTTCGCGCCCTCGGCCGGCAAGACCAAAGTCAAAGTCAAAGCCCCAGCGCTCCTCTATCTGGGAACCGAGGACACGCTGGACGTCACGGTGCGCTTGGGGCTTGCGCGCCCTGGCTTCGATATCGAGGTCCGGGCCGACCTGGTCGGGCCGGCGCGCAGCGAGGCGATTCTCAAGGCGCGGACTGGCTCGCAGGGCACGGCGACGGCCAAATTCCCGGTCAAACCTTGGCGACGCGGGACGGTGCGCTGCGAAGCCGTGTGGGTGCGCTGGACGGGGCCCATGGGCTTGATGAGTCGCAGCACCAAGCGGGCCGTGCAGTGCGAAGTGGCCGTCGTGCCCAACGTCAAGGCCGTGCGCGAGGCAGCGCTGCGCTTGACCAAGACCCGCGATTTCATGGCCGGCGTGAAGCGCCAGCGCTACATCGGCGACGGCTCGGAGTTCGAGTCGCTGCGCGAGTATCAGCCCGGCTACGACCACCGAGCCATCGACTGGAAGTCGTCGGCGAGGCGGCGCAAGCTGCTGGTCAAGGAGTACCAGGCGGAGCGCAATCACCGGGTGATCTTGGCCTTCGACACGGGCTACCTGATGAGCCAGGAGCTGGGCGAGCTGCCGCGGCTTGACCACGCGATCAACGCAGGGCTCCTGCTGGCGCTGCTGTCGTTGAAGATGGGCGACCGGGTCGGCCTCTTCGGGTTCGATTCTGCGGTCCGGGCTTACACCTCGCCGCAGCCCGGGGTGCACACCATCCATCGTTTGATGGAGCAGAGCGCCAAGCTCGAGTACTCGTCGAACGAGACCAACTTCACGCTGGGGCTGGCGGAGCTGAGCGCGCGGGTGCGGCGGCGCTCGATCGTCGTCGTGCTGACGGACTTCAGCGACCCGGTCACGGCCGAGAACATGGTGGCCAACCTGGGCCAAATGGCGCGCCGCCACTTGGTGATCTTCGTGGCCATGCGCGACGAGGGCGTCGAGGCCGTGGCCCGCGCGGTGCCGAACACTTTTGGAGACTTGAACCGGGCGGTGGTCGCCGGCGAGCTGGAGCGGGACCGGGAGCTGGTGCTGCAGCACCTGCGGCGCGCGGGGGTCTTCTGCATCGACGCGGCGCCGCGGGAGATCACGGTGCAGCTGCTCAATCGGTATCTCGAGGTGAAGCGGCGGGGGTTGGTATGAGGAGCGCGCGATGCAATCGATGATTCCGCCGAGCGTGGCGTTTCGGCGCGCGCGCGAGAGCACGTGGCGCGAGCTCGAGCAGCTGGTGGCGCGGGCCGAGAACAGCAGCCTGCGGCGTTTGGGCTCCCGGGACGTGGCGCGCTTGCCGTTGCTCTACCGCTCGACGGTGGCGTCGTTGGCCGCCTCGCGCAACATGTGTCTCGATCGCAACGTGGTCGACTACCTCGAGAACCTGACCGCCCGGGCGCACGTCGCGATGACGACGAGCAAGCCGAACATCAAGGGGGCGCTCAAGGCGTTCTTCGGGGTGGAATTTCCGGCGCAGGTGCGGGCGCTCTCGGGGCACTTGTTGGCGGCGACGTTGCTGTTGTTTGCTGGGGCCGCGGTGGCCTTCGTCCTGACCCTCGACGACCCCGAGCGATTTTACAACTTCGTGCCCGAGGCCTACTCGCAGGGGCGCGGCCCCGAGGCCTCGAGCGCCGACCTGCAACAGATCCTCTACGACGAGGGCACCGCGGCCGACCAGCTGGCGAGCTTCTCGTCGTTTCTGCTCTCGAACAACGCGCGCATCGGCATGCTCTGCTTCGCGCTGGGTTTTGCGTTCGGCGTGCCGGTCCTCTACTTGCTCTTCACCAACGGCATGATCATCGGCGCCTTCGGTGCGCTCTACCATCAGCGGGGGATGTCCGGAGAGTTCTGGGCCTGGATGCTGCCCCACGGCGTCACCGAGATCCTGGCGGTGCTGCTGTGCGGCGCGGCGGGTCTGGGCATGGCGCAAGCCATCATCTTTCCCGGACGTTCGACGCGCATGACCAACCTGGCGCGCGTCGGAAAGCAAGCTGGGACCGTGGTCTTAGGTGCCGTCTTCATGTTCTTCTTGGCGGCCCTGATCGAGGGGTTCTTCCGGCAGCTCGTGCACGATGTGGTCATCCGCTACACGGTCGTCTTCGCCACCGCGACCTTGTGGCTGGCCTACTTCACGTTGGTGGGGCGAGCACGCCGAGCGGCGAAGGGGGCGCAATGAGCGCGCTGCGCAGGGGCAAGGTGGCGGCCGGGGTCGCCGAGCTCGAGGACGGCGAGCAGCCCATGTACGTGCGGGTGCGCGCGCGGCGCGGGCCGCAGTCGTTTCGCGAGGTGACCACTCCCGAGGGCATCGCGCTGCGCCTGCCTCTGGCGCCCATTCGGGCGCGCGCCGCTGCGTTTGGTCTGGACCTATTGTTCATCAGCCTGGTGGTCTTGGTGGTCATGTTCGGCGGCGCCATCTTGGCGGCCGGCGGCATGGGTGAAGGCTTCTTCATGGGTTTGGCCATGATGGCGGTCTTCGTGGTGCGCAACTTCTACTTCATGGTGCTCGAGCTCTTCTTCCACGGGCGCACGTTCGGCAAGAAGGCGTTCGGGCTGCGGGTGGTGAGTCGCGACGGTGCGCCACTGCGGGCCGAGAGCTTGTTTGTGCGCAACGTGACGCGGGACGTCGAGGTGTTCTTGCCGCTGACGGTGATCATCGCCCCCGAGATGCTGTGGTCGAACGCCAGCGGCTGGGCGATCGTGGCGTCGAGTGTGTGGTTGTTGCTGTTCACGCTCATGCCGTTCTTCAACAAGGAGCGGCTGCGCATCGGCGATCTGCTGGGTGGCACCGTGGTGATCACCACTGGCGAGCGGGTCCGCCTCGACGACGACCTGTGCATCGGCACGGTGATGCGGGTCGAGAACCAGCGGCCGGTCTACACCTTCCGGCCCGAGCAGCTCGATATGTACGGGGTCTTCGAGCTGCAGGTGCTGGAAGACGTGCTGCGTCCCGACGGTTTTCGGCGGCAGCCGCCGGATCCTGCGATGCTGTATCGGGTTGCGGAGCGCATCAAGGCCAAGATCGGCTGGGACCACACCCTGGGGAAGACCCACGACTGGCAGTTCCTGCACGATTTCTACTCGTCGCTGCGGGCGCGTCGGGAGCGGCGCGAGCTGTTGGGGCAGCACCAGCCTTTCAAGAAGGAAGGGCGGTTGGAGGAGGAGTCGGGCGGGCTGGCGGTGCCGCATCGGTCTGGGCATTATTCGGCGGTGGGGCTGGAGGCCGTCAGTCCGACCGACGGCCACGACACGTAGGGCCCTGAATTGGCGATCGTTCGTTGAACCCACGACGTGTAGGGGCGGCCGGCGGCCGCCCTGAATTGGCGATCGTTCGTTGAACCCACGACGTGTAGGGGC
>PFUG01000062.1 GCA_002789955.1 Deltaproteobacteria bacterium CG_4_9_14_3_um_filter_63_12 | reverse complement strand
ACATCGACATACAACGCAGACTCCAAAGCTCTGACCGCCGCAAGGTAGCCCTCCTTGCCGCCAAAGTAACTCACGAGCTGAACCGTGGTGCCCAGGTCGGACAAAGGCTGGACCCGCAAGACCCCGAGGTCTTCCATGGGTCCTAGACCCTCGTTGGCGTACTTTTCCAACAGGGCGTCCAGCACGGCGCGGGCCTGGGCGCCGTATTTTGAAAAGACGTCGCGCTTCTTGACGTTGTTGGCGCGCTCGCGGCGAGTGAGGGGCGGCTGGTCGTAGACGACGTGGGTGATGAGATCGAAGGCGTCCATGTCACGGCCCACGCTCTCGCGCAGCTCTTCGAAGAGCACGCCCTCCTCCTCCAGCTCCTCGATCACGGCTTGCTTGCGCTCGGCCTCGCTCCAGCGCTTGAAGAAGTGGTTGAAGGTGACGAAGTGCTCGCGCACGGTTTTGCGGGTGAAGTCGGTCAGCGACTCGGTGATGAGCTTGCCGTCCTTGCCGTAGTACTGAATGCGCTCGGCCAGGACCGAGACCTCGACGCCGCTCACCCTGTACTTGTTGCCGCCGGGTTTCTTCTCCTCTGCGGCATCGGCGTCGTCGTCGTCGCCGAGCGGGTCGGGCGGCACGATGGGGTCGTCGTCTTGCGGCTCGTAGATGACCACCGGGTCGCCGTCGAAGTCGGGGTCGGCAAAGAGCTCGGTGGCTTTTTTGAAGTCCATCACCGTGAACCAAAGTTTGCCCGCCTCTTCGAAGATGCGGGTGCCGCGCCCGATGATCTGCTTGAACTCGATCATCGACTGAATGCGCTGGTCGAGCACGATGAGCTTGCAGGTCTTCGCGTCGACGCCGGTGGTCAGCAGCTTCGAAGTCGTCGCGATCACGGGGTAGCGGTGCTCGGGGTGGACAAAATCGTCGAGGGAGGCTTTGCCCTCGTAGCTGTCGCCGGTGATGCGGACGACGAACTTGCCGGTGTTGTCGGCCTCATCCGGGAAGACGCGCGCCACCTCGTTGGCCAGCGCCGAGCGCATGCGTTCGGCGTGGTCGATGTCGTCGCAAAAGACGATGGTCTTGCCGTAGGGGTCGGTCCCTTGGAGGTAGGCGACCACCTTCTGTGCGACCCGCTTCGTGCGCTCGTTCAGCACCAGGACGCGATCCATGTCGCGTTGGTTGTAGACGCGATCTTCGATCTCTTGCCCCAAGTCGTCCGACATGCCCTTGGCGGGCCGCCAGCCCAGGAGGTCGCGATCGCGCGTAGGGACGCGAGGTGGCTCGCCGCGAGCCACCTCTGTTCCGAGTAGCGCGCGAAAATCCGATCGAAGTCGATGCGCACGACTTTGTAGGGGGCCAAGAAGCCGTCGTCGATGCCCTGTTTCAGGCTGTACTCGTAGACCGGGTCGCCGAAGTAGGTGAGGGTCGAGATGTCGTGGGTCTCCTTGGGAGTGGCGGTCAAGCCCAGTTTTATCGCGGGTGCGAAGTACTCGAGAATCTCTCGCCAGGCGCTGTCCTCGCGGGCACTGCCTCGGTGACACTCGTCGATGACGACCAGGTCGAAGAAGTCGGGGGAGAACTGTTTGTAGATATTTTGTTCTTCTTCGGTGCCGGTGACGGCCTGGTAGAGGGCCAGGTAGACCTCGTAGGCCGGGTCCATGTTGCGGTTCTTCACCTTGGTCATGACCGAGCCAAAGGGCTTGAAGTCGTTGGTCATGGTCTGGTCGGCCAGCATGTTGCGGTCGACCAGGAAGAGCACGCGCTTGACGTGTTCGGCCTTCCACAGCCGCCAGATGATCTGGAAGACGGTAAACGTCTTGCCGGTGCCCGTCGCCATCAGCAGCAGGACGCGGCGCTGCCCCTTGGCGATGGCCTCGACTGTGCGTTGGACGGCGATCCGTTGGTAGTAGCGGGGCTCCTTGCCGTCGGGATTTTCGTAGTAGGGCTGGCGGGCGAGCTTGCTTTGGGCGTCGGTCAGCCCCTTCCAGACCCGGTAACGCTCCCAGAGCTCGGTGGGCGAGGGAAACTCGTCCAGGCGAAGCGTGCGCTCGACGGGGGTCGAGAGGCCGGTCTTGTCGTGGAAGACGAAACCGTCGCCGTTGGAGGCGAAGACGAAGGGGACATCCAGCGTTTCGGCGTAGATGAGGGCTTGCGGCAGGCCGCTGCCCACGGAGTGTCGGTTGTCCTTGGCCTCGATCACGGCCAAGGGCAGGTTTGATTGGTAGAAGAGGAGGTACTTGGGCACGTCTCTTCTTGCCGCGGCGGGCGAGCTTGCCGCGCAGGATGACGCGGCCGTCGGTGAAGGTGAACTCGCGCCGGACCTGGGTGTGTTTGTCCCAGCCGGCCTGGTAGAGGGCAGGGGTGATGAACTGCTCGCAGAGCTCGGTTTCGTTGAGCGCTTTCTTGTCCATCACTTTCCCCTGGCTTGTGAGCAGTTGGCACCGGCGAGGGTAGAGGGTTTCGGGGGGCGGGAGCAACGTGACTCGGGTGAAGGAAACGCAAATATTCTGGAGGCTCATTCGCGACGGCGTAGGGTGGGTTGCCGTGCCAAGAAGGGGTCACCCGCGACGACCCACGTCGCTTTGCGGTTCGAATTGGCCTCACCCGCGACGACCTAGGGCACTTTGGACCACCAAGATGGCCTCATCCGCGACGACGTAGGGTGGGTTGCTGTGCCAAGTCGGCCTCACCCGCGACGACCCACGTCGCTTTGCGGTTCGAATTGGCCTCACCCGCGACGACCTAGGGCATTTTGGAGGTCCAAGATGGCCTCACCCGCGACGCCCTAGGCCACTTTGGAGGTCCAAGATGGCCTCACCCGCGACGACCTAGGGCATTTTGGAGGTCCAAGATGGCCTCACCCGCGACACCCTAGGCCATCTTGGCGCTTCAAGTCGGCCTCACCCGCGACGTCCCAGGCCATTTGGGCGGTCCAAACTGGCCTCACCCGCGACCACATAGGGCGCGTCTCCGCCAGCGAAGCGTGTTGGCTACTCGGCCAAAAACTCGCCCTCGAGCCGCTCCATGGTCTCGAAAGGCACCAACGTCGGCCCCGCGACCGCGTCGTAGCCAAAACTGCCCCAGCAGGTCACTTCGTCGTCGGCGTGCAGCGCGCAGGTACGCCCACCAGAGGTGCGGATGAACTCGACGGGCGAGTCGTGGGGAATCACCACGTCGACGGGCTCGACGTGCAGCTGGTCGTCGGCGGTGCCGAGGCCCAGCTCGCCGTGGTCGTTGCGTCCCATGCAGCGGACGCCTCCGTCTTCGCCCAACACGCAGAGGTGAAGCTCGCCCAGGGACACCTCGCGGATGGGCCCCAAGGCCGCCCCGCCCGCTCCAAAGAGTTGAGTGACGCGGGCCACGCCGTCGACTCGCTGCTCGTCGAAGTCGAAGCAGAAGAGTTCGCCTTCGGCGTTCCAGAGGCAGGTGGGCGTGCGGGCGGGCCAATCGTTGAAGCGCGGGAAGAGCGACTCGGGGACCGTGGGCTGGCAGATCTCGCGCCGTTGCTCATTGGCATAGAACATGTCTTGATCGCGCATCGAGCACTCAACCTCCATATTCCTACAAGACCAACCGCTGCTCGAGCGGGCACCGACCCAATCTCCAAAGTTGGGGAGGTCGATGACGGCCCAGTCGTTCGACTGGTCAAGGCACTTGGGTTCCTTGTCGAGTGTACACGCGTGTTTGTAGATAAGGTCTGCGTGCATGGTTTGGTCAGTCTGGGTTTCGAGCTCCTGACGACCACCGAGCTTGACGAGGTGCTTCCCCTTCAAGATCAGAGCGTCGTACCCCGCGATTTCCACCGTCCTCTCGTCAGCGTAGGGGACTGTTCTCTCGCTATCATGTTTCATCATTTTCAGGTGCCCGACGTCTTCGCTGAACGAATACGCCCAAACCTCTCCAGAAGGGTACGTGTAGAACGAATGATACAGCGACACAAATCCCAACGTGCCCAACCTGCGATCGGGCAACGGGAGCTCTATTACGAGCAGCGGCATTCCTTCGTTGAGCTGCTGATATTGAGCCCAACACCTGAGGACATTCGCTTTCGTGAGGCGGCACCAATGCCCACGGGTGCCGGTCAGACGTTGTTCAATCGGCAACTCGGGTTGGGACAGCGAAGAGGTGTCGTAGAAGTCGCGACAAAAGCGGTCTCCGTAGTTGGACAGGTAACAGAACTGCGATTTGTCGGGGTGGTCGGCGGAGTCGAGGTCGACCAAGGGCAGTGTGTCCCAATCTCGTTCCATGGGTTTTGGCGACTCTTCGACTATGCCGCCGCCTGCGCAGCCCCCGCACAGCAGCAGCAAACCGGCGAGCAATGTGAGGCGACGGTTCATGGGGCCACCCGGTCCATGCGCACTTCGGGCATGGTCGTGCATCTAGCCTCGACGCCGATAATGACGCGACTCGAGTTTCGCCTGACCCGCAAGCCGCCCAGAGCCTTGCCCGGCGGGCAGTTCACCGCAACGATGTCATCGCCGTC
>PFUG01000204.1 GCA_002789955.1 Deltaproteobacteria bacterium CG_4_9_14_3_um_filter_63_12 | reverse complement strand
CGTCGAAGTGGTGACCCTTGGGTCAGGACCGCATGCTCTGGGTGAACTTCGAGGTGATGCGACCGGCGTAGTCTTTCAACGTGGTGGTGTAGGGGTCCCAGAACGAGCCCGAATCGATGTCGTCGATGAGACCCGTGTAAATGCCCTTCATCTTCTTGGCCCAATTCGGGTCGATCTTGACGGTCTTGTCGGCCCACAGTTGGCAGTAGCCGCAGGACTCGCAGTCGTCGTCCATGCAGCCTTTGGTCTCGAAGCGGTCCAGGAAGCCGTCGAGCGCCCGGTTGTCGATCTGCACGGGGTTCTTGCCCTCGAGGGGGTATAGGACGCTGGCGGTCTTGCCGAAGTCGATGACCTTGGTGAGCTTGGTCAGGTTGATGGTGCGCGGCTTGAGGAAATACTTGACGAGGCGCTTCTTGGAGTAGAACTGCTTGCCCTTCTCGCCGAAGGTTTCTGCGGGGTAGGCGTAGTTCTGAACCAAGTCGAGGAGGTTTCCGTCGTACTTTCGGGCGTTGTAGGCCGCGACGCGCTTGAGGAGGATGGGCGTGGGGGTGTTGCGCTCGACGATCTTGAAGTTGTGGTAGCCCATGTCCTCGTAGTAATGCAGGTCTTCGGGGCGGATCCAGTTGGCGCGCAGGTAGTTGACGGGCTCATTGAGGCGCAGCTGATTGCAGACCAGCGAGCAGTAGTCCAACGGGAAGCCCTTGCCGCCGCGCGAGGCGGCCGACAGGCCGACCGCGTGGTTGCCGGCGATGGCGCAGTCCTGGCGGCACCAGTTGTTGACGATGAGCTGCAGCTCGACGTCGCCAGCGGCCTTCTTCATGGCCTCGAGGATCTTGAACTCGCGGTGGATGTTGGTCTCGGAGACGACGATGTAGTCGGCGCCGTTGTCGACCCAGAAGCGGACCTTGCGGGCGTTGTCGGTGAAGCGGTGCGAGCTGATGCGGACCTTGAGCCGTGGCGCGCGCCGTTTGACCATGCGCAGGAGGTTGATGTTGGCCACGGTCACCGAGTCGGCGCCGATGCCGTCGACCCACTCCAGGAGCTCTTGGAACTTGGCCTGGCCGTCGCGGGTGTACTCGGTGTTGTCGAGAGACGAGGCGTTGAGCAGGTAGTTGAACTCGATGCCCTTCTCATGGGTCTTCTTAACGAAGCTCTCGACCTCTTTGCGGCCCACTTCGGGCAGGTAAAACGAGGGTCGGCCGCCGCCCACGTAGTCGGTCGTGAGCTTGCCGTAGATCTCGTAGACGGGATAAGGGGCGAGGCCATCCAGGAGCGCATCTTCGAAGTTACAGGCGACGGAGAATTTCATAGCACGACCAGTGGTGGAGGACCGCGGCGAGGCCGATTCGACCCCGCCGTGATGAAGAAGAGAGTTCTGGGTTTGGGTTCGTGACTAGCTGAGTTCGGGAGAGGGTTGCGCAACCAAGGCGTCTTCTTGGGTTCGCGGGTGCATTCCCCCTTTGAGGTCGTCGAGCTTCAGCGCATCGAGGAAGAGGCCGAACTGTTCGAGGTCCAACTGCTGCTGACTGTCGGACAGGGCGATGGCGGGACAGGGGTGCACTTCGATCATGAGCCCGTTCGCACCGGCTGCGATGGCCGCTTTGGCGAGCGGGATCAAGATGTCGCGCCGGCCCGCGGCGTGACTGACGTCGACGAACACGGGCAGGAAGGTCATCTGGCGCAGCAGTGGGACGGCGGAGATGTCGAGCGTGTGTCGGGTCTCTTCGGCGTAGGTGCGGATGCCCCGCTCGCAGAGCATCACGCGCTCGTTGCCGCCCATCATGATGTACTCGGCCGACCACAGCAGCTCCTTGAGCGTGGCCGACAGGCCGCGCTTGAGGAGCACCGGCGCGGAGGTCTGCCCGACCTCGCGCAGCAGGTCGTAGTTGTACATGTTGCGGGAGCCGATCTGCAGGATGTCGGAGTACTGTGCGACCAGCTCGACGTTGCGGGGATCCATGACCTCGGTGATGGTCACCATGCCGTAGCGATCGCCGGTCTCCTTGAGGAGCCTGAGGCCCTCGACGCCGAGACCCTGGAAGGCGTATGGGGAGGAGCGAGGCTTGAACGCGCCGCCGCGCAGGACGCCGACGCCACGAGCGCTCAGGGAGCGGCCCACCGCGTCCATCTGCTCGGCGTCCTCGATGGAGCAAGGCCCCGCGATGATGACGGGGTCCGCGCCGAAGAGCACGTCCCCGAGCTCGAAGTGCAGGTCCTCGGCGCGCTTCGCGCGGCTGACCATCAAGACCTCGGCGCCCTGCTTGGACATCAGCTCGACCGAGGCCCGAAACACCTCCTTGAAGAGGTGGCAGATGGTCTCGTTCGAGAAGGGCCCCTCGTTGCGTTCGATGAGGCGAGACAGCATGCGCGCTTCACGTTCGGGGTTGAACGTCGGGATGCCGTGCTCGTCCTTGATCGTCTGGATCTCTTTGACGAGCTCGGCGCGTTGGCTGAGGAGCTTCAGCACGTCGAAGTTGATCTGCTCGACCTGAGCGCGGAGCTGCTGGAGTGGGTCGGTCATTGGAGGTGTCGTCGTTGGTGAAGGGGGGGAACTCAGATGCGGCCGGTTTGGTAGCGCATCGTGGAGAAGTGGTCAACCACTCACAGGAAAAAGGAAATCACAAGAGATTCCTTTCCCTTAGATGCAGCATTCCGGCCCCGCAGAGTCGAAGCGGCGGACTATAGGTGAGCTTCGAATGGGACTCAAGCCCCAACCGCCCGATCTCAACGCAAAGACGCTAAGAAAGCTCATAGGTCGTCGAGGAGCGAGGGCGCAGTTCGACGCCGCAGACGGCGCACTTCAAGACGAGCTCAGAACTCGGTGAAGACGCGGGCTAGAGGATGCCCGGGCGCCGCCAACTGCAGGTCCACAAAATGTCCCCACGGCGTGTGCAAGACCTCGAGCCCGGCGCCCTCCAAGCGCGCGCCCACGCGCTCGAGCAAGGCGCAGGCCACGTCTGCGGGCGCTTTCTCCTCGCCTAAGTGCGTAAACGAATGCAGGACGACGCGCGGCGTCTCCCATTTTCGCATCAGCCATTTGATCTGCTTGAGCAGCCTGGTCTCGACCTTGCCGATTCGTTCGACGTCTTTGGGTTCGACGTGAACAAAGGCGACCACTGCCTTCTCGTGTTCACCCGGGGCGCCTTCGCGCGCCTCCTCGAGGGTCTTCAACGCGGGTTGCCAGGCGAAACGGTCGCAATACCACAAGAGCACTCTCATCTCGCTCTCCGGGCCAAGACCCTCGCCTGCAGCTCGTCGCGCTGGACTGGTCTCAAATAAGTGACGGGGATGAAGCGAAACGCCACCGACTTGCCAGGCGTGACCTTTATCGTCCGCAGGTCCAACGAGTCTTCGAGGTGGGTCTCGGCCTCGCCGAGGACCACCTTGAAGGTCTGCAGGCTGAAGCCGACCTCCTCGGGACACCGCAGCGCGTCTTCCAGGCTCACCAACCCGCCGCCCGCAACGGCCTCCTCGCCCAACAGCTGGCGAACCCGCTCGACGGCTCCCGTCTCGACGAGGCAGCGCTCCACGAGCGCCGCCTCGCCGAGCCACTCCTGCGGCAAGAGGACCGTCGCCGCCGCGCGCCGGTCCTCGGTCTTGCACTGCCATTGCTCCTTATAGGCCGTCGAACACTGGCTGATCGGCAGAGTGATGCCCGCCCGCACTGCGTGCGCCAGGACTCGAAGCGCCGCGAGCTCCGACTCGACCACAGAGGGCGTCATGCCTTGGGTGAAGTGATAGCCGCGCTGCACCAACGCCACCGCGTTGTCGCCCAGAATCATGAGCTGGTGCAGGTTAAAATGCTGCACGCCGAGCGCGGCGATGTCGGGCAACAAGGCTTTGAGCCGCTCTTCGTCCTCTGGAATGGCGGGGATCTCGATGGTGACGGTCTCGACGAGGTCGATGGCGCGCGCCACGTGCTTCAGCGAGTAGTCCGCCGCGACGATGTTGAAGCGAAGCTCGTTCAGACCGGCCTCGGCGAGCCGCGCGAGCTTCGCGCTCGTGGCGGCCTTGCCGTTGGTGTAGAGCCAAAGATGGAAGTCCGCCCCGAGCGCTTCGCGCGCGGTGCGGACGGTTTCGACCACAGCATCCATGGAGAGAAAGGGCTCGCCGCCGCTGACGCTCGCCCCGCCAAACCCCAGCTTTTTCAAATACGCGGCGTAGGTCGGCGCGTCCTCGAAGACCACCCGTTCGGCGTGTGCAGGCACCCCCTCGCGGTCCATCTCGCCTGGACAGAAGAAGCAATCGGCGTTGCACTTCGAGCTGATGAAGAGACAGGACCATTGGCCCTGAACACAACGCTCGCAGCCAGGAGCCAGCGCGCCAATGTGCAACTTGGTGCCGTGCGCCGAGCGCTGCAGGTGCGCCCCCATCTCGGCGAGGAGCGCGTCCCGTTCGGCCGTGAACGCTGCGGCTTCATGGGTGTCGAGAGGTTTGAAGAGGCCGTCTAGGTCGAGTCGCATGGGCTGCTCTTGTTCGAGGAGGCTCCCATGATGGGCCTCGTGGACTGCTTCTGACAAGTCCCACCGGCACAGTGACGCCGAGGCG
>PFUG01000055.1 GCA_002789955.1 Deltaproteobacteria bacterium CG_4_9_14_3_um_filter_63_12 | reverse complement strand
GTCTTGCCAGTCGGGTCTGACTGCCTGCAGCGGCGTTTGTGTGGACCTGGACACCGACCGCGCCAATTGTGGCGGCTGCGGTCTTGCCTTCGCTTGTGCCGATGGCCAAGTCTGCAATGGCCTCGGGGCCTGCACGTTGTCCTGCCAGTTGGGGCTCAACAACTGCAGCGGCACTTGCGTCGATCGCCAGACCGACGAGGCGAACTGCGGAGCGTGCGGGACGAACTGTCAGGAGATGCAGACCTGCACGACCGGCGCGTGTACGTGTGAACCCGGCTTCGACGACTGCGACGCCCTCACCTCCAACGGCTGCGAAGCCAACCTCGTCGCTGACGATTCGAACTGCGGAGGGTGCGGGCTCGCCTGCGCTGCGAACGAGACTTGTAACGGCGGCAGCTGCGTCTGCGACCCCGGCTTTGCAGATTGCACGGCGGCGGCTGGGTGCGAGACGAACACCATCGTCGACGAGGCGAATTGCGGTGGCTGCAACGTAACCTGTGGCAGCCAGGAGTTCTGCGACGCGTCCTCGTGCGTCTGTGTCTACGGCTGGCAAGACTGCGACAGCAATGGCACCTGCGAGGCCGATCTGAACTCCGCGGCAGCCTGCGGAGCCTGCGGCGTCTCCTGCTCGGCAACCAACGGACTGAACTTCTGCATCGCTCAGAGCTGCAACCCCATTTGCAACACCGGCTTCGACGACTGCGACGCGAACACCGCCAACGGTTGCGAGGCCAACCTCGACACCGACGCCACCAATTGCGGAGGCTGCGGAATTACCTGCCCAACAGGTGCGGTCTGCTCTGCTGGTGCCTGCTACTGCGACAACGCCACCTCAGGGCAGCTGTGCGCTCCCTCGGGCGTGACTTGGACGTCGGCGCTGTGCGACACCGGCGGCACCGTCACCGACTGCCTCCCCACCTGCGACGCCTTCCTAGACGACTGCAACGACGACTTGGTCGACGGCTGCGAGACCGACCTCAGGACGACCAGCAACTGCACCGCTTGCGGAAACGTCTGTCCAGGCCCCCAAACCTGCCAGGACTTAGGTGGCGGCGTTTGGGGTTGTTCGAACTGAATCGCCGAGCGGACGACCGATTTTCGCGACGCAATTCCTCGAAATGCAGCGGAAATCGGCCGTTCTGGCAGGGAGATCCGCCGAGCTCATGCTGGGTTCTGCCGTCGATAAGCGCGAGGAGTAAGCGAGACCTTGAGAATCACTGAGCATTTTGTCGAGAGCGGGGGGTGGTTCATTCACCTGAAACAGAGTTGGGCGCCTGAACACCTTGATCGTACCCTGCGGCCCCTCGTCATCATCCCGGGCTACGGGATGAACTCCTTCATCTTTGGCTTCCATCCCCAAGGCACCTCGATGGCGCGGTGTCTCGCCGAAGCTGGATTCGAGGTGTGGTCGGTGAACATGCGAGGGCAAGGACCCTCTCGGCCAATGAACGGCCGAGTCATCGAGCCCTCGCTCGAAGCCTATGCGACGGTCGATCTCGTCAACGCCATCGAGTTCATTCTGGCTGAGACCGCGTGCGAGACCAATCGCGTCGACCTGATCGGAGCGAGCCTCGGTGGCTCGGTGGTCTACGCCTACTTGGCTCTGCACCATGAGCAAAACAAGGTCGGCTCAGTAGTGACCATCGGCGGCCCGCTGCGCTGGGTCGTTGTGCACCCCATGCTGAAGGTGGCCTTCGCGTCGCCCGCGATCGCAGGGATGGTGCGCTTCCCGTACACCCAGATGCTGGCGCGTCACGCCTTCCCGCTTCTCTCGCGGATCCCGGGCGTGCTCTCGCTCTACATGAACGCCAAGCACCTCGATCTCTCCCACGCCCAAGACCTCACTAAGACCGTCGACAACCTCCACGGCAGCATCAATCGTGACCTCGCGTTCTGGATGCAGAACACCGACCTGGTCGTGGCGGGGGGCAACATCACCGAGGCCTTGGTCAAGGTTCGTCACCCGCTCATGGTCATCCTTGGCAACAAGGACGGGATCGTGCCCCCCGAGACTGCGCTGGCAGCCCTTGATGCTTGGGGTGGCGAGGACAAGACGTCGATCAACGTCGGGACCCCCGACGATTGGTATGCCCACGCCGATCTCTTCGTCGGCAACGAGGCCCCGCAGCGAGTGTTTACGCCGATTGCCGATTGGCTTCTTGCTCGTCAGACCTAGAGAGCCTAAGGCCGGTCTTTGACGCAGCGAAACCCAACGTCGTCGTCGCCGGTGTTGGCCCGCATCACTCTCCGAGCCGAGACCCGCAGATTGACCTTGCGGCTCTTCCACGAGCCGCCCTTGACGATGCGCTCCTGGGCATCGGGGCCCTGAGTTCGCGTCCACTCCCAGACGTTGCCGGCCATGTGACGCAGATGTAGGGGATTCTTCCCCAGCTCGCGGCCATAGACGCCCTCGGCGTTGAGGGGATTGGCGCCGACGCAATCTCCACCTGAGCTGGTGCCAAAGTTCACAATGGCGCAAGTCGGCTCATCCATCGTCGGGTAGAGGCTGGCCCGCCCGGCTCGCGCCGCCGCGTCCCACTCCTCCTCGCTTGGCAGCCGTTTCCCTGCCCAGGAACAGAACGCCTCCGCCGAACCGAAACCTACCCCCGTCACTGGAGTGTTGGGATGGGTCTTGACGCTCGTCTCGAGGTCAGGCAGCGGCGGGCAGGAGCCTTGGTCGGCACACTGCGCATAGTAAAACACCGACACTTCGGTCTGGTCGACGAAGAACCCTTTCAGCTCGACCGCTGATGCCGGGGCTTCGCTCGAGCCGGCGAGTGGATCGTCAGGCAGGGAACCGACCCAATAGGTGCCAGCGGCGACCAGTGACATTCTCCCGACGTCGGTCTTGAGGGTCTCGACGCGAACGCTGTTGGTGAGCCCCATCACGTTGGAATCGGTGTTGTGCGGTTTGCCCTTGACCTGCTCCTCGGTGAGCGGCTGTTGGGTCTTGCGGTCTTTTTGGCCGGGGGGGCCAAACGAGCGGTAGGCCAGGCCGCCAAGTCCGAGAATTGCCAGCACGACAACGATGGCCACCCAGCTGCGCCCTCGGCTCTCGCTTTCGGTTGATTCCTTGGCTCGAAGGGCCGCATTGGTGTCGCCGAGCTCCCAGTTCTCGTCTGGCTCCTCAGCCGCAGGGGAGAGCTCTCGTTTCGGCGAGCGAGGTTTCTTCTCTCCAGCCTTGGGAGGCGCGTCGGCGCCAGGCTTCTCGAGCTTGCGATGCTTCGAGGGCTTCGCTTCTCGCTGCTTCTCCGGCTTGGGAGGGACGGTATCAGGGAGGACCTCGAGGCCATCGAGGGCGCGCATGAACTCCTTGGCGTTCGAGTAGCGATCGTCGGGGTCTTTCTCCAGCGACTTGAGAATCACGGCCTCGAGCTCAGCAGGGATGTCTTCGCGATACTTGGATGGCGGCGGCGGCGCCGTGTCGATCTGGGCCTGTAGGAGGTCGAAGTCCCGCAACTCCTCGTAGGGCGACCGGCCGCAGACCATCTCGTAGAGCGTCAAGCCAATGGCATAGACATCGGCTCTGGCGTCGACGTCACGGGCGTTGCGGACCTGTTCGGGGGCCATATAGCGCGGGGTGCCCATCTTGGCGCCGGTGATGGTGCGTCCATTGTTGGCGTCGAGGATCTTGGCGATGCCGAAGTCGAGGACCTTCAACGACGTGCCGATGGCGCTTGGATTGTGGCCTGTGGTCAGCAGGACGTTGGACGGCTTCAGGTCACGGTGGATCACCCCCGATTGGTGCGCGTGGTCGATGGCCTCCAAGAGCACCGTGGTGATGGCACGCGCCTCGGGAAACGTCAGCTGACCACATTCGTCATGGATGTACGCGTCGAGCGTGCGCCCCTCGATGTATTGCATGACCATGCCGAAGACGCCGTCTTCGTCGAGGATGTCGAGCACCCGCACGATGTTGGGGTGCTGGATGGTGGCTTGGATGCGAGCCTCTTCGAGAAAGCGGTCCCTCAGAGTCGATATTCGCGCCAATTTCGAGTCGAGCACCTTGATGGCGAAGGTGCTTCCGAGCTTGTGATGATGCGCCTTGTAGACGACGCCCATGCCCCCTTCGCCGATGACGTCCTCGATGACGTAGGTCTTGCGCAGAATAGTGCCCGCTGGCAACAGGCCATCAAAGGGCACCGGTGCCGCGAGCGTACCGCCGCAGGAGTTGCAGAACCGGGCATCTGCTGTGTTGCTCTGCCCGCATTGTCGACAATTTTGCTTAGACGCCACGAAAGACCTGCCCTGGCTTTCGATGCCTCGCCGCTCTATTGGAAGAGAGGCTCGCCATTCGGATGGTTCGGGTGTAGCCCATCCCCATTGAGCGCGCAATTTTTGGGCGCCATGCTGACGGGAAGTGATGAGCGCGACTCTCTCTCAGATGAATCTGCCCCGCCCCAAGCTGGGAGCCGTCAAAAGGTCCTATACCGTGTTGGAAGCGCGCTGCGAGGGAGCGAATCGGACGCTGGCCTCGAGGCCGTGATCGCCCGCTAAGGCGGCGTCAGGAAACAACCTGCCCATTTGAGCATCGCCAGAGGCGTGATGGCAGCGTCGGTCTGCTTCGACGATGCTGGGCATCGCCTGCATCGACCTCCTTGCCCTCCCACCTCTGACTTCGCCCAAATGCGCATTTTGTTCCCGGACGACGCCTAACGAATAGCGGTTTGTTCCGTCAGAGCAGCAGCGGACGCGCCCCTCTTTGGGCTCGTCTGATGGGCACAAACCGCGGTTGGACTGAGCCAGAACTTCCCGGTGAAGAAGTCCCGCGTCGCCAACAACCCGATTATCGACCGAACCTTGACCGTACCACGCCCCCCCTCCACAGTTACAACGAGAATCGACCATAGGCGGCTGATTTGTTTCCGCCAAGAGGGGCGGGGAAAT
>PFUG01000632.1 GCA_002789955.1 Deltaproteobacteria bacterium CG_4_9_14_3_um_filter_63_12 | reverse complement strand
TCGCCGGGTCTTCGTAGGTACCACCCACCGCGATCACCTCCTTGCCGTCGTCGGCCAAGACCATGGCGCGGATGTCCTCGCGCAGCGGCACCGGCACCAGCGAAAAGCGCTCGAGCTTGCGCGAGTCCGAGCGGTACATGGCGCCCTTCTCACCCGCGATCAGCACCACGCCCTCTTTGTCGTCGGGCTGCACTAGGGCGCTGAAGAGGTGGCTGTCGAGATCGACGTCGAGCTTCTTCCAGACCTCGCCGAAGGAGGTCGTGCGAATCAACGTCCCCAAGGCGCCGACTGCCACGCCGTCTTGCCCGGTGGGCTCGAAGTCGATGCCGAACAGCGTCGAGGTGGTCTTGCTGTGCCGGGGCGAGAACGACTCGCCAGCGTCGGTGGTCTTGAGGACGACGCCGCCGTCGCCCACGGCGTACCCGACCTGGCCCGGCTCAGTGGGGAACTCTAGATCGTAGAGCCCCGAGAGCAGCGTGCCGCGCGGCGACCAGTGCTCGCCGTCTTGGGAGTGCAAGAAGGTTTGGTCGGCGCCGACGATCCAGAGCTGCCCGTCGGCCCGCTGGGTGAGGCCGTTGAGGTTCTCGGTGCTGACGGGCGGCATGCGAATCCAACTGGCGCCGACGTCGTCGGACTTCAGCACGGCGCCGTCGAGCCCGACGATCCACGAGGGCCCGTCTTTGGACAGCGCCACGCCGGTGAGGTCGACCGCGACCTGCGTCTCGATGGGGAACCAACTGGCGCCGTTGTCCTTCGAGCGGAAGATGGAGCCCGCCTTACCCACCGCGACGAGGGTCTCGCCCAGGCCGTCGAGGGCGCGCAGCGACTGTCCGGCGGGCAGCACACCCAGCGGCGCCCACGTGAGTCCTTGGTCCTTCGAGCGCAGCAACGTCGAGTTGGCGCCCACGGCGTAGAGCCCGTCGCTCTCGGCGTGCAGCGCCGTGAGCTCGGCTTGGCCCGTGTAGACGGTGGCGAAACTGATGGCGTGGTCGTCGCTGCGCAGGAGGTTTTTGCCAATCGCCACGATGAGCGTCTCGTCGTCGGTGAGGAGGAGGGCTTGGATAGCTTCGGTTGGGGGTGGGGGGATGTCGGCTGGGGGTTGGGCGGGGGGGTCTTGGGGTGGGACGGTGGGGCCTGGGGTCTCGGGAGCCGCGGGGGCGACGAGCGCTGGGGTGGGCTCTGTGGGCGGGGTCTCGGGAGCCGCGGGGGCGACGAGCGCCGGGGTGGGCTCCGGCAGCAGGCCTTCGACTGGGGGCGCGGTTGCCGCGCTTCGCTTGGGTCCGAGCGGGACCACGCGCCAGCGACCGTTGGCTCCTTCGTCCACTAGGAGCGTGCCGTTGTCTCCTGCGGCGTAGGCGAGTTGCCCGTCGCGGCTGAGGGCGACGGCGTGGAGGTCGAAGTGTTCGCCGCTGCCTTCTTGTTGGAAGGAGAAGCCGCCGTCGATGCTGCGGAAGATGGCGCCGCGGCGGCCGACGGCCAGGGCGAGGTGTTCGCCGCCGTGGGCGGTGGGGCCGTCTGGGATGCCTTGTTGGGCGACGGCGACGCTCTCGAGGGCGGCGGGGTGGACCTCCCAGAGGGGGGTGGCGGTCTCGGTCTTGTCGTCGTAGGCGATGAGGGTGGCGTCGGCGCCGGCGAGGACGAGCTCGACGTCGTTGATCTTGCCGTCGAAGGGGATGCGGGGGGCGACGGAGTAGTAGTCGGATTCGGATTGTGGGGCGCGGACGTAGATTTTGTCGTCGCTCTGTCGCCAAAAACCCCAGAGGCCCTCGCGGCCGGCGAAGAGGACGGTGGCCGGGTCGCGGCTGAGGAGCGTCAGGTCGTGCAGGGTGCGCTTGGACTGGACGTCCATGGAGGTCCAGGTTTGGCCGGCGTCGCGGGTGGTCAGGAGGAGTCCTTTGCTGCCGGCGATGAAACCGATTTGGTCATCGACGAAGAGGATGTCCCAGAGGTCGGTGTCTTTCTCGAGGGGGAGCGTGCGTCGGCGCCACGAGCGGCCGCCGTCTTCGGAGACGACGAAGGCGGCGTCCATGCCGACGGCGTAGGCGACGTCGCCGGCCCAGGCGACGCTCTTGAGGGTGGGCAGGTCCCAGCTGGCGCGGACTTCGGCCAGGGCAATGGGCAGGGGGACGTGGGCAGCCAGCTCGCTGGCGACGGCGCCGGTGGCGTGGGTGTGGCTGCGCACCTCGAGGTGGCGCCCGCCGTCGGTGGAGCGGGCCAGCGCGCCGGCCTTGCCGACGAAGAGGACGCGCTGCCCGTCGGCGTGGAAGGCGGCGGCTTCGAAGCCGTGGGTGAACTCGAGGCCGGGGACGATGCGCACGTCGGCGTGGCCCCAGGTCTGGCCGTCGTCTTCGGAGCGCAGCACGGTGGCCTCGCCACCGACGGCGAGGACGGTGTCGCCGGGTCCGGGGACGAATTTCTTGAGGGCCGAGCTGGTCTTGGTGACCATGGGCGCCCAGGTCTTGCCGGTGTCGACGCTGCGCAGGATGAGGCCGCCTTCGCCGAGGGCGAGGAGCACGCCGGAGGGGCGCAGGATGACGTCGTAGAAGGAGGGCGTCGAGAGGACGGGACGCGGCGACCAGGTCTTGCCGCCGTCGGTGGATTTCAGGAGCAGGCCCTCGGCGCCGACGGCGAAGGCGACCTGGCCGCCGGGGAAGAAGGCGGCGGCGCGCAGGTCTTGCTCGACGTAGGGGTAGGGTTTGGAAAAAGTGCGGCCGCCGTCTTCGGTGCGCAGCAGCAGGCCGCGTTGGCCGACGGCGATGCCGGTGACTTCGTCGTCGGAGAAGGCGACGCCGAAGAGGGAGGCGGTCTCGTCGGTGGTGATGCTGGTCCAGGAGTTGCCGGCGTCGGAGGTCCGCAGCAGGGTGCCTTGGGAGCCGGCGGCGAAGCCGACGTCGCCCTGGTTGGGGAAGTCGACGGCGTAGATGGAGGCGTCGGTGCCGGAGTCGAAGTCGATGAAGCCCTGACCTTTGTCGGAGGAGCCCAGGACCATGCCACCGCGGCCGAGGTTGGCCCGGCCGCGGTCGACCTCGGCGGGGGTCATGTCGGAGCAGAACTTCATGCCGTAGCGGGCGCTGTAGTAGTCGCGGATGCCGGCGTAGGTGCCGGCGTCGTCGTCGGCGAAGGCGAGCAGGCGGCCGTGCAGGTCGAGGACCTCGACGAAGTTGTCGTCGGAGGGCCCGGCGCCGGTCTTGAACTGGGTGATGCGGGTCTCGGCGAGGGGCTCTTCGACGAAGATCTTGGCGCCTTCGAGCTGGTAGATGACGCGGGAGTCGGCGTCGCCGATGCGGATGGAGAAGCGGCCCTTTTCGGGGTTAGCGGCGGCCTGGTGGACGGGCAGCCCGCGGACTCGGACGTAGCTGTTGTGCGGCAGGTCGAGCTCTTTGGTGCGGGAGACTCGTCCGCCCTCGCCGAGGACCATGACGTAGTCCATGGCGTTGCCGATATCGATGGGCTGATCGTCCTGGAAGAAGTAGGCGAGGTCGTCGGTGTAGCCGAGGATGAGCCAGATGGGGAGGACGATCACGGCGAGCATCAGAATGATGCGGCGAGGCATGAGCGGGGGCGGAAGGGTCGAGAGGTCGACGTCGTCGTCGAGCCCGTCGTCGAGGTCGAGGTCGTCGGAGTGGAGGTCGTGGCTGTGGTCGACCTCCTCCTCGGGCGACGAGGACTGGTCTTCGTCGAATTCGTCCTCTGCGGGCTCTGCGGGCTCACCGAGATGCTTTTGTTCCTTATCACTCACGGACGGCCTCGAAGTCTGAGCGGATGGTTCACGGCAACTTGCTTGGAGTGCGGACGGAGCGTGCTCGAGCCAGCGCGTCATAGCACATTCTTTTGCGGGTCGCACATCGGTCTCCAGGCTCGAAAGTGGACTCTGCCCGCAGTGGACAGACACCGCAGCGGCCGCAATGTTCGTGGGGTGGTCCTCGCCGAGACGTTGGGGAGCGCGTCTGGACGGGTCTGCTCGCGCTTGGGGCTTGGGAGCTGAGGCGGCGATGCTGGGCTCGAGGGGGGCTCGCTGGCACGTGCGGGGTCTGGCGCAGAGCTGATAGGGTCCGTGCCGGACCTTTTCCCACGCGAGAAACATCCAGTGCCTCCAGACGGCCACACACAACTTTCCCGGTTTGCACCTACGCCGTTCTCCTGAACCGCCTCAGTCCTCAGGCCTCAGGCCTTAGGGTCTCAGGCCTAGTGTCTGACCTGTTCTTTCCTGCTGGGACGGCTTTGTTTCTTAGGAGGCGCCGAGCCGCAGAGGGCTTCGAGCCAGCTCTGCTCCGTGTGGCGCGCGCGATCTGATTCCCGGCACTGGGTTGAGACCTCGATGGCTCCGCCGTATAGTGTCGTGTCTCGCTGGGGCATGCGCGGAGAGCCGCGCGCCTCAGGGACGTGAGGTAACGCTCGTTGAGGAGAGGCCAGGAAGGCAACGCGTCAGCGGTCCTGCTCCAAGCGCTCCTTGCCTTTTCTCTCTGCGCGAGCAGGCAGGAGCGCCCTTGATCGGCTGTCCAAAATGCAACGCACCGAACAGCTCCACCGAGAACGCGTGTGTGGTGTGTGGAGCCATGCTTGCGGCTGGGTCCTCGAGCGACCCGTTGTTCGGCGTGGTCATCGCGGGCAAGTACAAGATTCTCAGCGTTCTGGGTGAGGGAGCGACTGGGCGGGTCTATCGCGCCGAGAACCTGGCGCTGAAAAGTCATGTGGCGTTGAAACTGCTGCACGACCACCGCCGCAACGACGAGGCGCTGATCGCCCAGTTCAAGCGGGAGGCCAAGACCGCCGGTCAGCTGAGCCACCCGAACACCGTCGACGTGCTCGACTACGGCACCGACGACGAACAACGGCTCTACGTGGCGATGGAGCTGGCGCAGGGCGACTCGTTGGCTGTGCTCATCAAAGGCGCCGAGCGACTGGAGTTGACGCAGATCGTTCGCATCATGCGCCAGGTTCTGGGAGCCCTGGAGGAAGCCCACAACCACAACATCGTGCACGGCGACCTGAAGCCCGACAACATCATCGTCGAAAATCGCATGTACGAGCGCGACGTCGTCAAGGTCCTGGACTTTGGCGCCGTGCCCTTCGACACGGAGCCAGGGCGCAAACGCATCTTCGGGACGCCCGAGTACATGAGCCCCGAGCAAGCCAAGGGAGAGAAGCTCGATGGGCGAGCCGACCTCTATTCGGTGGGCGTGATTCTCTACCAGATCGTCACCAACACCCTCCCCTTCACGGGCGACCACGCGCTGGCCGTAGCCACTCAACAGCTGCACGAGGCCGTCGAGCCTCCCAGTGTTCGCGCGCAAGGGGTGCACATCGACGCTCGGCTAGAGGGGCTCATCATGAGCTGCCTCGCCAAGGAGCGGAACCAGAGGCCCGAGAGCGCGCAGGCCCTGAGTCTGCAGCTCAAGGAGCTGCTGCCCGATGGGGCCCTCGACACAACTGGGCGAGTCAAGATGCCGGTGATGGTCGTCCCACGCAGCGGTGCGGGGGCTGCGTTGGAGGACGACGCGTTCGGTTCGAGCCACAAGCGTCAGACGCTCTGGATGGTCGCAGCCGGAGTGGCGGCTCTGCTCGTGATTGGTGTAGGCCTTCTCGTCGCCTTCTCGGGCGAGGAGGAGGTCAAGGCGTCACACGGCGACGAGGCCGCGACGGACCCTGCGACCAATCCACCGGCGGAGGCCGTCGCGCTTCCCAGCGCCGACGCCTCCGACGACGTCGGCGGGACAGCCGCCGGTCCGGTCGACGAAGCCGTGACCGACCCAGTCGGCGAGGAGCCCACCGACGAGCTCGCCGATGTGGTGGAGCTGGGCGCAGAGGACCCGCCGGAGGTGGGCAAAGACAAGAAGAAGTCACACAAGCGCGCGGACCCAGTGGCGAAAAAGATGCTCGCCCAGGCCCAGGACCACTTCAAGAAGGGAAACCTAGAGAGCGCAGCCAAGATCGTCGAGCAGGTGCTCAAGCGCGACCCAGGCAACCGCGGCGCTCAATCCCTAGCCCGCAAGATCGCGAAAGCCCGCAAGTAGCTTGCTAGCTAGCTAGACGGCGATCTCGACACGCATGAGCTGCTCCCCGATGAAGAGGTAGTCTCCGTGTTGGAGCTGCACCGAGTCGCGGATGCGCAGGAACGTCCCGTTCTTCGAGTTGTGGTCGGTCAAGATGATGGCGTCGTCGGCGTCCGAAACGGAGAAGTGCTTCACCGAGAGATGCACGTCATCGGGGAAGCTCAGGTCGCAACCTTCTCTGCCGACGGCCACCTCGCCGTGGGGTGAGGCGTAGGCTTTCCCCTGCAGGCCACCTTCCGAGATCTGGATGAGCCGGAAGCGGATGTCTGCGGTTGGGCTGGCGTAGAAGGTCGTCCCGTCGTCGTAGACGTAGGGGGGCTCGACGTAGAGCCGTTCGAAACGGAAGAGGTGGTCGCCGGCTCGGATGATGTCGTAGTCCTGCAAGGGGACACTGCCGCGAACTCTGAGGAACGTGCCGTTCACGCTGCCTTCGTCGCGAAGGTAGATCTTGTTGTCGACGTAGTAGAAATCGGCGTGCTGCTCGCTGATGTAGGGGTCTTCGAAAGGAATGACACCCGACATCCGGCCGGCATGGTGGTGAGTCGCGTTGAGGTGGTAGCTCATGCCCTCGATGGCCTCGCCGCAGATGAGAATGAGCTTGGCGCGGCCAGGGGCCTGCATTGGGCCATAGAAGAGGACCTGGATCCCGCCCTCCTCGCCCTCAGCGTGGTGACTGCCACAACGACCGCAATAGTAGTGGCCATCTGGGACGATCGCGCTGCAGTGACTACAGACTCGAGGGAGCTGGGACATGGGGCCTCCTAGGGCTCAGCGAAGATCAGACTCGGCCTCGACGACGAGGCCGTGAGCCTAGCCTCGACGACGAGGCCGTGAGCCTCGACGACGAGCCGGAAAATTATCGAATTCGCGGGACCTACGCAAGGTTGTGGCCTGCCCACTCGGTGCAAGCAGCCAGCGCACCCCGACCAAAGCGCGCGCGAGCGAGAGTGGCTCGAAACACCCTCCGCGCGCAACCCCCGAGGTTTACTCGACTCTCCGTCTTTGGATTGCGTCGACTTGGTCAGCCCCTTCTCATTCTGTCTTGCTCCGAATCGCCCGAAGTGCATCGAAAACAACTGGATGTGGTGAACCCTCGAGCACGGTGAGGGCGTCCTTTCGGCCCAGCGCGTCGAGCGCGTAGACCATCTCAGCCTGGACACTGGGTGGAGCCGTCTCGAGGCGACCCACGAGCACGTCGATCGCGCGAGGGTCTCCCATAGCTCCCAAGGCGCGGACTGCCATCCCGACGACGTAGCTGTAGTCGTCGTCCAGAAGCTTGACCACGGCGTCATAAGCGCCCTTCTCGCCCATCAACCCCAACGCCCAGGCGGCGTGTGCGCGCACTCCGAAGGTGGAGTCGCTCAGCGCGGCGGTGAGGGCGGGGACGGCCTGGGCATCGCCGATGCTGCCCAGCGCCATGGCCGCCTTGCGTCGAACGTCGACCTCGGGATCGCTGCTGAGAAGCTCAATCAAGGTGGCAACCGACTCCTTGTCCGCCAACTTGCCGAGCACGCTGGCGGCGTGCCAACGCTGGGCCTTGGCGTCGGCGGTCAGCAGCGAGCGCAATTCTCCCTTGAGCTCACCGAGCATGGCGAGCATGGCCGGGTGGTCGCCCGACGCCGAAAGGAATCCGCTCTGTGGCTCGCCGTCCAGATCGCGCAAGACCCTAGTGACCACATCAGCTCGGTCGTCCTTGAGTCGCCGCTTTAGGAGCCTCTTTAGAGTGGCCCCATGGTCCTCGACCAGCTTCGAGGGGTCGCCCGCGACGGCTCTCGACTCGTTATCGAGAAGCTCTTGCAAGAGACCGTCGACGTCGAAGGGCTGGGCGGCGTCGGAGAGGTTGATGAACGAGGCGTTCTCTTCCCAGAGGCCGATGGACGTAGGCACTTTGTCCTTCGAGGTGAGCCGTGACAGCGCGGCGCCTGCAGCTTGACGCACGGCGGGACGCGAGGACCAGTAGCCGTCGAAGAGGGCTTCGATGGAGTCCTCGTCATTGAGGGCGCCCAGAGACCAAGCGGCCATCGCCGCGACGTCGTCCTCGTCTTCCCGCAGCGAGATGCGCAGACGCTCCGCAGCGTCCTTGCCCCCAACATGGCCGAGCGCCCAAGCCGCAGCGCGTCGGACGCGAGCGTCTGGGCTGTCCATCATGGAGATGAGCGTGTCCCTGCCGGCACCGAGGCGGCCCAAGCCGATGGCCGCTAGGGCTCGGATGGACACCTTGGGATCTCGGGTCAACCCCTCGAGCACCGGTATGGCTTCGGGAGATTCGGTGCGCCCCAGACCCCAAACCGCGAGCTCTCGGATGGGCCGCTCGTAGTTGTCGCCGGAGGCTTTGGCGAGGGCTTCTACGGCACGGGCGTCGACGATGCGACCCAACGCCAACGTGGCTCGCAGCTGCATCTGTCGATTGGGGTCGTCGATCAGGCGACCGAGCACGCCCGTGGCGTTGGCGTTGCGCAGCTCTCCCAGGAGGTCGAGCGCGGTCGCGCGCATCACTCCCTCGTCGTCAGTGACCGCATCGAGGAGCGGCTTGATGGCCCGTCGGCCGATTTCTTCCAGCTCCGCCCGAGCGGCGTCGCGGGTCTCGGGCACACCCGAGCGAACTCGGGCGATGGGCCGCTGGGTCATGGTGACGTAGAGCTCGATCAGGATGCGCCCGTAGACGGGGCGACGAGGGGTCTTGTGGATGAGCGGGATGAAGGCAGTCTCCAACGTTCCAAGGGTGCCGACAAAGTCGTTGTAATCGATGGAGCGTCGCGCGGCCCGCAGGACCATCGACTCGTCGATGGCCTGCGCGACGACGGCGCGATAGAGCTTGTCGGCGTCCGCCTCTCGGTGCATTTGGGCATAGGTCTCAGCCAGCGAGAAGTAGTGCTCGAAGGCTCTGGAGTCGACGTTGATGGCCTCCTCGTACATCTGGGCGGCCTTCTCGGGCAACCCCTTCTTGCGGTACACGTCGCCCAACTTCGCGTAGGAGCGCGCGTCGTTGGCGTTGAGGCGCAGGGCCTCGACCATCCACACTTCGGCCGAGTCTGGGTCTCCCTTGCGGAGGTAGGCGTCGGCGATCTGTTGGTAATAGAGCCGGGCTCGATCCGCGTCGACGGTGGCCAAGCGCTCCAGCACCGCGATGGCTTTCTCGTGGTCCCCGAGCTCGGTGTAGGCCTTCTCGAGGGCGAGCAGGGCCTCGACGTCGTCGGCCTTCTTCAGGAGGATCTTCTCGAGGATTTCGGTGGCCGCTTCCAGGTCTTTCAACTTCAGGTAGGACTCAGCAAGGAAGTAGCCGGCTTCGAGGTCTGGCGGCTCGCGGTCGAACTTGGCCTCGTATTGGTAGAGGTTGGCGCGCAGCGTCCCCTGCTGGTGGTAGATCGCGATGATGTGTTGCCGGGCCTCGCGCCTGAGCAGCTTGTCGTCGCTCTTGCCGAGGAGGGTCTCCCAAACCTCGATGGCCTCGTTGTACTTTCTCGCTCGCTCATAAACCTCGCCGAGGTCGCGGTAGATGGCGAGGTTGTCGGCGGCCTTCTCGACGGCGAGCTTGTACTCGACGATGGCCTCGTCGATCATCATGTGGTCGGCGTAGATGCGGCCTAGAGTAACGTGGGCCTCGGCCTCGTTGTCGACGATTTTGAGAACCTTCTTCCAGGTCTCGAGGGCCTCGTCGCGTTTGCCCAACTGGAAGTAGAACTCACCCAGACTCTCGAGGTGGTTGGGGTCCTTGGGTTCGAGCTTGACGATGAGCTTGTATTCCTTGAGCGCGTCATCGCGCAGGTCCCAGCTCATGTACTTGTCGGCCAAGTGCACGTGCACCTCGGCGTCTTTGCTGAAGACCTTGCCCGCGTCAACGAGCACTTTGATGGCCTCGTCCTTCTTCTGGGCGCGGTAGAGGATGTCCGACAGCTCGAAGCGGTAGCGCACCTCGCGGGGCATCGCCTTGATGAGGTCCTTGTAGGCGGCGACCACGCTGTCCAAGTCGCCGTTGCGCTCGAGCAGTTGAATGAGCTTGAGGCGCGCGTCGGCGTCCGCTGGGCGCTTCTTGATGGCCTTGCGGACGTACTCGAGGGCCACGCCCTCGTCGCCCATCTCCTCGTAGAGACGGGCGAGGATCATGGTCTGGTCGAAGTCCGGGTTGCTCCAAGTGTCGAGATAGTATTCGACCAGCTTCTCGAGGTTGTTCTGGCGCCGGTAGATGCCGATGATGCGCTCTTCGACTTCGAGCTGAAGCCAGTTCCCGGCGGCGACTTTCTTGGCGGCCTGACGGTAGAGGGCGATGGCCTCATCGTCCTTGCCTTGCTTCTCGTACACGTCCCCAATGTCCAGCATCAGCTGCGTTTTGACCTGGGCGTTGTTGCCCGCGAGCTTCGAGGCGGCCTCGAGGTGCGTCAGCGCGTCGTCGTAAAGCTTGTTCTCGACGAGCAGCTGGGCCAGCTCTTTGCGCAGGAAGATGCTCTTGGCATCGAGTTCGACCAAGCGCTCAAAATAGACCTTTGCCTCGTCGAGGTGACGACGATGCAGCGCCATCGTCCCAAGCGAGCGAAGAATACGCTCCTTCTGGTCATTCTTGTCCGAGAGCTTGAGCGCCTTCTCATAAGCCTCGACGGCGTCGTCCATGGACTTGTTGGCCTCGTGGACCATGCCGACCGATTCCCAAGCCAACGAGGTCTCGTCGATCTTGGCGGCAGCCTGGTAGGCGGTCAGCGCCGCGTCGAGCTGATTGCCGTAGCGCAGGATGTGCCCGAGCAACATCTGAGCGTTGTAGTCGCTGGGGTTTTCCTCAGTCATCTTGCGGTATTCGGCGACCAACTTGTCGTAGTCGTCGCCGCGACCCACCGTCTTCATGAGCTGCTTGAACGCATAGCCCTCTTCGGGGCTGCGGTTCACGATCTGCTTGTAGCGCTCGATCTTCTTGGCCTTCAGATCGCCGCGCTCGACGCCCCAGTCCTCCTGCGCGGCCAGCTGTGACGCGCCGACGCCGACCAGCGTGAGGCTGAGGAGCACCTGCAGTGCAAAGCGGAGTAGACGAGCGTTCGTCGATTTCTTCGTCGATTTCTTCATCGAGCAGCCCAAATTGGATGCGTTGTCACAAGAATGAGCCCTCGCCTGCGGTTCACTTGGGATGCCTGCGCTGGCGCGTCTCGCTCAGCGGCGCTCACCAAAGTCGGTCAGCAGAAACCTCGTGGTCCGCCGCAATGAGGTCCGGGATCGGCACAGAGAAGCGCCCTATTGTCATCGCTCTTGCTGGAACCGCGCAACCCGCTCCGCTCGGACGAGTGGAGTCGCGGACCCGAACAACCGCTGCGGCCAACACCCTCCAGACACCGATTTGTTCCGCGCGTTCCCTGCGCCTTGCTCACTTCTTCTTCGAGCCTTTCCGCGGTTCGCACTCGGCCAGCAAGGCTTGGCTGGCGCGCTCTTGGAGCGCTTCGAGCTCGGCCAGCCCTAGTCGCCCCGAAGCCAGCGTCACATCGGTGCCGTTGTCGAAGCGAAAGAGCACCTCGTGTGAGCCGGCCCAGCTCTTCCTGCGAACGAGCTCGACCGCTTTCACATGCTCGAGCGGCAACCGGTCGTCCAGCAGGCGCCCCGAGGCGGTCTTGGAGACCCAATGCAGCTCGCCTTTCCCCTTGTCGATTCTCCAGGTCGAGCGGCTGAGCGCCTGCATGATCCCAGCGATCGCCGCGATCAGCAGGGCCGTCCCTACGATGTAGAACGCGAAGAAGGTGCTGGAGCCCTCGCGCTGGGAGTAGTCGCCCACGTAGTCTGGAAGGTAGAACACCACGAGCATGACGACGCTGGCGCCCAACCCAAAGCCAAACGTCGCCAACCCGCTGAGCAGCCGCCCAGTAAGGGTCTGACGAATGGTGAGGACCTGGTCTTTCTCTTCTATGGAGTAACGCATCCGCGGGCCGCAAACCTAATGCTCGTGTTCGTCGACGGGAGCTGTGGGCGCCCCTCTCTTCTCACCGGACTCTGCTTTCTTCGCTCGTTCCTTGGCGTAATCGAGCCTCTCGTAGAGGTTGGTCAGGCCGAGGTACATCCCCTTGGGTCCCGCGAGTCGAGCCGCCTCGTTGAGCTCTCGCTCCGCAAGTGGCAAGCGCCCATCGCGCAGGTGGGTGTCTGCAAGCTCCTTGTGAATCTCCGCCTCCCATTCGGTCGGAGGCTGCAGTTCGAGCGCGGCTTTCAGCAAAATCAGGGCTCGGAGCGAGTCCCCTTGAGCGCGGACAACCTGCGCCAAACGGAGCTGCGCCTCGATCAGGTTGGGCTGAAGGTCGAGGATCTTCTGCAGCTCGAGGACCGCCTGCTCGTACCTGCGCGCGCTCTGCTCCGCCGAGGCGCGTCCCAAGAGGTACGAAACGTTGTTCGGGCGCAGGGCTAGCGCCTCATCGAAGCGGTCGCGGGCATCGAAGGGCTGGTTGGCGTTGAGGTGGAGGTACCCGAGCATCGCCAAAGACTCCGAATCCTTCGGCGCGTAATGCAGGGCCTGCTCGTAGCGCTCGATGGCGGCTTTGCGATGCTCGGGGGCGCTGCGCGCGTAGTGGAGGTTGCCCCACTGTTTGTAGTAGTTCGCGGTGGTGAACTGGACCAGCGAGAACGACACCGCGAAGGCCGCGACCAATAAAGAGATGCCGACGAGCAGCCCGACCCGCTGCGCCCCCGCCTGGGTCAGGTCGAGCTCGCGCAGCATGAAGCGATCCCCCAGGTTGGAGTGCGCCAGGGCGATCTGCCCACCAATGACGATGCCGAAGAGCGCAAACCCAGAGGGCAGCGATTCGAGCGGCGTCAGAATGAACAACACCAGACCGACGGCGAATGAGGCGGAGATTCCCCAATGGGAGTACTCGAGGTCGAGGTCGTCCTTCGGACTGGCGCCGATGGTCCGGATGGTCTGAGCCACGACGATGCCCAGGAACGCCAGCAAGAATGCCAGCCCGACAAGCCCCAGCTCGACGCCCAGATTGAGCATCCCGCTGTGGAATCCCTTGAAGCGCGGAACCACGCCTCGCAACGCCTTCATGTAGGGCGAGGAGTGGCTGGGATAGGTCTCGAGGGCCTCGTCCGCGCCGCCGACGCCCACGCCGAAGATCGGCCGGTCGGCGAGGGCCGCCAAGCCGCTGTTCACGAGGAATTCTTGGGCGCCAGTGCCCTGTGGGATCTCCGCAACTTGAGCGACCAGACCTTCGGTCGGATCGATGAACTCCCTGTGTTGCTCGAGCTTGGCGCTCGCCTGCTGACTCGCAGGACCGCGCGGGACGGGGGCCTGCTCGGGGGTCCGCACGAAGCTCGCCACCACGATGAGGGCGCCGACCACGACAAAACCCAGGCCAACTCGAGTGAGCGTCCCCATGGGCCTGCGCCAGACCAAAAACAGCACGACCACGAGTGACGTGCCGACGAGCAGGGCCACGTCGATCTCCCAGGTCGAAGCGAGACCGATGAGCATGGCGGCGCAGAGCGCGCCGATTGCAGAGACCCAACGTGCCGTGCCCGAGTAGCGCAGCGCCGTGGTCACACAGAGCGGAGCGGCCAGCGCGGCGTAGGTCGCACGGTCGAAGAGCAGCCATGGCTGGGAGACAAAGAACGTCTGGAGCACGTCCTCGTTGTGGGCCCGGAAGAGCTCGTAGACCTCTATGCAGCCGGCCACGAGGAGACCGGAGGAGACGGCCAGCGCGATGGCCCTGAGGCTGATGCGACGACCGCTCGGCGCGACGACCGCCGTCGCGACCGCGGCCAACGCGATCCACCGAGACAACGCCAGCACCGTGTCGTTTTGCCATCCCACCGAGAAGCCGCTGACGACCGAAACCGCGACCAAAGCCCAGAGAGTCAAGATGACCCCGGCGCCGCGGATTCGTTCGACGCGCCGACGCGCAAACTGCAACCCCCACAACAGGAGCACCGCGCTGCCGATGACCCCCAAGACAACCTCGGGGAGCAGGAGCGCGCGCGTGAACGCCGAGCTCTGCGTCGCCGGCAACGCAGCGACGAGGAGGAGGGCAAGAACGCCCTCGGCGCCAAGGATGGGGCCTTTGGGAATCTGGGGTTCACTCATAGGAACCTCTTGCGGAAAAAAACCGCAGTGTTGGAGAGATTGATACCCGAACGACCATGAACCGGCCGCCATTGGCCTCGCTGACCTCTGCTCGAGCCAGGCCGAGAGAGTGTGTCACTGAGGGACAGGTCGACAACTCTGCGCCGACCCATAGGGTACGATCACGGTAAAGCTGCCAGCAGAGACGCGCTCGGTCGCTTCTGGCGTCCAGCTTGGGGCTGTAGCGAGTAGATTGCAGTATTCCGTGTCGAGGTCTGGGCGACAGGCTTCAGGCGGAGCGGCCAGCGTCCAACCTGCAGGACAGACTTTGTCGGCTCCCAGCGCGCAATACACTCGCACGCTCGGCGCCCCTTTGTAGGGGCCAGCTTCGCTCGTGCTGGTGACACAAGCCTCACGACCGTTTTGAAATCCAACCAGCCCGCCAAAGGCGGCATCACCGCAGTCGCTGAGCTCGCAGGTCTCTGGATCGTCGGTGCTTCTGGCAAAGCCCAGTGGGCATCCCATGATGTCGTTGGCGACGGGCACCGTTCCCTCGACGCAGCCGAACGCAAACTGACAGGTTCCGCCGCGATCTTCCAAAACGCCGCAGCCCGGAGGTGCAACCGCGGCCTCGGGCAGGCAGAGGCGATAGCGCTCCCAACTGTTCTCCTCCTTCAGTGTCACGAGCTCCGCGGCAGAACAGGTGAAACCTGGGGCGCACTCGTCGCCGTCCAACGTACAAGTGTAGTAGAGCGGCTTGTCGCCGTCCGCTACGAAGTTCGCGTCGAGCGCTGTGCATGCCGTCAGGCTCGACAGGAAGAGTGCTGAGGTGAGTAGGGTGAGAGTGCTCCTCACGAGTGCCCCTGTCTCATGGTTTTCGAGTCCTTTGCGTGCGCCACAAGGGCGCTCTTGATGGGTCGACTTGCCGAGGCAATACAATCCAAAGAGCGCGGGAACGTCGGCTGTCGCGCTGGGACTGCCGGAATCATCACTCGTGATCTAGACGGCCCAACCGACTAAGGCAATGGGTACAGAGAACGGACCTCGGCCGAGGTCCCCCCGAAACCACGAAGACCGAGGAGAATCCTCGGTCTTCGCGGGCGATGAGGGCCGGCACAGCCGACCTCATGAAGGAGACAGGACGACATCGGCCTGTCCACCAACAGCGCTATTTGAAGTTCATGGCGATGAAGGCGAAGAAGTCATTGACCGCTTCGTTTTGATGGATGTGATAGGACGTGTAGGCCACGGAACCCGAACCAGAGCGGAAGTCGACGAGGAAGGGGACGTTGGGGTCGACTCCGCCGCCGCCACCGCTGACGATCTTGGCGTCGCCGCGTAGGTAGGTGGTCACGTCCGCCGCCACTCCCGACACCACCGCCCACTGTGGCAGGTTGAGATCGATGGTCGTGGCGTTGATGCCCGTGTAGGCCTGCAGCTCGACGTTGGTCACAGCCACCGCGTGGATGCCGCGCTCGCCGACGAGCACATCCATGGGGGTCAGGTCCTGTCCGCGGAAGTCGATCTTGTCGGGGAAGGCGGCCTCGACGAAGTAGTAAGCCCAGTCCGACGCGTAGATGTAGTGACCGGCGTCGACGAAGTTACGCAGGTTCGCGCCGATGGTCTGCAGGTCGTTCATGTAGGCGACGTAGTTGGCCTCAGGATGCACTCCGCAGTTGATGAAGACGATGTCGTAGGTGTCCAGAGCGGCGGCGTCCATGAGGAACTCCCAACCGTCCCAGTTCGTCGTCCCGGCGTAGAAGTCGTAGTTGAAGCCGAGCTCGGTCAGCACCGCGCCGATCGAGTCGTAGGCGCCGCCGACGACCGCGATGCGCGTCTCGCTGGGGTCGAAGCAGAGGCGAGGGGAGCCGTCGGTGAAGGACGTGGTCTGGCCGGCGGCGACGGTGACGTCTTCGGTGCGCTCGTAGGGACCCTTGGAGACGTCGAGCGTCCAGGTGCCGACGGGGATGTTGGGGATGACGAAGTAGCCCAGCGCGTCGCTCTCGATGGACAGGTGAGCGGGGTTGCCGTCGCAGTCGGTGTAGTCGAGGGTCACGGTGGCGCCGGAGACCGCGTCTTGGCTGGGCGTGCAAGCATAGCCTTCGATGTTGCCGACGTCGCAGTTGGGGTTGGTCGGACCGCCGCCCAAGCGCTCACACACCTTCACGCCGCCGCCGCCGTCTTCGGGGAACGCACAGACCCAACCTGGGTTGGAGTCCGGCATGTCGGCGGTGTTGATGCAGGTGGTCGTGTCAGTGGCGTCCGAATACTGACACATCCAGCTCGGATCCGTGTTGGGGACTTCGCCGCTGCCGGGAACGCCAGTGCCAGTGTACAAGCAGACCGTCTGGCCGCTGTCGTCGACGCAGGTCCACTCGACGTTGCCGTTCGGGATCGCCTGGGCGTTGTGGCGGCAGATCGTCTTGCCGGCCTCATAGAAGCACTTCCAAGACATACAAGCGTCGGGCTCGTCGACCCAACTGCAGTTCCCGCCTGTGCCGACGATGATTCCATCGGGGTTGGTGTCCGGGCCTGCGCAGAAGCCGGATTTGCAGCTGTTGAGCAAGCACTCGGAGTTCGCGGCGCACGGCTCGTCGATCTCCTTACCCCCAACGTTGGGCACGCCACACGTGAAGTACTCGGACCCAGTCCCGTCGCTCATGCAACGCTCGCCGGTACCCGTGCACTGATTGTCATTGTTGCAGGCGCCCGGCGGCAAAGTCGTGGTGTCGTTGGTGTCGCTCGTGTCACCCGCATTCGTGGTCTCGCCGCCAGTGGACCCGCACCCTCCTGCGAACATCGCCAGCGCGGCTGCCATCGAGAGAATGAGCAAACTTGTCTTCATGATTGATCCTCCGTCGACCAAGGTCCCTCATCGCATGAGGAGTTTCGTGTCGGCCGTGTTGTTCAAGAGATGTGCCACGGAGCCATTCGACAGTATGACACGAAAGCACTGGGGCGTGCTTGTGGCTTCTGTGTCCGCCTGTGGCTTCGAAGCCCCAGTGGGCCTGTGGCATCGACGCCTCACGTGAGCCATGCCGGTCAAAGGGTTGGCTCTGACTTCTTCGACGGGTCGACCAATGGGCTGGGCGCGGGCTGAGGGGCGATGTGGATGCCCTTCCATTCGAGCAGCTCCCAAAGGAGATCGGCACGCACCCCGAAGCTCAGACCATCGGCAGAGTAGATGAAGGAGACCTTCTCCGTGGTGCCGTCGCTGGTCACGACCCGTTCGGCGCTCATGGTGCCGTTGTTGACGGCCACCACCCGTCCAAGCCTGTCGAACATGGGAGACCCTGAGGTCCCCTTGCTGATGAGCGCGGTGTGCCAGACGAACTGATTGGCCTGAGCGCCTGAATCCGAGCTGTCGAAGTCCGTTAGCCGTGCGATGTTGCCGCCGCGGAAGTCGGCGCTCACGCGGTAGGGGTCCATCACTTTCCCTGGGAAACCGAGGGTATAGATAGGCTGACCGACGCTGAGCGCGCTCATGCTGTCTTTTGGCGCCAACTGCACGACCGCGTCGATGTGCTCCTTCCCGACCGCCGCGAGGTCCATCTTGATGATGGCGATGTCGGGGCTGGCGGCGTGGGTGTGGCGAGGGTGGGTCGTCGCGGTCTCAGAGAGAAGCGGATAAGCGGTCTGAGAATCTCCGTTGCGCTTGGCGTAGAACTGGGTGGGCAACCCCTTGCGGCCGAGCTCGTAGCGAAACTCAAAGATGGCATCGACGCAGTGTGCGTTCGTCGCCAACCAGCCGTCATCGGTGATGGCGAACGCGGTGCAGAAGCCCTCGTCGAAACCGGGCCGGTCGGCCGGCGGAACTTCCTTGAGGACCTCGGTGAGGACGCGCTCGTCGGGGGAGTAGGTCAACATATACATGGCGTGGCCGTACTTCTCGGTGAGCGAGGTCTCGACCGAGAGGAGAGACGACAGGAGCTCCTGCTGTTTCACCTCGAATTCCGCCCGCATGGTGTCTGAAACCTCAGTCCTGGCCGCCTCGATCTGCTCGCTGAACACTCGCTCCTGCTCGAGGGAGCTGGCGAGATTGTTGGCGTTGATGCGGATCCTCTCCTCCGCCAATGCGGTCTCCATCTGCGTTCTGGACTGGGAGAGGTCCACCTTCGCTTGCGCGAGCTCATCCTTCGTCTTGTCGAGCTCTTCTTCTTGGGCCTTGCTTGCCCCCTTCGTGGTGACGGCCAAGACCACGACCACCCCGACACAAGCGAGGAGGAGCAAGGTGAGCCCGCCGATGATGGCGAGGAAACGGCGGCTGGTCTGAGCCGTCGCCTGATTGATCATCAAGGCAACGGTGTTGGCTCCGACCCCTCTGTCGCTGACTCCTCCTGCGATCGCCGCGGTGGCTGCCGAAATCCTGCCATGACCAGGCGTCCCCTCGGGCAGCTCGGGGCCAGCCGTGACGAAGCACTTCGGCCCGCCTTGCCCGAACTCGAGGGTCGAACCCATGCCGATTCGGCAGCGTCCATGAATCGCGGCCCCGTCGACGAAGGTCCCGTTCGAGGACCCCAGGTCTTCGACGAAGAGCTCGGCGCCCACCCGAGTGATTCGGGCGTGCCGACCGCTGGTCGCGAGGTCGACATAGGGGTCGAAGGCGAGCTCGCATTGCGGTTCCCGGCCGACGAGCAAAGCCGCCCCTTCGGCGAGGTCGAATTCGCTCTTCTTCCCCTCGAGGCTACCGACGAGATGACTCACTTCGAATCGAATGATGTCCATTGCAGCCTCGCACGCCGTCTCTCTCGCCGGAAAACCCCGATGTTCGGGAAATGACCTCTTGGCGAGGAGGCCAGAGGTCCATTGTAATACCTATGTGGAGGGCCCTGGACAAGCGGACCTCGTCGCGCCGAGCGAGAACTCGCAGCCATGGATGGCGGAGAGTCGTGCAAACCCGGAGGGTTGCGCGCAGGATGCGCGCAACCCTCCTGGAAGCCTCCGGCGCTTTCTGGAGCCGCAGTCGGTTCTTGCTTGACAGTTTTTCTGCGGTCCGTATAACCACCTGCTCATGGTGCTGGCACCCCCAAGGAGATGTCACAGAACGTGTCCAAGGGCGTCGTGGAGCATCGGGCCAGGTAGCTCAGTTGGTAGAGCAGTGGACTGAAAATCCACGTGTCGGCGGTTCGATTCCGTCCCTGGCCATCAAAAAGCCGCTCGTTGAGCGGCTTTTTCGTTTGCTGTCTGCGGCTTGGGGCGCGTATGGGCGCCCAGCTCATCGCCGCTTGCACAGCAGGCGACGATAATGTATTGGGTTGCGGCCTCTCTCGCGGAACGACCGTTCACCTCCGGGTGATCTCGGGCGCCCTCGCGGCCGAGCGAGCTTCGGTCGACTGACCGTTGCTGTGGGCTCGGCTGTGGACTCTGTCAACATCCTGCAAAATTGGGTTGTGGTGAATGCGAGCCTCGTCCTTCGAACGGTGGGAAAATGTTTCGCCCTCATTCTCTTCCCCCTTCAGCGCGGGCAAGCTCTGGTGGGTGTGCCTAGTACTGGGCGCGCTGCTGTGGTTTGGGCTGGCCTGTGACACGGTCGCCGAGATCACGTTCACCAAGGAGTCATTGAGCAGCGTTCGCGCGCTCGGCTTCAGGGCGGAGTCTTGTGCCGGCAACGAGGACCCGCTGTCGCTGTGCAGCCCCCCTGGGTGCGGGACGCTGGACTTCGTGCTGGAGACCAACGTCGGTCGTTTCATGACGCCCAACGCGCAGATCATCGGTCTCGAGGGGCGGCTTGCACCGGGTACGAACTTCACGGACCAAGACATCACCTTCAACCGCAGCTGGCTGTTCCAACTCGACGCCAATGGCGTGGACCTGGAATGCACGGCAACCAGCGAGTGCTCCACTGGCTTCGAGTGTGTCGAACTCTCCAGTGCAGAGGTTCCGGCGGACTCGGCCAACGTCGGTCGCTCCCTGTGCGCCCGCAAGGCCGCGGTAACGGCGAAGCCCGGCTCGCTGCACTTTCGCGCGATTGGCAGCGACCCCCAGCCCGACAACCAAGCCACCAGCGGACTTGGACGCAACGGCCTGAGTCTGGTCTTGGACCTCGACAACTCCGGCAGCCTGATCGGCAGGGACAACGGAGACGGCAACATCATCCCTGGTGCGGCCACAGACCCAGAGCGCAAGAGCATCGCTGCGGTGCTGACCTTCCTGTCAGAGCTCAATACCGAGGACCGCAGTGGTCTGACCAACGCCTCGGAGTTTGGGCTGTTCGAGCTCGCGGGCTCCAGCCAGAATGGTGTCAACGATGTGTTCCTCAACGACACTGCGATTCAGTCGACGTTCACTCGCTCGAGTCAGCGTGTCAGCTCCGAGCTCCAATTGTTCTCGGGTCGGTCGACAGGCAAGACTCCAGTGTGGGAGTCCTATGTCATGGCCGCTGGGCAGTTCCGTGATGAGGGCAACGGCAAGTACGACCGACAGGTTCTGACTTTCGCCGACAGCGGCGCCGACGGCAGCAGTGCTGGACGCACCGTCGATGATGCGATCGCTGCGATGAAGGAGGTCGAGGGGACGACGACGATCGTTCACCTGGACAGCCTCAAGACCAGTGACAGCTCGCTGCGCACTGGCCCCTTGAGCGACTATGACCAGCTCGCCTGTGAGACCGGCGGCTACTACATCTACGACGTCTACCCCAAGGCTCTCGACGACCACTTCCGCAGGCTGGCGGTCTCCTACGAGGCGGTGTGGTCACTCAACCTCGATGTGTCCGCCGAGAACGCGGATGGGGGCGTGACGCCACTCGATCTGTTGGATTCTGGTTGGTATCGCTTGGCGGCCTCGATGGAGGTCGGACTGGGCGGTCAATCGGCGGTGTATCGGTTCCAGTTGAGGCCGGTAAGCACATTCGATGACGACACGTCGGATACGCGACTGCTCTTCCATGTGAGCGGCAATTGAACCAAGCCACGCGAAGCCAGAGCGCTCCTAGTGCTCGTGGGAGGAACGATATGAGGTGGGTTATCGGGCTGTTGCTCTCGGTGCTCCTGTTGTCACCGGCAGCTGCGTTCGCTCAGGAAGCGTTGGCTCCAACCGCGACGCCAACTGCGGCGGCGACGGACGACACGACCATCCAGAAGACCTGGGGGCAAAAGCGGGTGATTCGCACCCTGCAGCGTCGGCTCTTCGCGAAGTTTGGCCGGATGGAGTTCACGGCGTTTGCCGGCATCGTGCCGAACGACCCGTTCGTCTTCTACACCCCCATCGGCCTGCGCTTCGACTACCACTTCAACGAGGCTTTTGCTCTCGAGGTCGCGGGGTCGTTCTTGGGTTGCTTCACCGGCGACGTGGGCAACAAACAGGAGCGAGGCTTCTCGCAAGGCTGCCTGCGCTTCGCCAGCGACCTAAAGAGTGACCTGGCCGACCCACCGAAAGTGGAGCAGACGCAGATCCGGTCCATCAAGCTCATCGACCAGCAGGTCACTCGGCTCGACATGACCGCGATGTGGTCCCCGATCTTCGGCAAGGTGGCGGCGATGAACGACACGTTGGTGCATTTCGACGTCAATCTGGTCGGCGGCGCCGGCTTCCTGTTGACCGAGAAGGTCGATGACGTCGATCTGAAGAAGGTCGACTACAACCCGACGTTCGAGGCGGTGCTCGGCGCCGGCGTCAAATTCTATTTTGGTGAGCGATACGGCATCCGGGCGGATTTCCGCCAGTTCATCCATCCGAAACAGGCTGGCGGGACGGCAAACCCCTCCGAGATATCCCTAGGATTCAGCGTCTTCACGGACTGATCTATTTGGTTGAGACCCGAGGCGAGAGACAAGCTCTCCCCACTGGATAAGAAACCGAGCGAGAGACGATGCGATCAAACATCATCGGTGTCCTGACATTTTGCCTCGCCCTTGTCGCGCTGACCTCGGCAGGAACTGCTAACGCGCAAGAGCGTTCGATCGAGGACGACCTCGCGAGATACTGGTCGGCTGATCGGGAGATGCCCGTCATCGCAGGCGATCGGCTCTACGTCACCGAAAAACGGATCGAGCTCAACGTCCATGGCGGGATTCTCCCGAACGATGCGTTCTTTACGGGTTACCCAATCGGTTTGACGGCTGGCTATCACTTCGACTCGATCTGGGGCATCGAGCTCCTCGCCGACTACAACGGACTGATGTCGGACTCGGAGTTGACGACGTTCCTGACCAAGAATGGCGCTGGCATTCGGAAGAACGTCGACCTCGGCGACCAGCAAGTCTTCCGGACGGATCTCGTCGCGGCCTTCTCCCCTCTGTATGGAAAGTGGTCGTTCCAAACCTACAAGATCAGCCACTTCGATCTCTTTTTCCTCGCCGGCGCGGGCATCGTGGTCGTCGACGAACCAGAGTTCGACGGTCTCGACCCCAAGCCGGAGCCGGTGACGGCGGTTCATCCAGAGGGTTTGTTGGGTGGCGGATTTCGCTTCTTCGTGACGGACTGGGTGGCGGTTCGCCTCGATGCTCGCTGGCATCTCTACCCTTCGTTCGACGGCGCCAAGGCGCCAGCGGTCGTGACCCTTGGGGCGAGCTTCTTTACCCCCCAACTCTAAGGCCAATCCCGCCGACGAGCGCGGCGGAATTACGTTCGGGTGTTGGACCCGGAGGACGATATCGTGCTGAGCAACCGACGACGACAGACGCTTTTGGGTATGGTGAGTGGTCCTTCGCGCCTCTGGGTTATCCTGGGCGCCCTGGCACTCCTCCTTGCGCTGACGAGCAGCGCGAGCGCCCTCTCGCTCGAAGACATCAAGCGAATGGCCAGCGCTGGCCTCGACGAGAACACCGTGATCTCGATCATCGAGAACTCCGGTGACAAGTTCGAGTTCAACGACACCGTCGCCAAAGACCTCAAGAAGGCTGGCGTCAGTGACCGCGTCATCAACGTCATCAAGGCGCACGCCAAGGGCGCGGCCACGACCGACGCCTCGACTGATGTCGGGACGGACACCTCAGGCCCCGAGCCCCTTCCCGCCGGCGTCGGTAACCTCGGCAAGTTGATGGCCCAGGGCGCGAAGACCGCGAAGCAGCAATTCGACATCGCCGCGGCAGCGACCAAGCGAATCCTCGCCCAGCAGAAGACCGACCAGGACAGTGCCAAGATGCAGCTCTCCTTCCAAGGCGTGACCAACGCGCTCCGGGACTTCGAGAACGTGGACAAGTGGCAGGCGCTGGCGACCTGTCACAACTTCAACGTCGAGTTCAAGCCAGCACCCAACACAGACGAGTACTACGACGCGCTCTTCTGCAAGGGCTCGGCGTTCAACGCTTTGGAGCTCCACAACCTCGCCGCCCCCATCTTGCGCGATGTCGTGATGTACGGCGGAGAGCGGCCCCATTTCGTCGACGCCTTCGACCAGCTCGTCGCGAGCGCAGAGGCGGCCGCCTACTTCCCGGCCAGCCTGGCGGACCTCGACAAGCTCTACATCGACGACAAGTACCATGATTTCCAAAATCGCTTCAACTTCTTCGTCGGGCGCTTCTTCATGGACAATATGGGCGAGTACGAGCGCGCCATCGCGCTGTTGGCGCAGGTGAGCGCAGACAGTTCGCTCTATCCAAAGGCGCTCTACGCGACCGGTGTCATGCAGTCCAACCCGAAAGTGAAGATGTACAAGACCGCTGTGGAGAACTTCCAGGGCGCGATCGTGGCCGGCGAGGCCTCCGAAGACAAAACCGATGACGAGATCGTTGAGTTGGCCTACCTGGCGCTCGCTCGAATCGCGTACGAGGCGACGAACTACGACGGTGCCCTCTACTACTACAACAAGGTCAGCCATTTCAGCAGTCGTTATCCGCAGGCGCTCTTCGAGTCCGCTTGGACCTACTTCCTAAAGGGCGACCATCGGCAGGCACTAGGGACGTTCCACTCCGTGGCTTCGCCCTACTACGACGATCACTACTTCCCCGACCTTTGGGTCTTGGAAGCGACGGTCTACCTCAACCTCTGCCGCTACGACGAAGCGAAGGAAGCCTTGCAGACCTTCCAGGATGTCTACCTGGCGAAGCTGCCCTACTTGACGCAGTTCCTCGCCAGCATGAACGACCCGATGGGTTACTACCAAACCGTCGTTGAGATGGCAGAGAACCGCAGCGCCAACAGCGAACTTCCCACACTGTTCCTCGAGGCCGTGCTCGCCGACGTAGAGTTCTTCAATCTCTACCATGTGGTCACCGAGATCGATCGCGAAGTGAACATGATGAAGGAGGTCGCCCCGCAACTGGGCGCCTTTGGCACTGACCTGCTCACCAGCTTGGAGCGACTGCAAGAGACCAAGCGTTTCGAAGCGGGGCTCAAGACTCAGCACATTCTCAAGGGAATCGAGGATGAGCTGCGGGATTGGGACGTGACGAGCACAGAGGTCTCCATCGAAATCGACATCTCCGAGAAGGATCTGGACGAGGTCTGTCTGCGTCTGGCCGCCCAAGGTAAACCCTGCGAGTTCGTGTCGGAAGAGGCGACGGTGCTCTTCTTGGTCGCGGACGACTGGCAGTTCTGGCCCTTCGAGGGTGAGTATTGGGTCGACGAGGTCGGCAATTACAAGAGCTACCTCGGAGACCGATGTAACCAGGTCGAAGCGGTGGCGGCGACTACCGAGCCTTGAGCGAGGTCCTGTTCGGCGGCCTTGGCTGAGCCCCCTGTAAGACGGCAAAGAGAGTCACGTTCGTAGCTTCGCCGGTCCTTCGGAGCGTCTTGGGGCCTAGAATACTGGCTCCGAGATGGTTCTTTGGTGTTGGATTGGCTGTTGAACGTTGAAGCTTCGAAACGATGAGGGTATTTTACCCCGTCATGCAACTCCGTGCCTTCGATCTGGCAGCAACAATCGACGGTATTGGACCCCGGACTCACTGGACCATTCCCCTTTGGAGCGGTCGATCGAAGCCCTTGAGGAGCTAGAGGATGCGGAAGTTTCGAACCTTTTTTTGGTTCCTGACGGTGGTTTTGACCTTGTCTTTGATTTCGTCGGCGGCGTTCGCCAAGAAGCCGAAGAAAAAGGACGACGACCAAGGCAAGAGCGAAATCGAAGAGACCCTCAAGGACGCCACCTCGAAGGTACAGGGGGTCGACGAACGCTCCGCTGAAGAGAAGGCGGCTTCCGAAGCCGATCGCAAGAAAGCGCTCGAGGGTCTGGGCAAGGCTCCTATCGCTCAACAGCAGGACGACGAGCTGGGCGACGTCAATCCCGAAGAGGTCGACGAACGGCTCAAGGAGATCGAGTCGAAGAACAAGAAGCTCGTCGAGAAGTTCGAGCAGCTTCTGCAAAAAGACCCGACCAACGCCAAGGCCGCCGAATGGATGTTCCGCATCGCTGAGTACAAGTGGGAGATGGCGAGCTACCGCAACTTGCGCGACATGCGCGAGTGGGGAAAGCAGCTCGAGTCGTTGGAAGAGCTCGGCACTCCAGCCGAAGAGTGGCCAGAGGCTCCAAACGCCGACTACTCCGAGTCCATCGAGTACTACAAGAAGATTGTCGCCAGCCATGCCAGCTATGAGCGCCTCGACGAGGTCCTCTTCAAGCTCGGCGACGGTCTGATTCGCGCCGGTGAGGCCAAGGAAGGTGTGGGCTACCTGCACCGCCTCAAAGAGGTCTACAAGGACTCGATCTATCTAGACCGCGTCTATCTCTCCCTCGGTGAGTACTACTTCGAAAACCACAACGTGGGCACCGCCGAAGCTGCGTACGAGACCATCGTCACCCAATACCCCGATAGCAAGATCTTCAACTACGCGCAGTACAAGCTCGCCTGGACCTATTTCAACAGCGGCGACGAGGAAGGATTCACGAAGGCCATCGAGACCTTCAAGAAGGTGGTTGAGACCCTCGACGCTCGCTACGCCGAATACATGGATGCCAACGGGAAGATCGACGAGAACAAGCTGCCCGTCGGCGAGGTTTCGTTCAGAAATCAGGCGATCAACGACCTCATCGTCGCCTACGCCGAATCCGAAGCCGGTTGGCAGCCCGCCAGAGACTACTTCGAGAAGAAGCTGACGCCCGAGCGGCTGCGCTCGAAGATGGAAAAGTTCGCGGAGCTCATGGGCGAGAAGGGGCAGTTCGGCGATCGCGTCGACATCTACCGTTGGTTGATGAGCGAAGACCCGATGCACGGGCGCATCCCTGAGTACGCGGTGCGCATCATCGACTCTCACTTCAACGACAACCACCTCGAGCTCATCGAGACCACGACTCGTGAGTTCATCGACACCTTCGACCCGAACGGGAAGTGGATGCTGGTCAACAAGGACAACGTGCGCGAGGCCGAGCAGGCCAAGACCTTTGCCGAAGACAAGCTCTACAGCCTCGCAGCGACCTACCTCCTAGAGGCCACCAAGGCGGTCGACCGCGAAGACAACGCCGAAGCGGACAAGCTCTTCCTGCAATCTCGCAAGGACCACGAAACGTTCCTTCGTCGTTACCCCGAGAGCCAGTACGCGTACGACATGAACTTCTACTACGCGTACATCCTGGACGAGAACTCCGACCGTCGGCTGTCTCAGCTCAAAAAGGACGTGAAGAACGCCGAGCAGTTCCGCCGCGATGCGGCGGACCAGGTGTTGCCGGACCTCATCGCCGCAGCAGAGCAGTACCAGAAGGTCATCGAGCTGAAAGACAACGTGCCCGAAGATGGCGAGGATCACACGCGCGTCAGCGCCAACCGCCAAGTCTTCGTTTACGCCAACGTCCTAGCAACCGTCGATCCCGAGTGGTCGCTCGAGGCCTCTGGCGATGCCAAGTACTTCCGCGCCGAGACCAAAGACTCGGAGAAGTTGGAGGAGATTCCCCTCACCGATCAAGAGAACGCGTTCGTGCGCTCGGCTGGGCAGTACTCCGCCCTCTTCCCAACCCACGAAGACACCCCAGGGTTCCTCTGGCGGTCTGCTGAGATCTATCGCTCGCGTTACCACTACAACGAAGCCGCTCAGCGCTTCGACGAACTCGTGACGAACTTCCCGAAACACGAGTACGCCGGGCAGGCCGTCGGCTCCATGTTCGCCCTCTACAACAAAGCCGAGAACTGGCCGAAGATCGAGTACTGGGCCGAGTGGCTGATCACTCAGGGCAACTTCAAGGTGTATGAGAAGGCTGAACTCGAGGATGCAGTTGGCTACTCGATCGGACAACAGTCCGAAGACCTCTACGAGGCCAAATCCTATCGGGAGTCTGCGGAGAAGCTCTACACCCTCAAGAAGCGCTTCCCCGACAGAGAGAACCTGATCGCGCCGGCGGTCTTCTCAACAGCGAACATCTATCGCGACGGCAAGATGGTGGCTGAGGCGATCGACAAGTACGAGGAGTTCCGGGCCACCTATCCCAAGCGTCCCGAGGCGCCCATCTCGACCTTCGAAGCCGCCACGCTCTACGCCCAGAAGACCGACTTCGAGAAGGCGGCCGAGATGTTCGAGCTCGTTCCAGACGAAGTGGCGTCCATCGAGTCCGAGAAGGCAGCGCTGGCCGCTAGCGGTGACAAGAAGGTCAAGGCGAAGAAGGGCGAGAAAAAGGTCGAAAAGAAGGTCGAAAAGAAGGCGGACGACGAAGAGGGCGAGGGCGTCGACCTCAAGAAGGCAAACCAGACCAACGCGTTCGTCGCCCTGTTCAACGCCGTTCAGATTCGCGAAGGCCTCGAGCAATACGACCTCGCCGTCGCTGACGCCCGCCGCTACCTGACCCTAAACCCTGACAAGAAGGGCGACGTCTACAAATATGAGGGTGGATATCTGCGCCCCAACGCTCACCCCAAAGATGCCGAAAAGCTAAGCGATGCGTCGCTGCTCGTGTCACAAGAAGGAACGGTGTTCCACCTCGCCGAAATCTACATCAAGGCCAAACGCTACGACGAAGCGATCGCGCAGTTTACGACCTACCTCGAGCAGTACCCCGAGAACAAATCGGTGAACATCTATGCCCACCTCGAGATTGCCAAGGCCATGCAAGGCGGCAATCAAAAGGGCTGGCAGCGGTCGCAGGAGAAGGAATTCGCGAAGATCGAGAAGATTATCCCGACCATGACCCCCGAGGAGCTCGAGCCCTCCCTGACCTTGATCGCCGAGATGCGCTTCATGATGGCTGAGCGGCTCTACGACGACTTCAAGGCCATTCAACTGGAGTTCCCGGTAAGGGTCCTGCGCAAGCGCATCCCCGAGAAGGCTGCCGCGTTGGCCACGGCTGAGACGGCTTTCCGTGCGGTGACTGAGCTGAAGGTCGCTCGTTGGTCGGCGGCGGCTTCGTTCTTGATCGGAGAGATGGCGATCGACTTCCGCGACGCCCTGCGTGCGCTCCCCATTCCGGATGAACTGCAAGGCGATCAAGACGCACAGGACGAGTACACCGCATGGCTCGAAGACGAGCTCATCTACCCAGCAGAGGACCAGGCCATCAAGGGCTTCGAGTTCGCCCTCAACCTCGCCCACCAGCTGAAGGTCTACAACCGATGGAGCCGTCAGAGCGCGGCGCGAATGTCCGAGTTGGTCCCGACCTCCTTCCCCGTGACCAACGAGAAGGGCGTCGCAACCGAGCACTCGTCGAACATGGTGCTGGAAGGCAAGTTCGTCTTGGGCGCCGCCGCACGCGGTCAGAAGGATGTCGTGCCGGCCGAGCTTCCCAAAGAAGATGGGGCCGCGCAGGAGCCCGTCGATGAGAGCCCTGAGGCCAGCCCGGGAGCGAGCTGACCCCTTGGTGTGGTGCGGTGAAACCACGGTGAATCAATCCCCCAGACTCTTGGGGTGTGTGCGGAGGAAGAAGTTGGTTGCTACCACTCAGAATCGTCGAAACGTGACGTTGTTGTTGGTGCTCATGGGTCTAATGTTGGCGGCTTGTGGCCCGCCTCCAGTCGTCGAGGACCCGCTCAAGAAGGAAGTCGTCAAGGTCGACCCGGTCATGACCAAGACGGCAGACGAGTGGTTCATCGATGGAGTCGGATTCCTCGAGTCTGACATTCCGGACTACGACTCGGCGAAGGCTCGCTTCGAGAACGCCATCCAACGCGACCCGAACCACGTCGAGAGCACCTTGAATCTCGGGTTGATCGCCGAAAAGCAGGGCGACTACGCGCTCGCGACCGAGAAGTACTCTAAAGCCAAGGAGATCAGCCCCGAAGATCCGGCAGTCTTCATCGCCTACGGACGTGCTTTGCTCGCCTCTGGCAACACCGCAGGCGCCATCGAGAGCTTCCGCAACGCGCTTTCCCGCGACATCAACAATCTCGAGGCCATGAACGACATGTCGATCGCTTACCTCGAGAAAGGTGACATGGTGCAGGCCGAGCGAATGGCGAAAGAGGTGCTGACCATCGATTCGGAGAACGTCGCGGCGCTTTACACGCTCGGCGTCATTTCCCTTTCACAGAAGAAGGTCGCGTTGGCGCAGTACGTCTTGGATCGCGCCAAAGAGGCCGACCCCACGAGTGCCGAAGTGTTGAACCTTCTGGGCTTGATCGCCTTCCAACAGGACAAGGTCCCCCAGGCTGTGGAGCTCTTCGAAGCGGCCGGTGCGAACCATCCCAACCACTTGGACTCACGTCTGAATCTTGGCGCGATTTACCTGTCCTTCCTCGACTACGAGTCGGCATTGGTGCAGTTCGAGGCCGCCTATGGGATTGATGCCGACAACACGGCTGCCCACCTCGGCTACGCGGCGGCGCTCTACGGCTCCGGGGAATACGCCAAGGCTGCAGAGCTTTATGAGCTGTATGTGGCGAAGTACCCAGATGCAGAGCAATCCGTCGAACATCTGGCTTACATGTACGAGCGACAACTGCAGAACCCAGAGAAGGCTTGTCATTGGTATGGCAAGCTCACCGAATTCAGGACCACGGACAAAGAGCTGGCCGTCATGCGCGATTTCATCTGCAAATCCGTCGCAAAATAGCACTCTCAGGATCTTCACGTCGGTCAAGTCGAGGCGACTAGCCTATCATGGCCGGAAGTTGACTCGAAATCCTCGGCGAGTGTAGCATGGCCGCTCTGCCAGCGGGGTGCGTTGGGAACGACACTGCTACGCTGGATTGCGAGTAGGCTGGCGACTGCCCGATGAACACATCAGGGTCTACAAGCGATTCGATAGTCGCGGGCGAGCCGAAAGGGCTAACCTTTTCGCTTCAGCAGCGCTTTGATCGGCTCAAGGACAAGGTCTGCAGCTACCATCCGGCGCCCGATATCGTCACGCTTCGCAGCGCGTTCGAGTTTGCAGTGAAGTGCCATGAAGGGCAGTTCCGCAAGTCCGGCGAGCCCTACATCATTCACCCGATCGAGGTCACTGAGATCGTCGCCGAGCTCAAGCTCGATGTGGCGAGCCTCTGCGCCAGCCTGCTGCATGACGTCGTGGAGGACACCAGTACCACTCTCGAAGAGTTGAAAGAACACTTCGGTGAGGAAGTGGCGTTTCTCGTCGATGGCCTGACCAAACTGAGCAAGCTGACCTTCAACACGCGAGAAGAGCGGCAAGCCGAGAGTTTCCGAAAAATGATCGTGGCCATGAGCCGCGACCTGCGCGTGATTCTCGTGAAGCTCTGCGACCGAGTCCACAACATGAGGACTCTGGAGCACATGCCGGAGAAGAAGCAGCAGGACATCTCACAAGAGACGCTCGACATCTATGCACCGCTGGCCAATCGCCTAGGGATCAGCTGGATCAAGGTCGAGCTTCAAGACCTGGCGCTGCGCTACCTGCATCCCGAAGAGTCCGCGGACCTCATCGCGAAGATCGCCAAGACCCAAGAGGAGCGTCAAGGCTACATCGAGGAGGTGTTGCAGATCCTGCACCGAGTCCTGGCCGACGCTGGGCTCAAGGACTTCGAGTTGCAGGGACGTCCCAAGCACATCTACTCGGTCTACACGAAGATGAAGCGCAGCAACGTCGAGATCGGCCAGGTCCACGACATGCTCGCCTTCCGGGTGATGGTCGACAGTGTGCCTCAGTGCTACGAGGCGCTGGGGATCATCCACAACCACTGGAAGCCGATTCCCGGCCGGTTCAAGGATTACATCGCGATCCCCAAGCCGAATATGTATCAGTCCCTCCACACCAGCGTGATTGGGCCTTACCAAGAGCGTATCGAGGTCCAGATCCGAACCCGCGAGATGCATCGGGTCGCAGAGGAAGGGATCGCGGCCCACTGGATGTACAAGGAAGGGCGCATCACTCCTGGAGATGACGAGAAGAAGTTCGCCTGGTTGAGGCAACTCGTCGAGTGGCAGCAGGATCTGACCGACCCCAAAGAGTTTCTCGAGACGGTCAAGATCGATCTCTTCGCCGACGAGGTGTACGTCTTTACGCCTAAAGGTGAGGTTCGCAGCTTCCCCAAGGGGTCGACACCGCTGGACTTCGCGTACGCCGTGCACACGGAAGTTGGCCATCATTGCGCGGGAGCCCGCGTCAACGGCCAGCTCGTGCCGCTGCGGCACCAACTGCAGAACGGCGACATCATCGAGATCATCACGAGCGCGAACCAGCGGCCGAAGCAGGACTGGCTGCAGTTTGTGGTCAGCTCGAGGGCGCGCACCAAGATCCGCCAGGTGGTTCGCAAGGAACAGCGGGGACGCAGCCAACAAATCGGGCGGCAACTGCTCGAGAAAACGTTCCGGCGCTACGGCCTGAATTTGGCGAAGCTCGAGAAAGCCGGCGAGTTGGAGAAGATCGCGCGCTCGCTCAAATGCGCGAACGGTGACGAGATCCAAGTCAACGTCGGACTCGGGAAGCTGCAGCCAGAGACCGTGGCCGCCAAGTTTGCGCCACCAGAAGAGGAAGGGAAAGAGCCCACTGTCCAGGAAGAAGGGCGCTTCGGCAAGCTGATGGACCGGCTGCGCGGACGCTCCAAGACCGGCATCAACGTCGATGGCGTCGAGGACATGATGGTGCGCTTCGCCAAGTGCTGCGCACCCGTTCCAGGGGAGCCTATCATAGGCTTCGTGACCAGAGGCCGAGGGGTCACGGTCCACGCCGCAGACTGCACCAAGAGCGCCCTTCTGGAGCCCGAGCGACAGGTGGACTGCTACTGGGATATCAAGAGCACCACCCCAGCCGAAGCCAAGAGGGCGGTCAACGTCCGCGTGGTCTGCGCCGATCGACCTGGAATGCTCTCGAACATCTCTCAGTCGTTCTCTGTGATGGGCATCAACATCACGCAGGCGCACTGCCGAACGACGGAGGATAAGCGGGCGGTCAACACCTTTGAGGTCTTGGTCAAAGACATCAAACAGCTGCAGACCGCCATCAAGACACTCGCGCGGATACCCGGCGTCTACTCCGTCGAGCGAGTTCGAGGCTGATTAGGTCCAGCTGTCGCAAGGTAGGAACTGGACATCAACGACCTCGAAGACCCGCGGGCCTTTGGGCGTCACGATGGACACCTCGTCCCCAGCGTTGCGGCCGATGAGGCCGCGCGCGATAGGACTGGTGATCGAGATGCGGCCCTTGACCACCTCGGACTCGTTCTCGCCGACGAGCGTGTAGGTCACCTCGGCGTCGTTGTCGAGGTCCATCAGCCGAACCGTAGCTCCAAACATGATCCGATCGCCCGACAGGCTGGCAGGGTCGATCACCTCTGCAACGGCAAGCAGACCTGAGAGCTCGGTCTCACGCCCTCGGATGAAGCCTTGCTGCTCTTTCGCGTACTTGTACTCGGCGTTTTCGGAGAGGTCGCCGTGGGCTCGGGCTTCCTCAATGGCTCTGACGTTGGCTGGGATCTTGACCTCCCGAAGCTCCTGAAGCTCAGCCTTGAGTTTCATGTAACCGATTGGAGTCATGGGTTTTCGTTGAATCACCATCAGATACCATCAATCCTTGTCGGTTCGAGTCGCTGGAGCGAACGGACGTTTGAGTGAATGCACGCAGCCGAGAATGTCACGAGCCCCTTGCGAGGCCGCGCGAAGCTCTCCTGCTTCTCCCACCTCCGCCAAACGCGGCGCAGGAAAGAAGCTTGCCTATCACAGTTCGTCGCCGTGAGGAAGAGCCAGTTGGCGTTCGAGGCTCAACGCCTCGACCTCGAGGGTGTTCGAGACGACCTTGGTTGCTTCAAAGCGGCGTGTCGGCTAGCAATGATAGGCTGGATGGGTTGGCGCTCGAGCAAAGACCCGCGAACGTCTCTTCTCGACGAGACTGTGACCATTGTGGAGATAGGCTCATGACCCGTGGACTTCCTGTACTTGTGCTCAGCGTGAGCGTCGCCCTATTGCTCGCGGCGACTGGTTGTGATGACGAGGGAAGTCGGCAGAAAGACGGTGACAGCGCCATCGATGCGGTCGAGACCCTCGAAGACCTTCCGGCGGACGAGGAGATCGATGTCGCTGACGAGTCGGAGATCGACGACACGACCGACCCGCAAGACAGCGCCGAAGGCGTGGACTTGGTCGACAGTGAGCTCGACCTCGTCGAGGTTCCCGATGAACTGCCCAACTTAGATGATCAAGACGGAGACTTGGTTGCTGACGGCGATGACAACTGCCCAACGGTGCCCAACAGCGACCAGCTCGACCAAGACTCGGACGGGTTGGGGGATGTTTGCGACGGTTGTCCGAATCTTTTCGATCCGACCGACAACCCCCTCGCCTGCGTCGCGGTCCAAGAAGCGGAGCCGAACGACTACCCAAGTCAGGACTTACCAATCATGACCCTGCCCTTCACGGTGGCGGGGACTATCGGCGAATTCACCGACACCGACGACATCGATTTCTTTCGGTTCGAAGCCGAGGCGGGGCAGCTCATCCGTGTCGATCTCGACGTCGAAGATTCGGACTGCTTTTGCTCTCTCGATATCTCCGGAGACAGCGTTCCTTCCTTTCTCCGCGCGATGTTCACGCCCAACGGGACCAGCGACTTCAGGGAGTTCTTTGTCACCGAGACCGGGACCTATTTCCTGGGAGTCTACGATCTGCTGAACTATCAGGCGATCCCCAGCAACGTCGGCGGACCGACTTACACCTATCGCGCGAGCTTCTACACAGTTCCGATCGAGGTCCTCGACGAGGGGAGTTTCCCTTTGGCTTATAGCGGTGGGAACGATAAGCGCGTGCGCTTCTCGAGAATGGACCGCGGGGCCAGTTCGATGATCCGAGCCGAGGCTTCGTCCGCTCCATTGGTGGACTATGCGGTTCACGAACCGGCGCTCATCGTCTGGGACCCAGCGACCCATGCCTACCTAGCTCAGAACACCACCGACGACGTGCAGGACACCGGCCGTGTCGAGCTTATCGCCCCTCCAGGACCCAATTCGTCCGTATGGTTCATCGAAGACTTCCACTACACGTGGCAGGTGAACACCGTCACCGTCATTGCCAGTGAAGAGGAGATCTTGGGCGAGCTCGAAAGCAATGATTCGGTCACAGACGCGAGCCCTTTGGCGGCCGGCCCCCCCGTTCCCGCCCGCATCGACGACCGACCAGGCAGCGCCACCGACGACGACTTCTTCACGTTCTTTGCGCAGGCTGGGCAGCGGATTCGTGTGACGATCACACCGGATTCACTCATGCAGCCCTATCTCGAGCTCGGCGTCTATGATGGCTATTTCTCTCGCTGGCTATGGAACGATGGGCCGCTCCTCGAGCTGCTGGCCACAGAATCGAGGCCCTATGCCATCCGCGTGCGCGACAACCAGAACCGACTCGGAGGAGACGTCGGCGGGGTTGGGTACGGCTACCAGATCAAGGTCGAACTGACGACGCCGACACCCACACCGCTCGGCGCGACACCACTGAATCAGTCGGGCGTCTTCGACCCGAAGGGGGCGCACGCTCTCTACGAGGTCAGCCTTCCCGCCAACGTGCCGCAGGAGGTTCGCCTCGGCGGGGCAACCTTGCCGAGCTCGCCGGTGATTCGGGTGTACGACCCTCAGACTAGGCGGCTGCTGGGCGAAACTGTGGGCCTCTCCTTACCAATCGCGAGCCCCACCGCAAGCGATGTTTGGATCGATCTGGGAGTTCAGGATGGAGCTGGAGGCCTCGGCGTTGGCTTTGCTCTCGAGGTCCGAGACCTCCCGACCGTCGCCGCGACGTTGCCCTTCTCAGAGACCGTGAACCTCGCTGGCGGTGAGGCGATCTACTACTCCTTCGCCCTGCCGGACGGAGAGCTGTTGGCTGCGCAGCTCGGAACCAAGTCCTTCAGCACGGATCTGGCGTTTCTCGATCCCGGAACCATGACGCCCCTCGTCGTCGACGACTACTCCTCTCGGCTCTTCTGGCCGAACGAGAGCGGCGCTTCTCGAGACATCATCTTCCGGGTGCTCAATCGAAGCGCGGCGGGTGGTTCCGTGTTGATCGGCATCCAGTCGGTCGTCCCCACGTTGTACGACACGTTGCCTGTCGTGGCTGCGGGCACGCTGCCCACTCAAGGCACGGGGTTCTACCTCTGGCTGGAGGTGTCCAAGGCCCAGGCTATCGAGGTCACCACAGACAATGGCGGCGGGAGTTTGCTCCCGACAATCACACTTTACGAGGCCACCCACTTCTACTCGGTCGATTACTCGTCTCGCGGCCCACTGTTCTACATGAGCAATGCGGCTCAGCGACTGCTCGTTGAGGTGCGGGATTCGGGTGGTGGGGGGGGGGCGGGCTTTGACCACACAGTCCACATCGAGACGCCAACCATCACGGCCCTCGCCTCCCCGTTCTCGGAGAGCACTTTTCTCGACACCGCGACCCCCAAACGCTACTACAGTGGCCAGTTCGCCGCGGGTTCGGTGCTCGATCTCGACCTCGAGGAGAGCGACAGCAGCTTCACCCCCAACCTCACGTTCTACGACCGTTCGAGCGGTACTTACCTCGCGGATGTCTTCAATGCCGAGGGCTTCGGAAGATTCAACGCCCAGCCGTTGGACGTCCTGATCGTCGTGGAAGACTATCTCAGCACCTTCCCTACTGCCTTCGCCTACGACCTCTCGGTTTCTGAGCTCACGCCGACCGCTAGACTGGAAGCCACTGGAGATAACAGCTCCCCGAGCTCGGCGCAGTCGTTGACCGGGCCCTTCCCAATGCGCCTCGTGGGCTCGCTCGCTGACGGGCTGGACGTAGACACCTACACACTCTTGATCCCGGCCGGTCGAAAACTCCGCGCCTACACGACCTGGGGAGGCACACCGGTCTTCGTCTACACCGAGCTCAGCCTCTTGGACTCTACCGCAGCATTGCTGCAGAGCAGTGTGTTCGACGGCGAAGCCGGGTTCAGCTACTTGGAGCAGCCCAGCAGCGCCGTCGACGAAACGGTGTACCTGAGTGTCCAACATTTCTTCGGTTCGACCTTGGACCCGTACAGCTTAGTGGTCGTGCTCGAATGAGCCGTATTAATGGGCTTTTCACGACCAATATTCAGTGGCGTGTCGCCTCTGGATTCACATAGACGAAGAATTGGTTCTTCCCTTTCTCCTTCGCCTTGTACATAGCGACGTCGGCGCGGCGTAGGAGGATGGTGCTCTCGCGGGGGTCGTCCTCTGTTGTGGCGATGCCGATGCTGGCGGAGAGCGTGATGCGTTTGGCACCGACGCAGATCGGCTCGGAGATGGCTCGCAGGATCTTGCGAGCGACAACCTGGCTCTCCTCTGGGTCCTGAATCCCACTGAGGACAAAGACGAACTCGTCACCACCAATGCGGCCGACCACGTCAGTTCGACGCAGGCAGCTCGTGAGCCGCTCCGCGACCTTCATCAAGACATCGTCGCCCACGCAATGCCCATACTGGTCGTTGACGGACTTGAAGTCGTCGAGGTCGATGAAGAGGATCGCCGTGATCTCGTCGTGCGGATTGCGTTCGATCACCGTGGAGAGGTGAGACTCCAGGAGCCACCTATTAGGAATGCGGGTGAGGGAATCGTGGGTGGCCTGGTAGCGGTGTAGCCTTGCTTTGGCGCGCAAGTCGCGCTCGGTCGCGATGTGCGAGGTCACGTCATGGCTGAATTCGACCATCCCCACCAGCCGGCCTGCGTCGGCGAAGAGCGGTGAGCCAATGATTTGGACAAAGCTCGATCCCCCTGTGGAGATGTGTTCGTGCACGACGCGCATGGGCGTCCCGGTCCGCACCACGTTCTCCAAAGGACAAGGATGGAGCTCACCACAACAAGGCTTCGCGTTGTCGTGGAAGACCTCATAGCAATGGCTGGGACGTCTCTCCGACCAGTTGGAATCGAGCTTCGCTCGCTCGTTGACCATCAAGACCTCGTGGTTCAATCCAATCACCATCAAAGGGTCGTCGATGGAGTCAATGACGGACTGTTGAAAGTCCAGCGCGTCACGGAGCTTGGCTTGCGTGGTCTTGTGCTCGCTGATGTCGCGCATGACGACCATATGTTCGGTGCCGCTTTTGCCAGGCTCTCCGATGGTGTGGGTCGACACTAATAGATCTGTGTGTCGCCCATCTGAGGTGGACACACGCACCTCTCGAGGGGTGCTGGTTTGGTGAGACGGCTCGGAAAGCACCTGCAACGTCTCGTCGTCGAGTTCGAGGCTCTTGAGAACGGTTCCCAGCGCTCGCCCTTCGATTCCCTCGGCAGCATGGACCAGGCGCCTCGCGATGGAGTTCGCGTGACGGACACGGCCTTCATGGTCAGTTTGGATGACGCCGTCGTGGAGCTCCTCCAGCAGCGCGCTAAGATGGCGAGCCGTCTTCTCCGCGTCTGCCTTTCGCAGCTCTGCCGCAGAGAGCCTCTGGCGCTGCAGACGAGTGTGGGCGATGAAACCAACCACAGAGCCAACGAGCAAGGTGAGGACAATCACCAAGAGGACATCGCGCGTCCCTCGAGTCTCTCTGCTGCAGACCTCGAGGCGCTGTTGCAGCAGCAGTCTGACTCGGGTTAGCCAAGCCATTGACACGTTGATCCGAGCCTTGCGGTCGACATTGAGGTGCAGTGCGACAAACGACTCGCGCAGCATCGCGGCGACGATGAAGCTCTGCTTTCGTTCGTCAATCAGCTCCGCAAGGCCTAGACCGGCTCGGGAAAGGTGGATCTCTGCTGACCGCTCAGAGACGCCAACCGCTCCAGCCATATCAATACCCGCTTCGATTTCCGAGATGGCGTTGAGGTGTTCTGCTGCCTGCCCATCCCTCGATCGCGAGACTTGATCCAAATAGACGACGTCGAACAACACCGCGATTGCGAGCGCCCAAAACAACACATAGACAGCCCAACGAGTGCTCGTTCCGGTTGTCATGACTGCCCTCCCAGGGTGAAACCGGGGTACGCGCGCCCCCCCCAAGCCAAACGCCAATTGACTCTCGTCAAATCCGGCCGCTTGGAGGGATCTCAATCCGTGTGGCAAGTCCAGACGCCCGCATGAGCCGCTGTCGGTCGCCTTCTCAGGTCGGCGGAGCATGGGCTAGCGCGAGGTGATGCTGAGCGAAGTCGCACTCATCCCACGACGAGGTGACTCGTTGAAGACATCGGGTTCGGGCGTGGCTGTGCCGCTAATACTGGTCATCTTGTGCCGACTTTTCAACAGATAAGTTCGGCACTATTTGGGCCGTTCCGGATCGTGGCGACCGAACATCGCAGAAGGTAGGGGCTTTTTCACTTCGGACAGGGCGGTTTTGAGCAACGCGCTTTGGACGAATAGCAAATACGAGTTCATCAAAAATCGGCCGTCCTCCACTTCGGTCGAACATCCCTGGAGCCATTCCCAAACGGTGGGACAAAGCTCCGGAAACTCAGACTCGTCGATGGCGTCCAACGCCGCCTTTTCCTGGACGTCCACGGCCTCGCCCCTGCCAAGCAGCTCCAGGATCAACGCCCGCATCGTGGCGCGCCCACGCTCGACGGCCTTGGTCGAAAGTTTGGGAGGGTCGATGCCCTTGCTCAGAAGGGGCTCGATGAGGGCCAAGAAGGTCCCATTGAGAAGCAAATTGTGGCGAATCAGAGCAGCGACGATGTGGGAGTTGCCTCGTTTCTCCCGGAGCTGCTCGATGAACAACGCCAGCTCCTGCGCCGCCACGTCGCTGGCGACCATCGCGTCAACGAGCCTTTCGAGCAGGTGCACGACCGGTTGCCCAGAGAGCTCGAAGAGCTTCTTGGCGACGGCCACCGCCAGCGCCGCGAGCTGCTCGCGAGTCTCCCCAAGTCGGCCCACCGCCCCCCGCCCGCGCAAAGCGAGACCTTCAGCTGCCCTCTTGACTAAGCCCCCGCCTTCGTCGTCGCTCATATTCGCTGTCCAGCGACATAGACCCCAAAGACCTCTCGCAGGACGTCCGCGATCTCCCCCAAGGTCGCCTTGGCCTTCACCGCGTCGATCATCAGCGGCATGAGGTTGTCCGAAGCGTGGGCAGCCTCCCTTACCTTCCGCAGCGCTGCGGCCAGAGGCTGTTCGGCTCGCGCGGCCTTGAACGCCCGCAGCCGAGCGATCTGTCCCTCTTGGACCCGGCGATCGATGCGCAGCAAATCGGCGCGTCCAACCTCTTCTTGCACGAATTTGTTGACGCCAACAACAACCGTATCCCCGTTCTCGACGGCGAGCTGGTGGGAGTAGGCCTCCTCCTGAATCTCGGAGTGCTGGAAGCCCTGCTCGATGGCCGCGACCGCACCTCCGAGCGCGTCGATGCGCTCGATATAGGCCATGGCTTGCTCTTCGATCTGGTCGGTCATCCTCTCGATGGCATAACTGCCTCCGAGAGGGTCGACCCAATCGGCCACTCCAGACTCGTACCCGATCACCTGCTGGGTTCTCAGGGCGAGCAGCGCCGAAGCTTCCGAAGGCAAGGCGAGCGCCTCGTCTTTCGAGTTGGTGTGCAGCGATTGTGTGCCGCCAAGGACCGCAGCGAGCGCCTGGAGCGCGACACGAACCACGTTCACCTCGGGCTGCTGCGCGGTTAGCGTGCTGCCAGCGGTCTGCGTGTGGAAGCGCAGCTGCATACTGCGCTCGTCTTTGGGTGCGAAGCGCTCCTTCATGAGCCGCGCCCAGAGTCGCCTAGCCGCCCTGAACTTCGCGATCTCTTCGAGGAAGTTGTTGTGGACGTTGAAGAAGAAACTCAGGCGTTGGGCAAATTGATCGACGTCGAGACCAGTGTCGACGGCCGCTTGCACATAGGCGAGCCCGTTGGCGAGGGTGAACGCCACCTCTTGGACCGCGTTCGAACCGGCCTCCCGGATGTGGTAACCGCTGATGGAGATGGTGTTCCAGCGGGGGACCTCTGCCGAGCAAAAGTCGAACATGTCGGTGATCAGCCGCATCGATGGGCGAGGGGGATACACATAAGTGCCTCGCGCGATGTACTCCTTGAGGATGTCGTTCTGAACCGTCCCCGCGAGGCGCTTGCGCGATGCCCCTCTGCTGTCCGCCACGGCGATATAGAGCGCCAGGAGCGTGGAGGCTGTGGAGTTGATGGTCATCGACGTGGAGATCTTGTCCAGGGGAAGACCGTCCAGCAGGGTCTCCATGTCGGCGATGCTGTCGATGGCGACGCCGACCTTGCCAACCTCTCCGAAGGCTCTCGGATTGTCCGAGTCGTAACCCATCTGGGTGGGCAGGTCGAAGGCGACTGACAAGCCGGTCTGGCCTTGCTCGAGGAGGTATTTGTAGCGCTCGTTCGAGGCCGCTGCGGTGCCGAAACCCGCATACTGTCGCATCGTCCAGAGGCGCCCTCGATACATGTTCGCCTGCACGCCTCGGGTGTAGGGGTACTCACCTGGGAACCCCTGGCTCTCTAGATAGTCCTGGTGGGTTGGGGTCGCCAACGGTGGGATGGCGAACCCGCCGGTGGTCTTGTAGGTCTCTGCGCGTGGCTTGAAACGGGCTTCGTGGGGACTGAGGGTCTTCTCGCGCCAATCGCCGAGCGCGACGTCAAGCACATCGGTCTTGTCACTGTTGTCACGTCCCATCTTGTCCTCCTCTGCAGACCCGCCGCTCGGCGCGGGACAGGAATTGCTGATGCCAGGGCCGCTGACCGCTAGGCGCCGCGCCCCAACGTGGTGGGTTACGCCGCGCTCACATACCCCTTCGATCGATGAGCTGGCGCACTCGAAGCGCTCGTCGCCCTATCCTTCGCTTTCGGCAAACCGGATCAGCGGCTTGCCCATCTCCACCTTGTCGCCCGGCTCCACTCGGATGGCTTCGATCCGTCCCGAGCGCCTCGCCACAATCTCGTTCTCCATCTTCATGGCCTCAATGACGAGGAGGCCGTCGCCAACCTTCACTGTGTCGCCGATCGAGACGTGCACTTCGACCACTTTGCCGATCATCGGCGAGGTCACGAGCGGAGAGCCATCTGAGGTGTCGGCCCCCGTGGCGTTGCGGCGCCGGAGTTGGGAGTCGGACAACAGATCGACCGGGATCCGTCGGCCGTCGATGTGAACCGTGTAGCTGCCTTCCACATGATCCACATAGCAGTCGTGGACCCGGTGACCGATCACCAACTTCACGCGGTTCGCCGTCCAAGTGGCGCTGCAACGCTCTTCGGCACCATCGAGCGTGAGCCGAAAATCCCCAGATTGCATGGGACCTGCGCCGACCTGCTCGACCTCTATCTTCCGAGGGGATTTCCCCATGATGTGGTAGGTGTGTTTCATTGAGAGTCTTCGCTGGACACTGGTCGGTGGGTGAGGTGTTCCTGAGTGTTGAAGGCCGTAGTCAGGCTCAGGAGTGCGGCGGAAGGCTCAAGTGCGAGAGAGCCTCTTGAGGCGACTGTAGACTCTCCACGGGCTCAGCTTCCCGTTGCGCTTGTGGGTGGCCACAGTGCTCTGGCTGCCCATGCTGGGGGCGACGTGTTCGTAGATCGCAGCGGCGAGGATCGCGATGCGTTCCATCTCTGGAGTCGTGGTCGGCTCGAGCGACTCGCCTCTCTCGAGCATTTCAGGGAGGAAGTTGGTGGTGTAGTCACCACTGGTGAACCGCAGGTCCTCCATGACTCGCAGATGAAAGGGGATGTTCGTGCGTATGCCCGTGACGATGGTGTCCTGCAGCGCAACACGCATCCGCGCGATGGCCGTCGAGCGGTCGGGCCCCCAGGTGACGAGCTTGGAGATCAGAGGGTCGTAGTTCGTGGGAACGGTGTCGCCTGTGCCGTAGCCTGAGTCGTTGCGGATCCCCAGGCCCGACGGGGTGCAGAGTGTCTCGATGACCCCAGGACAGGGGAGGAAATTCATGCTGGAGTCTTCGGCATAGATGCGACACTCCACCGCCGCCCCGCGGGGAACCAGCTCGTCCTGCGACCACGCGATCACTTCACCCTGCGCGATCTGAAGTTGGGCGCGCACGAGGTCGATCCCGGTGATCATCTCGGTGACGGGGTGCTCGACCTGCAAGCGAGTGTTCATCTCCATGAAGTAGAAGCGCTGCTCGCTGTCGAGCAGGAACTCGATGGTGCCGGCGCCTGTATACCCGACGGCGCGCACCAGCTCAGCGGCGACCTGCCCCATCTTGGTGCGCACGGCGTCGCTGAGCACGGGGCAAGGAGCCTCTTCGATCACCTTCTGGTGTCGGCGTTGGATCGAACAGTCTCGTTCGAAGAGGTGTCGGACGTTGCCGTGTTCGTCGGCGAGGATCTGCATCTCGACGTGCCTCGGCTGGACGATGAACTTTTCGATGTACACGGAGTCGTCACCAAACGCGTTGGCAGCTTCACGTTGGCAGCTCCGGAAGGCGTTGGGCAGTTCTTCGAGGGACTCGACCAGCCTCATCCCTTTGCCCCCCCCTCCGGCAGCGGCTTTGAGCAGAAGCGGGAAGGGGACCCGACTGGCCACCTCGAGGGCCTCGTCGACGTCCTTGACTACCCCTTTCGAACCGGGAGCCACAGGCACACCGACCTCTTGGGCGAGCTCGCGCGCCCGTGTCTTCTCCCCCATGGCTTCGATGGCCTCGGCGCTGGGGCCAATGAAGACGATGCCAGCGTCTCTCAGCGCTCTGGCAAAGTGTGCGTTTTCGCTCAGGAAGCCGTAACCGGGATGCACCGCTTCGGCGCCCGTCTTGCGGCACGCGTCCAGAATCTTGTCGATGACAAGGTAGCTCTCATTAGGGGGAGCCGGACCGAGCAAGACCGCTTCGTCGGCCCGTCGGACGTGGAGCGCGTCAGCATCGGCCTCGCTGTACACAGCCACCGAAGAGTAGCCCGACTCGCGCAGCGCCTGCAGGATGCGTACGGCGATCTCGCCCCGGTTAGCGACTAGGACCTTATTGAATCGAGTTCGTGCCATGCTTCTCGGCGATGCGTGAGGGTGTCGCACGAGGCTCCCAAAGGAAACTCGCGCCTTTACTGCTCGCGGCCGACTCACTGGGGTTGGCCGCAGAGAACCTTGGCTCGTGGGTTGGCCTGTTTGCCGCGACCGAGCCCCAGAGAGCCCCTTCGCGCGCCCTCGAGCAAGGCTCGAAGCGCCGCTCTCCGGCCGCAAAGCGCGGTGCTTGCAGGGCCGGGAAGGTATCAGGTCGCACCTCTGCAGTCCACAAGCGACTGCTTCCAGAGCTTCGGGTTAGGGCTGGCACTGGAGCCGCAGTTGTTGCCGCAGTTGTTGCCGCAGTTGTTGCCGATGATGTGGCACGACCCTGACTTGCTGGGTTGCGAAGGGTTCTTGTCGGTTGGCTGCGAAGCGCGCCAAGGTGGCCTTTTAAAGACGGACCTCCTCGAGGTCTCGTTCGACCAGCCCGATCCCGTGTACGCGGCGCAAAACCCTCCCGAGGGGCCAAATGGTCAATGCACTCACCTCCAGGCCGCCCTTGATGATCGCGTGGCTCGAGCCGAACCCGCTCAGTCCATATGCGGCACGCAGACCTCATAACTCGAGCAGGTCTGCTCTGAATGCGGGCAGGTGCCGTCCGCCGTGCAATCGACGAGCAGTGTGCAAGCGAAATACAGGCACTTGGGTCCGTACACGCTGTCCACGCAGTCGGCGTCCTCCTCGCACTCGATCCAAGGCTGCGTCATCTGCTCGCCAGTGATGGGATGCAGGCTGCAGCTTACGATTCCATCGGGCGGCGCCCCCCAAGTGCTGTTGCAATAGTAGAAATTTGGACTTGAAGGCAAAGCCACATACGGCCGAATGCAGAAGCCGCTCTCACACGACCCCGCGGGGTCGCAATCCGCAACGGTGTTGCAGCGCCCCTGAGGGAGCAGGTCGGCGGGCACCTCCGCGTCGAGGAGGTCAGCCGTCTGCTGTTTCGTCGGCTCCTCGCTGCATCCGGTGCTTACGAGGCTCAGGGTTCCTAGGACGTAGGCGAGAAGCGCGAGCCGGTGGCGCGAGACCCAGTCAAGGCGCGTGGTCATGCGGAGTCTCCTCTGAGGCAAACGGCTGTAGAAAGATGAGCAGGCGGTTGTCGCGGTTCTTGAGGTGTAGGAGGACCAGATCGCGAGTGCCGTCGGCGTCGAGGTCTCCCGCGCCGAGCTGGACCCTCTCGTCGCTTTTCACAGGGCCCAGCTCGATTTGGTAGAGCGGAACGAGGGTCCGGTCGGCGCGTCCGGCGAGCACCACGACCCGGCCGTTGCCGTCCTTGGTCCCGTCGATGGCCAGATCGGCGAGGCCGTCGCCATCCAGGTCGCCCATGGGGTTGGCACCGACAATGTCCAGCCCCAAATCGCTCACCATGACGGGTTCTGAGGTCAAGGGACCGAAGATGACCGCGGGCTTGGGTTTGGCGCCCTCGGTTTCTCGGGCGAGGAAGACCAAGAGGTCGTCTTTGCCGTCGCCGTCGAGATCGCCGAGGCAATTGGGAGACTGAGCACTATAAGCGAAGAGACCAGCGACACTGTTGACAAGCTCCCCCGACCCAGCGCTTCCATCCCAACTCGAACGATACACCCAGGCTTCGTCAGTGGGCCCAGCTTGACCCTGACCCCAGATGATCACGTCCTCGAGGTTGTCCCCGTTGATGTCACAATTGTTCAGTACCCCCTTCAAGTTTGTTCCGGGGGGGACGATGTGGATGGAGAAATCGTCGGTGTGCTTTTCGAACGAGGGTCCCAAAGCGATCGCAACATAGTCGGGGGATGCCTCCTTGTCGTCTCGAAAATGCCATATCGGGAGCGCTAGGTCTGCTTGACCGTCTCCACTAATGTCACCAAAGCTGCGCAGATGAGCCCCCCAAACCCAGGCGCGTGGCTGCATAATCATTGGAAACGGCTCGAGTATTTTCCGTCCGTCGAGTGGTGAAACAAGGACATCAAATCCAACATGTCCTTCGATCGGTTGCGACGCCCCATCGGCACTTAACGCCACTTTCCATATCCGGCTTCGAAACACCAGCACTGCGCTGCGTCCATCGTGCAAAAAGGGTACGATGTCCAGAATATTCAGGTGAATTCGAGGCGGACCTGGAATGATGGCCCAATAGTATTCTGCGTCGGCGCTCTCGAGGCGCTCGTCAGCGGCAATGGCCTGCAATGAGAAGATGTTGAGCACCTTATCTTCGGTGTCATGATCGCGTTCACCTGCGAACACTAGGACGATGTCGTCGCCTTCCCCGCCCACCAGGTTCCCACCGACGACCAGCTTGGTCGCCTCAGTACTTCGCTCGAATTGCGGAGTAAGCGTTCTCATGCCGACAGGAGTTGTCTCACCAACGGGCTGAACGACTGACGGACAGCTGGAGCAAGATGCCAGCAACAGAGAAACGCCAGCGATGGCTGCTGTGAGTCGATGGCTCACTTTGGCAGCCCGACGCAGTTGACGTAAAAATTCCGGACGGGCCCCGACTCGTATGCATAGATCTTCATGCCATAAATCGCCGTGCCCTCAGGACAATACTGATCTTCTTCAGTGTTTGGAGTGGCGTTGGAGAGTCCAATCTGCTGATCAAGAGGGAAGCTGTTGCCAGCCAACGTGAAGTCGTCGTAGCAGTCTGCTCCACAGGTGGCATAGGTCGCGCTCGCGATCCCCTTGGAACTCAGGTCCCGACAGTACTGGAGGGAGGGGCCATCGGTGGACAGCGAGACACAGATGCGCTCGGGGTAGCCCTTGGGAGCGGGAGAGGCGGGTGCCCTCGCACAGATTAGATGCGTCACGCCCTTCAGGTGGTCGTCTTGGGTGTCGTACGCGCTAACGATGCCCTGCAGATAGAAGTTCGGAGGGCAGAGTTTCATTGAGGCGGGTCGATAGAGTGGCTCGATAGATCCCAAGTAGTGCTCGTACATGTAGCTCAACGCCGAGGGGAGGTTGGCGCTCCACCATGCCCATCCAGTTTCGAGGGTGTCGTCCCCCTGCGGGAGACGCCGGCCAACGAACTTCAAGAACGGCCAGTTCTCGGTGTAAGACACACTGGACCAGGGCGCACAGACCAACCGCAACGAGCCGACGCCCTGAATCCCGCTGGTCGTCAAGCTGCCCACGACACCAACCGCCACCCCTTCCTCATGAGCAAATCCACTTCCTCGGTAGTCGCAGTAGTGCGTCCAGCCGAGGAGAGTCGTGTCATCGTTGTCGGTGTCGAACGCGTCGCCAGCTTCTTCGCGCTCATCGGGCGGTGTATCTGGCTCCACAGGGTTGAGAGCGGGCGGGCGCGCAGAACCTGTCGGAGGAACACCCCAAATGTTGTTCGCCCACGGCCGACAATTCGTACACCATGGACCATTCTTATCCGGCTGCACGGGCCGAGGTGCGAAGGGCTCGGCACCATGGTCTCGCTTGGCCCAGGCAACGGCCTGCGAGTCCGCGAGCGTCGCCGCCATGAATCCTTTAGGAAAAGTGTTAGGCTCGTCATCTTCTGAGGTCGTTTTTGGAAATGGACTCGCCCACTCGGCGGGCCCAGCTCCCCCTTGAAAGATGGCCGCCCCGTTCATCCCAAGTCTGGGCGATATGTTATCGAAAAGCACCGGGGACAAAACCATTCCGCCGCTGGAGCTCTTCGCTGCGTCAAGGGTGGTGTCGACGCAATCTCGGTACTCGGAGGTTCCGACTGCGAAGGTCTCAGGCGTGTCGTAGTTGGACGCGCAATACTCTGGCACTTCTCCGCAAGTGGCTGCAGCCCTCCATTTCCCCGGGCGGCTGACCAACGGCACACTCCAAGTCGAGTGGTCGTCTGGCCACTTGTTCGTGTGCACCGCGTAGATGTCCTTGTAGTCGGTTTGCAGCTTCGCAATGTGCTCCGTCGCATCGCGAACGTGGGTGGTGTTGAAGAAGATCCCAGGGCGGTTCATGGGGAACCTGGCTGAGGGGGTGTAGGCGGGCTTTGAGGGATCCGACGACCATCGGGTGTCCTTCTCGATGGGCCAGCCATCCGAGTCAGGGTCGACGATACCGCTCTGCGTCGGGGCATAATTCTGCAGCGCGCAAGCCTCGAGAAACGCGAGATCCCGGCCCCGTGCACGGTGGTCAGGCGGATGGACCATTTGCCCCTGCTGAGCCAGCGCGTCTTCCACCCGCGAGGGCTGAGCCCCAGCCGCGCGATCCCAGTCCACCTGGAACGGCCACTTGTTGTGGAGATGATGCCGTCTGTTTGGTCCGGCGGCCTGCTCGTCGGTGGTGCCTTTCCAGTTGCTGTCGGTCGCCCAGGATTCCAAGCCAAGTTGGAAGAGACGCAGCGCCAAAAGTGGGTTCTCCTCAACACATTCGCCCCCCACCTTCATGAACGGCGAATTGCATACCAGGGGGTTGGTGGGAGGCGCAAGACACTCGCCCGGGTTGTCGCACTTGTTGGAGTAGAACTCATCCCGAGGCGTCGCGTCGTCGAGGTCTTCGGTGAAGTCGTTTCCCGCCGTGTAGGCGGCGAAGTGGCTGCTGACGTTCTCGGAGTCGTCGTTCAATGCACCTTCCAAGACCACTTCATAGGAGCAGGGGTCCGCCTCATTGTTGAACAAGGCCGGATAGACCACATGGTGTGCGGTCATGAGCCGCGATGAGGACGTCAAGGTCCCTGAGCCGACTCCTGTGTGTACGAACCCGAAACCGCAGGAGGGAGGAACCTGGTACGATGGCGGGATGATTCGGCCCGCTCCACGCGCATGAAGAGCCGCGACGAAGTTTCGCTTTCGAGTGTTGAGGTGGGGCTCGAAGTCTGGCGTCCCCAGCAGCATCTGCCCGCGGATTTGGTCGACGTTCCTCTGGTACCAGATCGAGGACTGCTCGATGACGGCAAGCTCACTCTCGTCAGTCTGCTCCACGCAGCCCACTAGTGCCGGAAGAAATCCGCCCCCCCTAAGACTAGGGACAATGATAGCAACAACTCTTGCGTAAATTCTCTCATTGGCTTCAATGCGTCCTCCCCGATTCTTAGCAATGTGCGCTCTAGACACGAACGTGGTGTGGCCAGCCGTAGCGGCTGACGGACTCGATGGCTCTCTTCATGTGAGACACAGACTGTCAGCGCCCGCAGCCGATGTCAAGAGCCTCGATAGGTTGCGTAGGTTGCGTGCGCGCCGCAGATCGTCCAACGCGAGGTCGAAGCGCTTGCTCGCGATGCGTGTTGGCTCTTTTCGGGCTCCGAAGAGAAGAAGAACGCGCCAAAGTTATCAACTCGGGTCGACCAGCCGCACCATGTGCGTTCGCCCCGTCGAACCAAAGCTCCAAGACAATTCGACGAGGCTGTCGATCTTGAGCAGGATACGGCCCCATTCGGCCTCGTCGAGATGACCTCTCACGAGTCGCTCCACCGCCGTCTCGACGTCATTGGCGACGACCGACGCGACAACATGAATTCCGCGGTCGACGAGCTGCCTGCACTGCAGGAGCTCACCGCCGTCTTCGAGCTCATGGAGCAAGAACCAGTCGGGAGCTTCGACGGCGATCGACTGGATGGCCGCTCGCCGGTGGGTCACCGCCTGTCTCTGGCTGACAAAGCCCCGCGCGCCGGTTTGCTCGAACTCGATGAGGGACTCGAGCGTGATAATGTGGCCTGGACGTTGCGCGTCGAGCGCGTTGACCAGGGACGCGAGAGTGGTGGTCAGCCCCGACTGGCTCGGCCCGACGACCAGGGAGAAACCTGGCTTCTGGGTGATTCGCGAGAGCCACTCCGCCGCATCGGGCTGCCCGTCTAGCCGTGGAGGACGCAGGGGGACGTGAAGGAACCTCGCGCCCCAACCAAGGTGATCCCGGAAGAGCGTGCAGCGGAAACGATGCCCGGAGGGGGTCGATACCATCATTCGACAAGGCGGGGCGAGGCGGGTGCGGTCTTCCGGCAGGAGGCTGTCCAGCAGCCTCTTGACGTGCTCAGCGGACAAACCCTCATGGACTGATCGGCTCCAAACACCATTCTGTCGATAGCGCACTGGGTGTGCACAGGCGATCATGACCTCGGCGCCGCCGAAACGAGCTGCCGTCTCCAGGTAGTGGGCCATCTCCTCGGCAACGTCGAGTGGCTCTTGCGGGTCTTCGATGCGGAGGCTCGAGGCGGTAAAGGGTTCGAGTGCAGGTTGCGAAGGCACATCAATGGCCCCAGGCACTGGCGTCGCTTGGGCCTTTCGCGCCTCGAGCTCAGCTGTGCCTTGGCGCGTTGCTTTCACAGCGCTCGAGGGATTGGGCCCAGTCGATGGAACTGATGCCGTCGAGATGAGCGCCGGGCTCGACGGTGCACGGATTGCCTCTGCGGCAGGCTCCACGACGTCGGACGGCTTCGAAGCGTCCGGCGGAGGGCTCGACGGTGCCGGTGCTGCTGGGCTCGCGGCCGGAGTGTTCCAGTGCAGCGACGGACTGGATGGGGCTGGCGTGCTCACGGGAACCGCCACCAGCGGCGGGCTCGGGGTCGTTCTTGGGCAGATCTCGAGATGCAGCCCATCCTCTTGTCGGACGACCGAGACGTGGGCCGTGCCTTCGGGCAGTTCATGGTCGAAATGCAAGGTGGCGCCGACCTCTGGTTCGACGTGCTGCCCTTCTGGCAAGAGTTCAGCAAGGATCTCCTCGATCTGGTCGCGGAGTACGTTTTGAGCGCTCACGGAGCGTCGTCGTCCTTTGATGGTCATCTCGACGGTCTGCCCCGGATTCACGTGCAGTGCGTCGCCTTTGCTCTTGAGCAGTGCAGTGATGAGCTTGTGTGCGAGAGACATTACGCCTCCAAATGGCGAGTTCGCTGCCGGCTGTGGGAAGCCCTCGACGATCCGCCAACCCAAGCCGCTAGACAAGGGGCGCGCGAACCACTTTGGTCAACTGACTGGGCAATTTCGGCAAAGGGACTGCGACCGCTCAGGTTGAATAGCGACGCGCGTTGCGTTAGGCAATGCGAACGATGATTTTCAATGACCTGTCGCGAAGCGACGCAGGAGAATCCTGCTCGCGAGTGTCCAACGAGGCGCATGAACGAACGTCTGACAGACCTGCGGCAGAGGCTGCTCATTCCAGCGGCCTCGTTGCTCTTCTTCGGGACGATTTTGTACGTCTTTCGTGCGGTGCTCCTGCCTTTCATCATCGCACTCGTCATTGTCTACTTGATGGAGCCAATGGTTCGCCGGCTCACCGGCATGACCCTCCGCGCCCGGCCAATTCCACGCTGGGCAGCCGTCATCAGCGTCTACATCTCCTTCTTCTCGATGGTGACGCTCTTTCTCGTGATCTTCATTCCTCCTTTGACGGTGGAGGTTGGCAAGGCGGCAGAGGAGATCCCTGGCTACTTCAACGATCTGCGAGAGAAGTACTTGCCGAAATGGAGCCGCCAGATCGAAGACCTCCTAGGCCTCAAAGTGGACTCTGGCTCGGACGTATCGAACCTGAAGGAGGCCGTGGGTGAAGCGCAGGGCCGAGTCGCCCTCGCCACCGAAAGGGCCAATCAGATCCAGCAGATCGACCAAATTCCGTTCGTGGATCGCGGCGGGACGAGACCACTGCTGCTCGTGGGCAGCGATCGCTTCGAAGAGCTCGCTACCGTGAGTCCAGACGTCAGCCTGGGCATGGCGGCCCTATTTGGTCCTTCACCCAGCGACTTCGATCGGTCTCGGGTGGCCTTTACGATTGTGCGAGACCCAGAACGCGAGGGCTTCGCATTCCTAATCGGCGATTCGAACATCAGAATCGCACCCACAGACGACGGCGCCTACTTGGTTCGCTTCGAGCCCTCCGGTCCCGCGAAGGACATTGAGCACTTCAGCCTCGAGAAGGAGATCCTCAAAGGCCTCTCGGGTGTGGTGGAGTCCGGCAGTGCGGTCGCAGGAGACCTGCTGCTGCTGATCCAGATGCTCCTCGAGTTTGTGATCAACGCCTTCATCATGATCATCCTGACGTTCATGGTCGCGGCGTTCATCTCCATCGATCTGCCCAAGATCATGGCTTTCGCGCGTTCCCTCATCCCAGAGGGCACTGGTGAGCTCTATGAGAACCTCTTGGCTCGCCTCAACCGTGGGCTCTCTGGCGTCATCCGTGGTCAACTGGTGATCTGCTTTATCAACGGCACCCTGACCGGCATCGGGCTGTGGCTCTTGGGGGTCGATTTCGCCCTGATGTTGGGCATCATCGCCGGGGTCTTGAGTCTGATCCCGTTCTTTGGGACGATCATCAGTACGGTTCCGGCGGTTTTGATGGGTTTGACTCAGGGTATCTCCTCGGCGCTGTTGGTGTTGCTGTGGATCATGGGCGTTCATTTTTTGGACGCCAACTTCCTCACTCCCAAGATCGTCGGCTCCTCGTCGGAGCTCCATCCGGTAGTCATCGTCTTCGCGCTGTTGGCGGGCCAGAGCGCGTTTGGCGTGGTCGGCGCGCTGCTCGCCATGCCAGTGGCCTCGATCGTCCAGACGCTGTTCATGTTCATCCTCTCCCACGCTCAGGAGAAGCGAAACACCGCAGGCCCCGCCTCGCCGTCGACTCCCCCTGAACCTCCGGAGCTCACTCTTCCTGCTTTTCCGGCTCCTGCAGTGGAGTTGGAGCCGTCGAGCGAATGAGATTGACGTCGCTCACCGATGACCAATAGATAGAGCGTAGCCAGCGGGCGCCGTCTTATTGCCCTTGCGCCGCGAGGCCATTCCTGTTGCAGTAGCCCCTGACGATCAGGTGGCAACACTGGGCCTGGAGGTCCAATGGAATGTAGCTCATTTGGCGCCACCGACCCTGGTCGTGTCCGCGAAAACAATGAGGATGCGCACCTTGTCGATGCCGGCCTGAGCCTGTTCATGGTCTGCGATGGAATGGGGGGCCATGCCGCTGGTGAGGTGGCGAGCTCCACGGCGATTCGGGTCGTCCGAGACCATCTGACGCGCAACATCGCCCTCCTCGAACACTACCGGTCCACGCCGACGCCCAGCGCAGCGGGGGAGGTCAGGGACCTGTTGGTCCGCGCGGTGTCTGACGCCTGCGCTCGGATCCATCGTATGGCCCAAGAAAACGCGGCACGGCGCGGGATGGGTACCACTCTGAGCCTTCTGCTGCTGATTCGTCGGCGAGCCTTCATCGCCCACGTGGGTGACAGTCGTATCTATCTCTTGCGCCAAGACAACCTGCACCAGCTCACGGAGGACCACTCCCTCGTCAACGAGCTTCTCAAGCGCGGACAGCTCACGGCCGAAGAAATCAACGACCTGCCGATCAAGAACGCCTTGACCCGGGCGGTCGGCGTCTACGAGCTGGTGGAGGTCGACGTCAACGACTTCGGGGTGCTCCCCGACGACCGCTTCCTGCTCTGCTCCGACGGCCTGCATGGCTATTTCGACGGGATCGCGGCCGCCAAAGCCTTGATGAGAGCCGACGACTTGCGGTCCGTGCCGCACCACTGCATCGACTTCGCGAATCGCGGCGGCGGGCGGGACAACATCACCGCCATCGTCGTCGGCCTCAAGAACCTCGCCGACGACCAACACAGCCGCCAGTTCCGAACGTTTTTGCCCCTGCTGTCCGAGCTCGAGTTCTTCCAGAACCTCACTTACAAAGAGTTGATGCGCGTCGCGGACCTCGCCTCCGCCAAGACCTCTCGAGAGGGGGAGGTGGTCCAGAAAACTGGGATGGAACCAGCGCTCAACGTCGTGGTTACCGGCTCGGTGCTGGTCCGGCACGGCACCGACGTGGTCGCTCGGATTCTCCCTGGCCGATACTTCGGTTTGCTACAGGTCGTCACGTCGGCCAGCATCGAACTCGACTATGTCGCAGAACAAAACACCCAGCTGCTGCGAATCACTAAGAAGGACCTGCTCAACGTTTTGAGCCAGGATTCCCGTCTCGCGGCCAAGATGCTCTGGAACATCACGCAGGTCCTGGCGCTCCGTTCGCAGCTCGGCGTCGACCTCGGCGAGGCGGAGAACCAGGGCCATCGGCTCATTCCCCTCCTGCTCAACCGCAGCAGCGAAGTCACCGCCTCCGTGGCGGTCGAGAAGAAGACTCTCGAGCCTCCCCAATCCCCGCCACGCCAAGAGCGCGCTCCCCGACAAGTGGTCGACCTCACCGACGACGCGAAGCTCATCGAAGCGACCGGGGTGACCACGCGACACCCGCTCGAGCCCGCACAGACGCAGGAAATAGCTGGGAAGAAGGACCTCTTAACCGAAAACGCCCAGGCCGAACCTAGGGCAGAGGCCTCGAAGCGCCGAGACGCTTTCGCCAAGCTGCGCTCCATGCTCGAGAACGACGCCGAAAAGACCGCTGCCGAGGAACCCCTGCCCGATCCCGCCCCCGACGGCGCACCGAGCCGCAAGCTCAGAGCCGGTAGGATGGGTGAGCGCCATGCCCCCGGCTCGCCCGAAGAGAAGACCGAGCGAATGGTCTCGCCCTACAACGACGAGGACCACTGATTTGCCTGTGTTTCGAGGAGATGAACGAATGGAAAATATGTCTTTGAAGACTGAGGGCCACATCGCGTGGCTGACCATCGACCGACCGGCCGCGCTCAACGCGCTGAACAGCCAGACGATCAACGAGCTGAGTCGAACGCTGCAGGGACTCGAGAAGACCGAGCTCCGCGTGCTGGTCATCACTGGCGCAGGGAAGAAAGCCTTCGTGGCCGGCGGCGACATCCGTGAGATGTCTCAGATGACGCCGAGCGAGGCCTGGGCCTTCTCGATGCGCGGCAACGAGGCGCTCCACCGCCTGGAGACCGCCCACTTCGCCACTATCGCCGCGGTCAACGGCTTCGCCCTCGGCGGGGGCTGCGAGCTGGCGTTGGCCTGCGACCTCATATACGCCTCTGAGAGAGCCGTTTTTGGCCAACCTGAGGTCAACCTCGGGGTGATCCCTGGCTTCGGCGGCACCCAGCGCCTGACTCGCGTCGTGGGCGCCATGATGGCCAGAGACCTGGTGCTCACTGGGCGCATGATCAACGCACAAGATGCGCTGCGCATCGGACTCGCCGCGCAGGTCTTCCCCGCCGAGGAGCTGCGCGAGAATGTCCAACGCATCGCCGAGACCATCGCCCAGAAGGGACCGCTCGCCGTGAAGCGAGCCAAAGACGTGCTCGCCTACGGCCTCGACGTCTCGCTCGAGGATGGCTTGAGAAATGAACGAGAAGGCTTCGCAGCGCTCTTCTCGAGTGAGGACCAAAAAGAAGGAATGCAGGCCTTCATCGAGAAACGAAGCCCAGTATTCAAGAGGATTTGACTCAACCTAGCCTTCCCACGAACCCGCTCTGCTTAGCGCGTACGGCCAAAGGATTTTGATTATGGACAGACGACTCAGAGTGTTGCTGGGAAAACCTGGCCTCGACGGGCACGACCGAGGGGCGCTCGTGGTCGCACGGGCCCTGAGAGACGCCGGTTTCGAGGTCATCTACTCTGGCTTGCATCAGACGCCAGAGATGTTGGTCAACGTCGCCATCCAAGAGGCCGTCGATTGCATTGGGCTCTCCATCATGAGCGGAGCACACGACTACCTCATGCCCGAAGTGGTTCGACTCCTGGCGCAACGTGGGGCGTCGGACATCTTCGTGTTCGGCGGCGGCATCATCCCGGACGAGGACGTTCCGCCTCTCCTGGAGGCCGGCGTCGTCGCCATCTTCGGGCCAGGCACCCCGACCCGAGAGATCGTCGAGTGGCTCAAGGCCGAAGCACAGTCCAGAGCGTCCGCGTGACCCATGCCCCCTCACTCCATAGCCGAGCCCAACGTGTCCTCGCCGGCGAAACCATCGCGGCGGCGCGGCTGATTCGCGACGTCGACGACCGCCGAGAGGCCGCTCGCGCCGACCTCCGCGAGCTCTTCCCCCATGTCGGCAAAGCCCACATCATCGGGGTCACTGGAAGCCCTGGGGTCGGCAAATCCAGCTTGGTCGATGCGCTGATCACCGAGTGGAGAGCCCGCGGAAAGACCGTCGCTGTCGTCGCCGTCGATCCGAGCAGCCCCTTCACTGGTGGGGCCATCCTCGGTGACCGGATCCGCATGCAGACCCACTCCCTCGATCCCGGCGTCTTCATTCGCTCGGTCGCTTCTCGAGGATTCCTCGGCGGGCTCTCCCCCTCCATCGACGAGATCGTCTTGGTGTTCGACGCCATGGGCTTCGACGTCATCCTCGTCGAGACCGTCGGCGTCGGGCAGGGCGAGGTCGACATCATCCGCAGCTCGCACACCACCTTGGTCGTGCTCTCACCGAACTCCGGCGACGATGTTCAGGGCCTCAAGGCCGGACTCCTCGAGGTCGCCGACATCTTCGTGGTGAACAAGGCGGACCTGCCCGGGGCCGACCGCACGCGGACGATGCTCAAGAGAATGGTCAACCTGGGCCAAGGCGCCTTGCGCGATCCGGGTTGGGCGATTCCGACGCGGTCGACGAGCACGACCCAGGGAACCCCAGAAGAGCGAGGAATCGCCGCGCTGGTCGACGCCTGCGTCGAACACCGGGACCATCTGCGAGGCGGTCCGGGGCTCGCCGAGCGAAAC
>PFUG01000397.1 GCA_002789955.1 Deltaproteobacteria bacterium CG_4_9_14_3_um_filter_63_12 | reverse complement strand
TTTCGGCGTCGACGCGGGCTTTGGGACAGCCGAGAGAGACGAGGTGAACCTTCTTCTTGAGCACCATGGGGATCCTGGGCGAAGCGCGTGCATGGGGTCGAAAGCGGCCCTTGCTATAGCAACGCCCCTCGGTGCTGTCCAGGTCTGGTGCGAGAATCGCGGCTTCACGTGACTTCGAATGCGATGACTACAGGCTGTTCGCGGCGCCCGGCGTGTACGCACAGGTCTGGAACGCACCCGCCCCGTCAGGGATGCGGCAGTAGCTCGGCTCGGCGGCGCCGCCACTCCACTCGACGAAGTCGATGATCTTTGCGTCAGGGTCGCGCAGTGTCAGGACGTCGGCCGCGCCCAGCCCGAAGAGGCTGGTGATGTCGACCATATGGCGCTGTCCTGGGGTGAGCGTGATGAAGCCCAGCCGTAGAGTGCGCGTGGCGTCTTCCCGCATGCGGTCGCTCAGGGTGTAGCCGTCGAGGAGGACGTCAGCGCTGCCAGCGTTGTAGAGCTCGACCTGATCTTCGAGGGAGGAGGCCTCGTTGATGACGAGGTCCGAAGCGTTGGGTTGGCACGCCGAGTGATCCACGGAGGCGCAATCGGTGCACACCAGCGAGCCCGAGGCGAAGCCGATGGTCGAGCAGGACGCGTCGCCGTCGCAGGCTTCCCCAGCGTCGACCACAGCGTTGCCGCAGGTGGTCATCGCGATGTTCGCGGCCGAACGAGTCGGCAAGCAGAGCGTAAAGGCTCCTTCGCCGTCAGGAATCCGGCACCAGGTGCGTCCACCAGAGGCCGAACCCGTCGTCCACGAGGTCTCATCCGCGATCTCGCCGGTGGGCGAGAGCAAGCTGGCCATCTCTGCTGGACCAAACCCCCAGAGGAGTGTGGGGTCAACCTCGATGATAAGGCGCTCTCCGGCAGGCAACGTCGCCTTTCCGGCCAGGGTGCTCACGTCGAGGACATGGGCGGGGTTCGAGTCGGTCAGCTGCCAACCCACGAGGTTCGCCTCGGCGCCCACGGCGATGAGCTCGATCCAGTCGTTTCCGCCATCGGGATCGCCAGCCAGAACCTCGTTGATCCGCAGCTCGGACGTCCCGCAGTTCGTGCAGTCGCCCTGGGTCGCGTCGGTTCCATTGTTGCTCCCTCCACCGTCGTCGCAGGAGAGGAGCCAAAGAGCAGAAACGAAGAGCAGCAGGGAGAAGCGAAACATGTTCATGTGCGGGCTCCAAACGTGGAGGAGTTGAGGACCCCTAGTAGTAGTCAACTCTGGGCCAACTTCCAAGGCCCCATTCGGCGGTGGTCTTTTGGGCGTCGCGGAGACTGTAAGGCGCACTGGGGGCTGGTCGTTGAAGGGGGGTCCTCGCCACACAAGGAGCCCTGACATGTCCAAACTCACGCTGTTCCTCCTCGCTCTCCTCGTCGCGCTCACCCCAACCGGCTGCGGAGCGGCCCGCAGCGCCATGGTCCCCGAGCTCGCGCCCCTCAACCTCGGTCAACCCGTCGAGGCTAACTACTTTACTCGCGACAAGACCGGCGGAATCGCTGAAGGCGACCTAATTACGCTGCTCAACTCGCCGGTCTTCCTCGAAGAGGACACCCGCATCGGCGTCGTGCCCGTCGCCGTCGCCTACGAGATGGACGAAGACCTGCCGCTGACCGAGGTTCCCCGAACCCTCAGTGAGGCCCTGGAAGAGACCGGCTTCTTCGACGTGGCCAGCGAGCTCTCCACCGATTGGCCCACGGACGCCAGCGTCGCCGGCCTGCGCGAGCTCGCCGGCCGCTACCGCACGCGCTACCTGCTCCTCTACCGCCATCGCTTCGCCGACGAAGAGTACACCAACCCCTGGGGCTGGACGTACCTGACCGTGGTCGCCATCCCCTTCGTTCCCGCCACGACGATGTCCACTGCTGGCGTGCTCGAAGCCTCTCTCTTCGATGCCCAAACGGGAACCGTGTTGTTCACGGTCTTCGAGCGAGTCACTGGAGAAGGCGACTACAACATCTGGCACAACGAGCAGAAGCTGCGCGAGCTCAAGGGCGACCTGCTCACCAAAGCCGCGAAGAATCTCTCGAAGCAGGTTGTCGGCAAGGTGCACCGGTTGGTCGCGGCGCGGCCTGACGAGCGGTCGAACGTGAGAGAGGCGTCCGTGCGACAGGCGCCGAGCGAGGTCGTCGCGGCTCAGTGATTCTAAAGCGCCAACTGCTAGGTTTTTACTCCGGCCCCCTCCCCCCAACCCCTCCCCCAACCGCCCCAACCGAGGGGAAGTCCAGCTTCGTTGTTCGTGAAACGACTCGTGGCGGGAGAAGCCGTCGTCGAGCTGCACGCCGAGGAGGACGCGCTGCTCGCCGTCGAACCCCTCGCGCGAGCACGTGGGGGTGCCGGCCACACAGGAGCCACCGGCTTCGTCGCAGGTTTCTTCACGGGTGCAAGCCACGCCGTCCAAGCAGTCCCTCGCTGCTCCTTGCAGGTTCCCGAGGCACAGACTTCGTCGATGGTGCAGAACAGCCCGTCGCTGCAGAGCGCGCCATCGGCGCCGCACCAATGGGTCGCGGTGCCTCAAAAGCCCTTGCCCCCCCTCTTCGAAGCTGCTAATCCTTGTGCCTTCTGAGGGTCGAGCTTGCAGGAAGGTCTAGCTTGGTGCTCTGCACTGTGGTCGGCGTAGCGCCGCCCGAGAGTTTCCTACGCATCGCGTCACAAGGAAGGCTATTCCAGAACGTTGCTATCGGGCGATGAGCACCCGATCGGCGACGGGCTGGGGCAACCGCGCCAATCGTGGTTCCGTACGCCGATCGGGTGCTCATCGCCCGGCAAGTTCGGTGAGCCTTCCATGTCCCAGGTCTAGTAGTAGGCCCTGCGACTCGACCCTAAGGAGTCGTCCGGGAACAAAACGAAGAGGCCGCGCTCGAAAGAGCGCGGCCTTTTTCTGGAGTTTGTGCACTCGTGGTTTCGAGCGGTCGGACGCGGTTCCACGTCGTGGCTTCGGGCGGTCGGACGCGCGGCCCAGCGCTCCTCACTAGGCAAGGCCAGTGTCCATCTTGAAATTGCGTGTTTTGCTGAGATCGGTGGAAAATGAGACCGAACTCTGAACTCTTTCCAAAGGACATCTTGTGAGTGCCCGTTCGGAAATGCACCAGGTGCAAGGAGCCGATAACCGAGCGACGCAGGCGTACACAGGCATGCCGGGGCGCGAGGGCGGAATGCGACGCCGCAGATGTGGGATTTGCGGACGGACACTAGTCGTCCATGAGGCGTGCCTCGGTCGCCTCCTACTCTCCCCAACCCGCGAAACGTGATGAGCGCCCTCTCCGCTCTGCTCATAGGGTTCCTGCTGCTTGTTGCCCTCTTGCTCTTGTTCTCCCAACGAGACACCGAGGGCTCGGCGACGAACATCCCACGGATTCGTGGCGCCCTGCAGCCTCGCATCGCGCGACACATCGACGCGCTCGCCAGCACCGACCCGGCAGTCTGCAAGGCCGCTCAGAACGCCCTCCTCAGTATGGGCGCAGGGATCATTCCCTACCTGCTCGCCCACCTCGAGCGCGTGGACTCGGCGCCCTTCGAGCTCACCGCCGCCCAACAACTCAAGATCGAGGCTCTGCTCGCCGATTTCGGGCCGCAGACCATGGTCCAAACCCGACGGTTTCTCAGACGGGTTCACAGAGTCTCTCCTGTCTTTCCTGCCCTCTTGAGAGTCTTGCAGGGCATCGCCCCCGACTTTGTCGATGAGGTCAGCTCGAGAGGGGACGAGTTCCCATTCTCGCTGCTCGCCCCGTTCGTCAAACACGTCCATCGACAGTCCAGTGAGGAGGAGTTCCTCGAGATCATCGCTCGCAGCGAGGGAGACTCCTTTCTCGTCGCGTGTCTTCCGTTCCTGAGCGAGGAGCTGGTCGACCGACTCGCGACCATCTCCGCGGCGCGGGCCGCGGACATTAGGGCCTTGTGGTTCAGGGTCGCGCTGCAGCCCATCGCGCTGCCGACCGACCCGAGGCCCAGACTCGACGAGAACGCCCTGCGAGAACTCTTGGAGGCAGAGACCAACACCGCGGCCGAGGTCGTCCAGCTCGCCGCGAACCTAGCCGACCCAAGGGTGCACGAACGCTTCTTTCGTCTGATCGCAGCCAGGGAATCAAGCACCGAGGTCGCCTCGACCGCCTTGAGAGAGCTCGCTCGCGCAGGGGTCAGAGATCTGCAACCGCAACTCAACCGGCTCCTCCGCGCGCCACAACTCGGGCAAGCCGATATCGACAGGCTGCGCGTGATGGCGCTCTTCTGCCCGGAGCCTGCGGCCCAGGCCCTCACCATATCGCTGCGCAGCGAGACTCCGCGCGTCGTCGTTCGGGCCGCGGAGATCCTCTGCGTGTTGCCCCTCGAGAATTACGTCCATGCCTATCTCAAAGCGTTGGGCCGACACCGCTACAGTCCCCTCGAGCCCATTCTCGCTGCGCCGATCCTGGCTCGGTGGGAGGTCCTCTCCGACAAGGTGGTCGAGGCGGTCGAACACGACGACCGAGAGATCCAGCTCACCGCAGTCGAATTGGTCGCGGTTTACCCGGGCCCGTCGGTTGTCCCTAGACTCCTCAAGGTGCTCGGCAACCAAGACTACTTCACTGAGGTCATCCTCAACGCCCTCGAGGTGATGGGGCCGTCGATCCTGGTCGAAGGCCGAAAGGCGCTGCGTCATGGCGTCGCTTCCGTCGACGGAGACCTGATGCAGCGCAGACTCGAGCTCCTTGAAGCGCTCGAGCAACTCGCAGCCACGAATGGCGGAGAGTCGGGTGGAACCCGCGCAGGACGGGTCCAACACCCGCAGGCCACGAAGTCCGACACCCACGCGACGCGCAAATGAGCTACCGCTCGCTGAGTGTGCTGTGGGAGAGAAGGTGGTGCAGCTGCGGATCGTGCTCTCCGTCGAGCACACCTCTGGGGTCGTCCAGGACGGTCGAGTCGATGATTCCTTGATGGGTCGCGCGCTGAAGTCGCCCCTCGAGGTTCAAGTCTTCGAGAAGCAAGGTGATGGCGCGCTGGAATGGAGTCCCGTCGAGCACGGCGTCCATGAGATCGACCGCGTGGGCGCGGGTTCGCCCGAGCTCGGCGCGATACCCGAAGTAGGCGGTGCGTGCCATGTGCAGGTCGCTGTACAAGCCGACCAACAAGAAGATTCGATACAGGGTCTCGTCGAATCGCTCGCCCAGCAGCTCGAGCAGCCGCCGAGCCGCCTTCCCACCGACGTCCCCAGCGAGGTGTCGCTGGCACAAGAGCGCAAACGCCAGGTTGATCTCACGCCAGAGCAACCCTTCGATCAGGGCGCTCCCTACAGGCACTTCCTCTCCACGTCGGACGCGGCTGGCCAGGGATTCGAGGGTCCGCCCTCGCACCACGGGTGAGGGATCGGAGAGCCCACGGCTGGGATCGACGTCCGGATTCCAGCCCTGCGAGTCTTCTCCTAGTGGCATCTCGGAGAGGTGGGGAGGCGGCGCGACCGCCACGCGACGGCGCAGACTCCATTCGTCCTGGCGGCTGAGGCTCTCCCATTGGGTTCCAGAGGTCACTAGACCCAGACGGTCGCTGTAACTGCGGGCTCCAAAGAGCTCGCCCTCCTCTGGACTAGGGGTGTTCTGGGCCTGCTTTTGCCGCAGCGAGGTGTAGAGTTGGTCCGCGTAGAGCTTCCCGATGCGTCCCGCGAAGAGGTGCCAGACGAGCAGCACCCCCAACAACCCACCGACGAGGTAGGGCAAGGGCAGCTCGTTCAGGGAAGCAAAGGGAATGAGCACGAGACCCGCAACGATCGCCCCTGCGGGGTTCATCGCCCCGCGGATAAAGACCTTCGCTCTGTTCCGGTCGACGTACGGGATCGGGGAGACCACGACCTCGTTCGCGCTGTTCTGGAACGTGAACCGCAACAGTCCGTCCGTCAGCTTGAGCGCCACGATGGTGATGAAACCAGGGATCCAACCCAGCACCAACGTCCCCAACATGAGGCTGAGGGGCAGCACGCGGAAGATCTTGCTGATGCCAAAGCGATCGATGGCCCAGGCGACGACGAAGAGCTGCAGCACGAGGTTGCCCGTGTTCGCGATGGCGTTGAAGTAGCCATAGAACACACCGATCTCTTCCTTCGTGTAGGAGGCCTGCAGGGCCCCTTTGAATGCGTAGTCCACGATGTTGGTGACGAAACCCGCAAAGAACACCGTCGCAGCCAGGCCCATCAGGAGCTTGCTCTTTCCGACGGTCGTTACGCCTTCCTTGAGGATCTTCCAGAGCCCGTCGTCCCCGTCGGACAAGAAGCTCCTCGAGGGTGCGTCGGAGCGGCTCGCGTTGTGGCTCAGCAGCACTGGAATGAGCGCAGAGAGCCCAACCATCGCGGTCAGTGCCCAGAGCAGGTTCTCCAAACCGTAGGCGCCGATGAACGGGCTCAACACCACGCCAGCGAAGATGGCACCTAGCGTCGACCCACCAAAGACGATGGGGAAAAGTCGCCGCCCCTGCCGACTGTCAAAAGTGTTGGCGACCGTGATCCAGCAAACGATGTTCATCAACGGTGCGACCACCATCAGCCACACGCTCAAGCTGAAGATCGTCATCGCGCTGGGGGAGACCTGTAACGCCACACGCCCAAGCAGGACCGACGCCGCCATCAGCGCCAGAATTCCCGTGTTCAAGCGCACCGGCCTCGACGTCCCCACCAGCGCCGAATACGCCATCGACGCCGCAAAGAAGATGAGGTTCGACACGATGAAGAACGTGGGAACTTCGTGCAGCGGAAAGGTCGTCAAGAACAGCGCGTCACTCACCGCTCGGCAGATAATCGCGGAGGCTACGGCGAGGAGCGCAAAGAGCATGGCCAGAATCAACGAGCGGTGCTCCCCGTCTCGGATGTCGATGAGTTGGCTTAGCCCTTTTAGCGGTTTTAGCGACACACGCACGCTCCGTCCGGCGACCTTAGTCCATGCCGGAACGGGGCGCAAAGTCCTTTATTCGTTCGACCTGCGGGAGACGACCTCGTCGTTGCTACCAATCGTTGGCTGCGATGAGGGCCGAGTACCCTTCGACATAGCCTGGATACAGGAGTTGGTAGCCCGACTGCTTGATGCGGTCGTTGCGACAGCGCTTGTTCCCGCCTGAGCGGCTCGCCGAATCCACCTGGGACAACAGGCGCGGGAGTTCACACTGCAATCGTTCGGCGATCCAGCTCACCAGCTTGCTTTGCGGCACGGGCTGGTCGTCCACCCCCAAGTAACAAGACTCCAAAGGTGTCTCACGGCTCCTTTCGATGAGGTGACTGAGGAGCCCACCGCAGTCGTCCCGGTGAATTCGATTGGTCATCAGGTGCGGGTCCCGCTGCACCTGACCTTCCGCGATGCGACGAATCATCGAAGTTCGACCAGGTCCGTAGATGCCCCCAAAGCGCACGGCAACACTGGGCCACGGGAAGCTCGCCAGGAGCGACTCGGCCTCCAGCAAGAGCTGCCCAGAGAAGCCGCTGGGCTCGGTCACCGAGGTCTCGTCGACCCAGCTCCCGTCGTCCTGCCCGTAGACCCCAGTGCTCGAGACGAAGAGCAGGAGCCGCGGCGGTGGGCGACGGTCGTCAGAGAATGCGTCCACAACATTCCTCAAGCCGTCGACGTAGGTCGCCCGATATTTGGCGGGGTCGAACGACTTGGCGGCCGCCGTGAAGACGACCACGTCGACCTCGTCGGGGAACGCCGCGTCCAGCAGCGACGGATCGGCCAGATCGGCGGCTAAGGAGTGGGCGCCCTCGGGCACGTCGAACGGCGAACGCCTCAACCCCCAGACCTCGTGTCCCTGCTCGACCAATTGCTGCATCAGAACACTGCCGACATAGCCACAACCGACAATCAGGATCTTCTCAGCACTTGGATTCATTTGGGTTCTGTTGCCTTGCTTGCTCGCGACCGATTTCGGCCTCAAAAGAAAAGAGGAGCCAGGTGGCTCCTCTTTTTTCATGTGCGGTCTATGTCGCGTCGATACAAGCCTACGCGCCGAAGAGCATGGCCTTGATGTAGTCACGATTCATCATCGCGATGACTTCGGTCTTGATCTCTTTGGGGCAAACCGCCTCGCACTCGCCTTCGTTCGAGCACGTGCCGAAGCCGAGCTCGTCCATCTTCTCGGTCATGGCGATGACCCGGCGGAGTCGCTCGGGCTGTCCTTGCGGGAGCACGGCATACTGGGCGAGCTTAGCGCCGACGAAGAGGTGAGCCGCGCTGTTCTTGCAGGCCGCGACACACGCTCCACACCCGATGCAGGCCGCGTAGTCGAACGCTTTGTCCGCGTGGGTCTTGGAGATGGGGAGGCAATTGGCGTCTGGGGTTCCGCCGGTGTCGACGGAGATGTAGCCGCCAGCGCTCATGATCTTGTCGTACGCGCTGCGATCCACGACCAAATCACGAATGAGCGGGAACGCGGCCGCGCGCCACGGCTCGAGCGTGATTGAGGCGATACCGTTGAAGTGCCGCATGTGCAGCTGGCACGTGGTCGTGCCTTTGAGCGGACCATGCGGGACGCCGTTGATCACCAGTCCGCAGGAACCACAGATGCCTTCACGGCAATCGAAGTCGTAGACGAAGGGCTCTTCACCCTTCTTGATGAGACTCTCGGCAAGGATGTCGAGCACCTCGAGCAAGGACATGTCGTCCTCGTAGTCGACGTTGTGCTCGCTGAACTTCCCGGCATCGTTTTGGGACCGCTGTCTCCAGATTCGGAGCTGGACCTTCTTCATCGTCTACCTCGCATCCCTTTCTGTGCTCAACCGACGACGGCGCAGGTGCTCATTCGTCGCTGCAAACTGGCGTGAAGCGTCAGCCATTTACTTGTAGTTGCGTTGCTTCATCTCGACGTTTTCGAAGGTGAGGGGTTCTTTGTGCATGACGGGTTCGACCCCGACGCCTTTGAACTCCCAGGCCGCCACGTATGCGAAATCTTGGTCGTTTCGCAGCGCCTCGCCATCTTCTGTCACATTCTCGTCGCGGAGGTGACTGCCACAGGACTCTCTTCGATTCTTCGCATCAGTGGCGAGCATCTCAGCGAACTCGAGGTAGTCCGCCACGCGCATGGCGTGCTCGAGGTCGCGGTTGAGGTCTTCGGCCTTGCCGACGATCTTGACGTCTTTCCAGAACTCTTCGCGCAACGCCTTGATTTCGATCAGTGCTTGGCCGAGGTCGCTCTCGTTGCGGGAGATGCCGACCTTATCCCACATCAGCTTGCCCAGCTGGCGGTGGAATTCGGTGACGGTCTTGCTGCCTTTTACGGCGAGCAAGCGAGTCATCCGCTCGACGACTTCCTTCTCGGCCTCGTCAAAGGCGGGGTGCGAAGTGGTAATGGGCTTCTTGGGGGTAGAGGCGAGGTAGTTGGCGGTGGTGTAGGGCGCGACGAAGTAACCGTCGGCGAGTCCCTGCATCAGCGCGCTGGCCCCGAGCCGGTTGGCACCGTGGTCCGAGAAGTTGGCTTCTCCCAAGCAGAAGAGCCCTGGGATCGTGGTCATGAGGTTGTAGTCGACCCAGAGTCCGCCCATTGCGTAGTGAGGGGCTGGGTAGATGCGCATGGGGACCGTGTAAGGATCTTCGCCCGTGATGCGCTCATACATGTCGAAGAGGTTGCCGTATCGATCCTTGATGACGTCCACACCCAGACGGTTCATGGAGTCGGTGAAGTCGAGGTAGACCGCCAGTTTGCTGGGACCTACCCCGCGTCCTTCGTCGCAGACCATCTTGGCATTGCGGGAGGCGACATCGCGCGGGACCAGGTTGCCAAAGGTGGGATAGCGCCGCTCGAGGTAGTAGTCTCGGTCTTCTTCGGGAATCTTGTCCGCGCGGCGCGGGTCTCCGGTCTCTTTGGGGACCCAGACGCGGCCATCGTTGCGAAGGCTCTCGCTCATGAGAGTGAGCTTCGCTTGGTGCTCTCCGGACATTGGAATGCAGGTCGGGTGGATCTGCACGTAGCAGGGGTTCCCGAAGAACGCTCCCCGCTTGGTGGCGCGCCATGCTGCGGTCACATTGCTGTTTCCAGCGTTCGTCGAGAGGTAGTATAGGTTGGCGTAGCCACCCGTGCAGAGCAACACGGCGTCTGCGGTGTGCCGACTCAGCTCACCCGTTAGCAAGTCGCGAGCGATGATCCCCCGCGCCCGACCCTCGATCACGACGATATCGAGCAGCTCGGTGCGCGTATGCAGCTCGACGCTCTTCTTTTGCACCTGCCGCATCAGCACCGAGTACGCGCCGAGCAGCAATTGCTGACCGGTGGCGCCACGGGCGTAGAACGTCCGCGATACCTGCGCACCACCGAACGACCGGTTCTCCAGCATCCCGCCGTATTCGCGAGCGAACGGGACCCCCTGTGCGACGCACTGGTCGATGATGTTCACACTCACCTGCGCCAGACGGTAGACGTTGGCTTCGCGGGCGCGATAATCGCCGCCCTTGATGGTGTCGTAGAACAGCCGGTAGACCGAGTCGCCGTCGTTCTTGTAGTTCTTCGCAGCGTTGATGCCACCTTGAGCCGCGATGCTGTGAGAGCGCCGCGGGCTATCAAGGATGGTGAACGCCTTGACGTTGTAGCCCATCTCACCGAGCGAGGCCGCTGCAGACGCACCAGCCAGGCCCGTGCCGACTACGATGACGTCATACTTACGACGATTCGCTGGCGACACCAGCTTCATGTTGAATTTGTGCAGGTCCCACTTCTCTGCGAGCGGCCCTGAGGGTACTTTGCCGTCGAGAATCAACGTGCGTCCTCCCACAGAATCTGTTGCCGCCAAGCCTTGCGAGCCGACCACGAATTCGTCGTAGCCTCCCCTTCGCCCAGCGGTTCGAGTTGGACCGAGCCTAGATCAGCCTCGACCCCAACACCGAGAAAGTTCGTGTCGTGTGTCTAGAAGAAAGCCATGACGAGTACGGGGATCAGAAGGAAAGCACCGGAAAGAACAACCGTCACCGCTTGCGTCGTGCGACGCAGCCAGTTCCGGTGACGGAAACCAAGAGACTCAAAGGCCGAACCAAAGCCGTGGAAGAGATGCAGGCCGAGCACCGCCATGCACACCACGTACACTCCGACCCAGACCGGGTTCTTGAACATCGACTTCACGTCGCCCGCGAGGTCCCTGAACTTCCCGCCGTCACCACCCCACTTCAGGGTGATCAGGTGCACGGCGAGAAAGAGCAGCACGATCACGCCGGTGTAGATCATCGTCGATGACGAGAATCCCTTCCGGCTCGCCGGGCTCATCCTCGACACCTTGATGTCGTACGGCGTCGGGTTCGTGGTTCGGGCTGTCCACCAGACAGCGACGCCACTTACCGCGTGGTACAGGAACATCACCAACAACCCGATCTCTACTGGGTAGATCAACCAGGTCGAGAGCAACGTCCGACTGTAGTTGTTGAAATCTGCAGAGCCCTTGAACAGGAGCAGATTCCCCACCAAGTGTCCGACGAGAAATAGAATCAGAAGTAGGCCTGTCAGACCCATCATGACCTTGCGGCCGATGGGCGACGTCAGGAATCGCTGGATGCGCTCCACGTTCTTCTCCCTAACCGACGGGTTCGCGATGCCGAGATCGGCGAGGACTTGAACCACTTGGTTGAAGTCAACTGCGAGTCTTCAATTCTGGACGGCCCTTGACCGCCAAGTGAACTCGTGACGCCAAACGAAACTAGAGTTTGACAACGGGTTGCACTCAACGAGCCTTGTAGACCTCTCGAATTCCTCCGTCAAGCCTCTCGAACCAGCGATTTCAAAAAAAACACTCCGGCGCCCCACGTCAGGCGTCTGGGAACTCCCGCCGAGCCTTCGAGAACTGGGCGCTGAGCCCATACACACACTCGCCAGGGGCGAACCTTGGTGGGTTCCTTCTTCTGGATCGCCTCGGCCATCGCGGCGTTGTGCGGCTCGCCGGGCGCAACGTCGGCGCCCGCTGAAAACACATCGCCCACGCCCGTCGGGATCACCGCTCGCGGCAGTTTCGCCGCCAACTCCTCTGTCACATCGTCGAGTCACTCCCACATCGCGCCGTTCATGGCGTTTCGCCGACCTGACCGGTTGAGAGTCACGGTCGCGACAGCCTCTGTCCTGTCGTGTCTCACTTCACACATGTCCAATCGCACCTCCACTTGGATTCAGGGTCGTCAGGAGTCTCGGACACTCTCTCGCACGCACACCCTCGGTCACGAAGTTGTCGAGCCCTCCATCGCGGACCCGCCGAGAGAGCTCAAGCTCTTTGTGTGTCGTCATGGTCCAATGAAACGCTTTGCTCTTTGCGGCAGCGCCGCGAGTCTCTATGCTCGTCACCTTTCGGGTCGCTGCGAAGGGCCCGATTGCTCGACCTTCTGTCGGTGACAGAGAACGAACCTCGCTCTGCGGCCAACCAGCCGGCTTTGGGCCACAATGCTTCGAGTGCGGGCCGATGGCAGCCAATCTTCTCAGCAAACCGACCTTGTTCGGCCCGACCCTGTGGCTGTCGTTCGCCGTCCTGTCTGGCAGCTGCGAAGCGCCGCCCCAAGCAATCCCCGACCCCATGCCAAAGCTCGAGTGGACGGCGCCCGACCTGCCGACCTTTGGCGACAACGCCTCTACGGACTTCCTGCGCCGACGGGGGGTGGAGGCGCTCAAAGAACCCCTTGCCGTCCCCGATGCCCTGGAGACCTTGTTGACCAAGGAGGACCGCGAGAAATGGCGCGTGGCTGTCGAGGGCGTCGAGCGCTATCGCCTGCTGGCGGAGAAGACCATTCGACTGGCCACCAGCCCAAGCGCCTCGACCCAAGGTTGCGACACGCTCATTGGCCCGGCCCCAGTGATTCGGGATCCGTGGAGAGTCCGCGCCCAGCTGCTGATACAACAGCGCTACAACGTGCTCTGGAAATTGGGACGCTTGGAGCTCGCAGCGCGAAGCTTCCACGGGGCGCTCCGTGGCATGCGGGAGGCGTTCGGCAGCGAGCGCTCGCGCCACGCCGATGAGGCCTTGCTCGGCCCCCTCGATGCCATTCTGGCACAACTCGAACACTTCGATACGCCGCAAACTCGGCCCAACGGGGACTGGGATGCGGGCGATCACCTGACTCGTTTTGCCCGCCATCGACCTGTCTACAAACTCTTGCTCTACGTCGAGGAGGCACTCCTGGACTGGCGAGAGCGAACCGTTCACGACAAGCGCTGGAGCTACACGGCGAGCGCAGCCGACCGCCCCATCGAGGCGATCGCAGCTTGGCGGACCGAACACGACGCGCTCATCGACGCCGTCGAGGAGTACGCCGAACAGGCCAGCGGCTTCTCGAGAACCCTGGGCAGGCCCTCGAGCGCTGCGGATCAGTGGACTCGCTGCACCATCGTCGAGGTCGGTAAGCTGGCCAAAGACGCCACCATCTACGAGCTCACCATCAAGATGCAGAAGCAGCTCGCCCTCGCCGGCCGTTCGATTCGAGATCTCGAGCGCAGCCTGAAGAGGGGGGGCTGGAAGGAAGAATTGCCGGCGATCTTGGAGGGTTTGCGCGGTCTGCGCAGCTCCATCGACCGCACCTCGGAGTCCTTGATGTCGCTCGAAAACGCCACCTTGAGGCAGTGGACGGAGAGCGAGCAATGGGTCTGGGAACGGCTCTTCCCCGAGGTCGCCAGGCCGGAAGCCGAGGTGACACCGACCTCGGCCGCGGATCGCGCCGCCTGGCGGACCGAGTTCTTCGAGTCGCGCAAGCTCTTCGAGGCTGGGCGACGTCGCGAGGAACCGGAACCGACTCAACCCATCCCAAGAGGACGCCATCGAAAGGTGCTCCCATTCGTCACGGAGGTCCTCGACACCGCTCGCTCACCGGCGCGCGTCGCGGAGGTCGAACAAGGCTTATTGGCCATCTCCGAGCTGGACGCACACCTCGCCTCGATGCACGAAAATATCTTTCAAGCTTGCCGGGAGGGAGATTGCACCGGACTGCCCAGAGCCGAGGTCCCAAACTCCCCGCGCAACAGCAGCTGGGTCGTGGATTGGCGCGCGCTCCCCGTCGAGCAGCGCACCCTCGGACACAATGTCATCGTGCTGGAGCTGAGCCGGCTTCATCTCGCTCGCCAGATGCACCGTCTGGCGGCCGTCCATGCGTGGTTCTCCGAGCTCTCGAGCGCAGATCTGTCCTGGGCGAAGCTCGAGACCTGGGAGCAAACTTGGTCGCTCTACACCAACTCGGCTGGCAGTTACCTCTCGTTCCTGCGTGATGTGGACCATGTCGCCTCCTCAGTGCGCGGCTTCTCTCTGAATCGAGAAAGTCGCGCGGTCAGCAAGCGCATGGAGAAGCTGCTCGCCTATCAGACCACGCTCTTCGGTCTGACCGTCGACTACGCCCGCTTCGTCGACGCTGCAGGCGAGGCCCCAGTGCCTGTGGAAACCCTCCTCTCCGCCTGGGACCGGATGCACGCCGAGCTGGCCGCCATCGAGGTGGCCACCCTCGAGCGAGATGAGAACTTGCGACTCGCCGCCGAAGCCCAGCGCCTCAGGGAGGAGGAGGAGCGCAAGGCCAAGGCCGCGGCCGAGGCCAAGGCCAGAGCCGACGCCCAGGCCAAGCAAGAACCCCCCAAGCCCAATGGGACGGTGAAGAAAGCCCCCTAAAGCACGCAGGGTGACCGTAGTGAGGAACAGACGGGGGGGAGATTCGTGGTCTGGAATCCCACTAACGTGGCCCTCATGAGCTCACGACGCCATCACAGGCTCTTCTGGATCTTGTTGCGCACGAGCTCGTTGGTTTCGAGCTTCAAACGGCTCTCGAGCAAGTTCTGGCCTGCCTTTCCGGCAAAATCTCTGGCCGCGCTGACCGCCGTGAGGCGAATCTGTGGGTCGTCGTGTTGCAGGAAACGCTCGAGCTCTGCGATGGAACCCTCGCCGTTGAGGCGGCTGTAGGCCGTGATGGCGTGGTGCACGTAGCCAGTCTCGAGCTGGGCGTCGTTCTGCAGCAGGTAGACCAAGAAGTTCTGCGAGACATCGTCGGAGAGGAAGCCCAAGGCGTCGATGGCCCGACGCTTCAAGGTGGGGCGGCTGCTCTCGTCGTTGAAGAGGTCGATGAGGATCGACGAGGCGTCAGGCGAGACGGCCAACAGGTCGTCTCGCGACGGGAAGTCGTGGTAGGCGCTGAGCAAGATGCGGATTCGCTGCTCTGGGCTCGTGACCTCGGCTGGAACCGCCGCTGACGCTCCGGGTGCCACAACGGGCTCGCCCGCCAACGCGGTGATTGGCCCGACCAGACTGAGCACCAGCGCGCTCGAAGCGAACATTAGAGTAAAGGGCTTGAATTGCATTTCCATCTCCATTGCTGTCGCTGTTCGAACGTCGCTGAATATGACCGCGAACCTCGCGCTTCGCAATCGAGTCAATATGACGGGGCCTGCTTTGCGCTATTCACGTTCGACTCGGAACTGCCGAAGGTCAGTGGTGTCGGTTGGGAATGAACGAGCCCGTCAGGGCTCTTTCTAGGTCGCCTAACCGTGAACCGAAACCAGCCAACGCAAAGATCGATCCTTGACGAGGGACGAGCGTTTGCAGAGACTGAACCTTACCTTCGTAGGAACTTTGGAGTACCAGCCATGGAAACGACACGACGAATCGCCCTGTTATTTTTCGTTGCGCTCACGCTAGCCCCTGTCACCGCACTGGCTTGCGGGCCGTCCATGACAGTTGACCAGAGCCGCGCCTCTTACTCTGAGCAGATCTTCGTGGGCCGGGTCCTCAAGAGCGAGGTGATCGAGAGCACCAGCGCCAGTGGAGTCGCGGTCACATTGTATCAACTCAGCGTCTATGTGGACGACACCCTGAAGGGGGCAGCGTCCAGTGGCGAGATCGCCACGGTGTACGTCGTCGCCGCCTCGACCGAAGAGGTAAAGGCCCAGATGACGGCCGGGACCGCGACCCTGTCGAGTTCGACCTACTCCTTCTACGATCCCCCAGAAGCCCCCGAGGCTTTGGTCTCCTACCTCTTCTTCGCCCGTTCGTTCGGCAACGGGGAGTTCGTCCTCACCGACAACAGCTCCCAATACCTCGCTGAAGCAGACGCCGAGCTCATCGAGACCACGCGCACTTACGCCAATAACCCGAACTACTATTACTAGTCGAGGCCTTGGTGTGCGCCGAAAGGAGCGAGCCGAACGAGGTTCGTCGTCTGACATTGCTCGAGCGCAGTGGCATAGTTGCGTGGCTAGCCCACCCCTTACTTGCTGCCCGCTCGAGGACTGGATATGTCCACACTTCACTGGATGCTCGTGATTGGGCTCCTTCTCTGTGGCTCCTTGCTGTCGGCTTGTGACAAAGGACGAGCCGCTCCCGCCGAGGGGGAGCAGACCGGCAAGTCCTCCGAGATGGCGCAGGCGCGCGACGGCCAGCCCACGTTGACCCACTCGCAGCCCGCACCGACCCACTCGCAGCCCACACCGCACCCCAAGGCCGAGACCTGCGCCCTGAACCGCCTCGTTCGGTCCCAAGAGAGTGTTACGGACGGCGTCTTTAGCCTGGCGATGGAGCTCGGCCAGCTGCGCGCCGAGGTGGACGCCGCAGCGGCAGCCCCGCAGCCCTCGGCCTCTCTCTTCGGCCATCCGCGTCTCGCCGCCCTGTTCGCCGTCGTCGACAAGGAGCGCCCATTTCTGGTGTGGGCGGGGCCGGTGACGAACGCTGACCCCCGCTTCCACTGCAGAGTCCCGGTTCGACCGGGCTCTTTGGATGAGGCGAGTCGGACGGCGGCCCAGCTCCTCGAGGAGCTTGGGTTCACTCCGCGGGGCGAGAGCTGGGCACTGGCTTTCAGAGGTGGCGCCCTCTGGGCGACGGTCGCGACGATGGCCGGCGATGAGCCGGCGCTACTCATCAGCTTCTCTACCCTCGACTCCGCGCTTCCTCTGCCTTCGGCCGAACCGAGCTGGGCAGGGACGTTCGATGGCTGTCCGTCGTTGGCTTTCGAGCTCGACGTCGGCGCCGCTGTGGGCTTTCGCAGCCTCTGGGCCGAAGCGCTCGGGCTCCCGAAGGAGAGCGTCCTAGCGGGGTTCGCCGAGGGGTTTCAGCACTTGCAGCTGAGCCTCACCCAAACCGAGTCGGGTCAACGACTGCGCCTGCGCGCAACCTCAGCGGGGCTCACGCCCGCTCCGCGAGAGCGGCGACCTCAGGCCCCCACCGCGGCGGCTCGGGTCTCTGCAGACCTAGACTTTCTGCGGCGCCCACCCTGGCTCACCGAAGCGCAGATGGCCAAGGCTGAACTGTGGGGCCTCGAGCAAGCCAGCGCATCGGACCCAACCGAGTTGCTCTTCGCTCCACTGGTCCTCTTTTCGTTGCCGTCGATGACCTGGAACGAGCACTTTGGTGGCACTCCTTATGGACGTGCGGTGTCCCGCGCGCAGTTCTTTCAATTTGGCTACGAAGGTCTGAACCCAGACGGTGTCGCTTGGCAGGGAGCCCTCGTCGTCTCTGAGGACGCGCTCGCCCCGCTCCTCGACGATTGGGTTTGCGGCGCGCAGGTGGATTGCACCCCGCCTCTTTTGGAGGGCGCGAGTGGAGCGTTCGCCTTGGGCGAGGAGAGAGTTCATTACCTGCTGTCAAAGTCCGCAAGTGGCTTCGTCACGGTGCTCGGCGCGTCCTCCGAGGACCGTTTGGCTGAAGGCCCCACCGAGGACGCCGCAGAATTCTCTTTGGGCCTCGAGCTTGGGGCTCTCATCGAGGCTGGTGTACCTGTGTTCTTGGAACAGGCACTGAGCGAGCTGCAAGGACTCTGCGAGGCCGTCGAGGGGTCGATTCGTGTGACGGACGGGGGGGCCGAGTTGACGCTCGACATTCGTGGCGCTCGGCCTTGGGTTTCCCTCTTGGTGAAGTGGGAGCAGGAGCAGCGGTCGACCCTGCGGTCGAATCAGTTGGCCCTTGCCCTGAGCGCCATCGGCAACGAACTGGTCAAGAAGGCGTCGAGCGAGGGCCGTTTCCCCGAAGCAGCAGTGGCATGTATAGAGAGTGAACCTGCAGCGCAGCGACACTGGTTGCTCGACACGCTCGGCGTCGGCTTCGAGAATCTCGTGCCTGCGGCAGGTGTGTGCTATCGCGTCAGCGCGGACGCTCGACAGTTTGCGATATTGGCGGTCGATGGGACCGCTGGGCGACTTTGTTTGCGAGGAAGGGGAAAACCCTCCACTCGCTGGGTCGTAGACAAACCGCTGAGACTTCGCGAGGCTCAGGCATGCCTCCCCTGAGTCAGAATTGCTGCAATCCCGGACAGAATCGAGTCGAGTGTTTTTAACGCCCCGTGAAAGGAAGATGGAATGAGATCGAGACCCTTGCCCTTTCTGCTGATCACGCTGCTCGCCCACCTGGCCCTGGCCGGAGTTTCTTGCTCGGACAGCAACCCTGAGTCGTCCAGTGAGAGCAAACGCGAAGTGGACGCGAAGGAAACCCCGAAGGGCGACGCCAGCTCTGAGAAGCCGGTTCAAAGTCCAGATTCGACGGCGAACCTCTCAAAGATGGCGCTCGCCGGTACGTTTGCTGTCGCTACGGTCTATCCGGATCGCCTTGCGAGCCGGCTGAGCTCGGAGCTGCTTGCGCTGGGCGCGGCCGACAACACACGGGCGGTTCAGTACAAGACCGATCTGCGCGACGCCATTGGAGCCTTCATCGAGCTCGGTGAGCCTGGCGACATGGCGGCCAAAGGCATGGACGCGACACGTCCGATTACCATCTTCCTGATCGTAGGCGGAGTGGAATTGGACTCCGCGTTCAATGAGGCCTTCAACAATCTCGCCGGAATCGACCAGCTCGAGAACATCGTCGTGGCCGCTGGCAACGCGAAGACCCAGGAAGAGTCAGAGCAAAACGCAACGACCTACAATGCCTTCCGAACGCGCTTCGTCGGGTTGGGTTTTGGCATCCGTATCGTGGTTCCCGCGACGGATCCCGGCCTGACGCTCAACTCCCTATCGGAGCTTCTGCGCGACCGCGGCTTCGCCAAGATGGGCGCCACCAAGGGATGCGACGAGACCTTCGACTCGAGTCGTGGCGTCCGAGTGCTGGCCGACAAGCGCGAGGACGTCGTGGTGCTGGATACCGCGTTCTTCCCTTGGCTGGCCGACGACTCCATTGCCCACCTCGAGGCTTCGAAACTGTTGCTGGAGGCGAACAAGGAGACGAACTCACCGCTCAAGGTTCCGAGCTCCGAAGACGGACTCGCCCACATGAGCTTCAACTCTGCCGCGCTGGCGAAAGTGTTCTATCTCGCGGGGCTCACCAAAGGCCTCGCTGGAGCCGATGTGTTGTTGAGCCTCCCCGTCGGCGTCGGCCGTGACGCACCCGGCAACCAACTCCTGCTCGACCTCAAGACCCTCCGCTTCGCCTCGGCAATGGTCGACAGCATTTTCCGCACGGGCGCCCTCGAGACCGTCTATCTCGACGTCCTCGCCACAGAGAAAGGCACTCTGCGCACGACCGCTGCGTTCAAGTACCGGGTCCCATCGCTCGCTGGATTCGGGACCGGGCGCGGACTCGACACCGCCGGAAACTTCTTCACGCTCGACGTGACGCCACTCGCCGTCTCCAGCGAGGGACCTTGGGGTGAGGCCGAGCTCGGCGCAAACGAGTTCATCAAGGCCAGCAGCCTCGCCGATGCGGCCGCCGCGCGGATGTTCCCGACCTGGCTCGAGCACCCAGCGTTCTACGGAAGCTGGCTTCACCCCTTCCCGTCCGCGCTCTGGAAGGAGAGAGGACGAATCGACCTAGGCGTCGTTCCTGGCGATCTCGAGCGTCTGCAATGGGTGGTCTCCGGGACTGCCTCGGACTCTGCGTTGGTCGCCTTCAGCGTCAAGACCCCCGCCGCCACCTTCA
>PFUG01000244.1 GCA_002789955.1 Deltaproteobacteria bacterium CG_4_9_14_3_um_filter_63_12 | reverse complement strand
AGGTCACAGATACTTTACAGAGTGAAGGGTTCCCACTCCGCGCGCGAACTCCTTCGGCACCCAGTCGTCAGTTGACCGTGGACGCCAAGATCACCTACGCAACACAGTAAAGAGGCACGCCCCCAGGCGCCGAGCGCCGCCTCAGCAATCTGCTCGCCTACGAGCTCACCGACCCCAACAGCACCACAGTCCGCGACGACGTGTCCCTGTCCTTCGCCTCGACGGCGTCCTGCAGACCGGCATCGCTGGCAGCCGCATCGACCCGACGACGGGCGCGACGTTGCCCGTCACGACTTCCAACAATCCTTCAATGGCCTGGTCCCCGACGTCCAAGCCGTCGCCTTTGACTGCTTTGACGTCACCACCGCCCCGACCTTGGCCACGCAGCACCTCCAGCGCGACTAGTCCGGACGTCCAACGACCTAGTCTATGTACGCCGGAGACATCGCTCCCGACGCGCTGATCGCCAAAGAGAGAGAGACCGAAGGCTTCCAGTATCAACGGGAGTTCCATTGTTGCACTTTAGTTAGCGCCGACATTTGTCGTGGCTCTCCAGGATTTGCGGTCTTTTAGCTCATCCCTCAGGGTCCCGAGTTCGTTGCGGTCAAACATCGTCCATGCGGCGCCAAGCATTGTGTCGTTCGTGACAGTCCCTGGGTCCTCGGCGACATTCTGCAGGCTCTCCACGTTTGCATCGACGCCGAGCCAGGTCTGCCAGTTGGCAACCGCCGTGGACTCCGTCGCCTCCGCCAGGCGCAACCCGATCAACCGCTTCCTGCCGTTCGTAGCCCGCAATCTGCAGCGCGCCCCAGGTGGGCTCCGGCGGTCCGCTGGCCGAGGGCGCCTGCCAGGAGCGAACCCCGGCAAGAACCCGATCGTCCTTGCGGTAGAGGCGTCTCTTTGGCGATCAGCGCGTTGGGAGCTATGCCTCCGGCGTAGAGCGAGTAGGCCAGACACCGCCGAAGCCTCGAGGCTGCCTCGACAACCCTGAAAAGCATCGCGGCACTCGACCCAGAGGTAGGGGCACACTGCAACGACATTCTGCTCTGTGGCTTTTGAGTCGCCGGACTCGGCGAGCACTGGATGACCTGATGCAAAGCGGCAAGATCACCTATCACAGCGAGTTCGCCAAGAAACACTTCCACCGAGGTTTAGGCCAGGGACTCGAGCAAGGACTCGAGCAGTCGCAGTTGTCCTCGAAGCGCGAGGGTTTACGCCATCTCCAGTGCAACTCGAACAAGTTCACGCTGCGAGCAGCGAGCAGCGCGAGGGTTGGTTGCGCAGAGCCGTCACGATCGTGGACCTCAAAGACTCTTCGAATAGCCCCAGCGACCTGCGGCACGACCCTACACTTTGCACCTGTTGGTTCTCACCGCGTGATCTGGCATGGTCCCCCACGCTGTTCGAATTGTGGGAGCGAAGGGCGCGTCACTGGCCAGCCCTCGCGCTCTCTGAACGTTTTCATCTCGAGAACCAGCAGGTCGCAAGCGCGGAGGTCTCTCTGCGCACGAGCTGCAAGACGGGAGGCAGACCATGAGCTGGCGAGTTTGGCTGGGGTTGATTGCGATCGTCCTGTTGACGTCCGGGTGCATCAAAGACCGCGAGAAGAAAGAGGGTGGTGAGTCCTACCTCGGTGAGGGAGCCATCTCCGACGAGCTGCCGGTGAGCCGCGTTGCGCTCTACCAGAACGGCGTGGGCTATTTTGAGCGTGTCGGGACTGTCGAGGGTGACGAGATCGTGCTGCGTATTCGGCCCGACCAGATCAACGACATCCTCAAGTCTCTGACGGTCATCGACTTGGGTGAGGGGCGCCCAGTCTCGATCTCGTTGCCCGTGGACAAGAGGGCCGTCGACGAGCTCGCCTCGCTGCCGACCCAGATTCGCGACGACGGAGGTTTGATCGCGTTGTTGAGCGCGTTCCGAGGCGCCCGAGTGACCCTGCAGACTGGCGCCGAGTCGAGTGTGGAGGGCCGCATCGTTGGACTCGAGACCATCAACGTCATCGACGAGCACGGCAACAGCGCTACCGATTGGCGAACGATGATCAAACAGGACGACGGGCAGCTGCAGGTCGTTCAGGTCGCCGACATCACGAGCATGAAGATGAACGATCGCACCCTCGAAGTCGGCTTGGAGAAGAGCCTCGACATCAGCCTGAACGAGGGCACCTGGAAGCCGATCGAGCTGAAGATTCGGATGTCCGACTCGGCGACCCGTCAGGTGTTGCTCAGCTACATCGTCGCCATGCCCATCTGGAAACCCGCCTATCGCTTAGTCTTGGGCGAGAAGGAGGAGGGCATCTTCCAAGGTTGGGCCGTGGTCGACAACGTCTCGGGTTCCGACTGGAACGACGTGAAAATGGCGCTCGTCGCCGGCACGCCCATGAGCTTCGTCTACGACCTCTACTCGCCGCAGTTCGTGACGCGGCCAGACCTCACCTCGCGCAACCAGCGCGTCGCCATCGCGCCCCCCAAAGCCGAATCGGCGTACGCCATGGCGGAGAAGAAGGTCGAGGAGGAGAGCAGGAAGGACACAAAGAGCAAATCCCGCGCTCGGAAACCGGACGCGAAGCCATCTGACACGGCCGCACCCAGCGGGGCGGCGGGGTATGGCGGCTGGGCTGAACTCGACGAGGAGACTGGAGACTACGGTGGAGACAGTTGGGATGCCCCGGCAGCGGAGCCCGCTCCCACCATGGACCTCGACGCATTCGAGTCCAACTTCGTCGCCGCCACAGAGGGCACCGAGGTCAGTGCGCTGTTCCAGTACGACCTGTCCAATCCGGTCACCGTCCCCGACCGCTCGTCGGCGCTGGTGAATCTGGTGCACGCCAAGGGCGAGGCGCGTGAGGTCGTGCTCTTCCGCACGGAGATCTACTACAACTACGACGCCATGCAGCCCTATCGGGCGGTCGAGTTCAAGAACGCCAGTGGCTACAACCTCGAGCCCGGCCCCATCACCCTCTACAACGAGAGCACGTTTATCGGCGAGGGGCTCTTGCCGCGCACCGCAGAAGGCGCCATCGCCTATGTGACCTTTGCCATCGACACCGAGGTCACCCTCAAGAGCAGCACGCTCGAAGAGGAAGAGGCCGCCAAGATCATGAAGATTCACGGGGGCAACCTCGAGTCGGAGCTCAAGAGTGTGACGTCGCTGAGCTACGAGCTCAAGAACAACCGAGCCGAAGAGGTTTTGGCGGTCATCCGTCGTCCCATTCGCGCGGGCTGGACCCTCGACCCCATGCCCGCGGATGTCAAACAAGCCGCTGGCGCCTACTACATTCCGGTGACGCTCAAGGCCAACGAGACCACGACCTTCAAGTTGCGTGAGGTGACTCCGGTCCGCCGCACGCTGTCGCTGGACTCGAACCTGACTTTGGAGCTGCTCAAGCTGCAGGTCTCCGAGAACGCGCTCGACCCCGCGCTCAAGGCGCAGATCGAGACGGTCATCGAGAAGCGGGCGGAGCTCAACTCGATTCAAGAGGAACTCAACGACCTCCGTCAACAGAAGTACGAGCTCTCCGACGAGGCGAGCCGCATCTCGAATTCGTTGGCCGACATCAAGGACATCAAGGAGAACTCGGCGAAGGCGCTGCGCGACCAGCTGGTGAAGCGGGCCTCCGAGCTCGAGACCGAGATCGGCAAACGCTCGACGCGCATCGCCGAGCTGTCGCTGCAGGAGTCGGACACCGAGCGCACGCTGCGGGCCTTGTTCCGCTCGATCACCTTCGAGCGCAAGGACGAGCAGAAGTAGCGAGTCCAACACAAAGAAGAAGGGCGGCCGGTGTGGGCCGCCCTTTTCTTTGTGTCAAGTCGTGTCTACTCGTCGACGGCCGTCTGGTCGCCGTTGTCAGGCAGCATCGTGGCGATGGTTCGTCCGACCTTCGTGCCCCCGAGGATCTCTGCGAACAAGCTCGCCGCATCCTTGCCCTTGAAGAGGCTGATGAGGTTCATGTTCTTGGCCACCTCGGTGAGCACAGCCTTGTCTCCCAAGCCCGCCAGGGCCTCGACGAGCGCGGGTTGAACCGCTTCGCGCTCGGCCACGAGGGCCTTGCTGCGGGCCGCGATCATCTCGGTCTCCAGTGTCGTCAGGACGCGGCGCCAGGCCTCCTCCTCGGCGTGAGTGAGTCGGCTGGCGGAGACCTGTGCTTCGGCATCGGCCGTGAGTTTCGTGCGCTCGGCTTGCGACTCGAGGTGCTCCCGCTCGATGGTCGACTGCAGGGCAGCCATCTCTCTCTGTGCAACGCGCTGGACGTTGTCCAAGGCGGCCTCTTCGCCGTTTTGAATCTCGCTCAGGCGCGCCTCGTGTCCCAGCTTGCGGACCAGCGCCTCGAGGTTCGCTTTGCGCTCCCCGGCCTCTCTGCGCATGGTGAAGCGTTCGCTTTCAATTTGGTGTCGAAGCTGCTCGGAGCGCAGCTGCTCCGTCGCTTGTCGATCACTGAGCTGCAGCGACACCGATTCGCGCTGCACCTTCTCGAGGAAAGTGCCAATCTCCTCGTCGAGGATTCGGCTCGTCAGCACCTCGACCTCCGTGACCCACATGCCGTTCTCTTCGAACAACCGCCCCTTGCGGCCGCTCTCGGTGCGCTCACCGAGGATAAGGTCGCGCACGACGTCAGGAACCTTTGGCCAGACCTCGGCCAGACGCAGCTGGCGGAACTGTCGACGGACCAGCGAGCGCAGGTGGTCACAGATCAGGCCGACATAGTTCTCGTTGTTGAACCAACGGGTCTGTTTCTCACCGTCGAAGGTCACGCGGTAGGCGACCTGGATGTCGACCTTGACGAAGTCGGACGTCTCGATGCGCAGCACGTCGGACACGACGTTCCCGGCCGTGCGCAGGAAGCAGGTGCGAAGGCAGCGCTCGTCGGTCTTCGGGCGCCCCGTGGAGAGGGAGAGCGCCACCAAGCGCTCGTCGTACTCGAGCAGCTCGACGCAGGGACCTTCCACGACGCGGTGGCCTTCGGCCGAGGCCACCAGGATGGCGGTGTTGTGGGGCACATTGAGGGACAACGCCCAGGGCGTCGTGACGTCCATTCTCGTGCTCTTCTCGGGCTCGCCGGGGACAACCCACAAGTTCCAATCGTCGGCTGGAACTCGCCGCGTGATGTGGACCTCCTTGCGGGGGTCGACTAGGTAGCTGCGCTTGCCGCGCACCAAGCGGACCTCGCCGGTGGCCAAGTCACGCACGTAAATGCCGCTCTTTTGGTCGAGCCCGATGGCCTCGATGAAGATGCTGGAGTGGTCGTTGCCGAAGTGGGGTTGGCCCGAGAGGGGGTGCAGGATCTCCACCTCGATGAAGGGGAAGAAGAAGGTGTTGATGCCGGTGACGATGAGCTCGTCGCCAGGGAAGTACTCCGTCTTCTCGAGCTCGACTCCGCGGGGCAGTCGTCCGGCGAGCTTCTCGCGGGTGATCGGGGAGATGAAGCGCAGCCAGAGCGCCCGTTGCGGTAGGAGCTCATAGGCGTAGTAGATGCGGTTGTCCGAGCCCTTGGTCATGAACGAGTCGTAGGGACCAGGGAAGACGCGGGCAGGGCCCATCTTGATCTGGCGTTTCCCGTCGGCATCGATGACGACACAGAACTCCTTCTCGCTTAGGACCACGGCCTCGCGGACGAGACGCGACTTGCGGACCTCTCGTTTGAGGGCCTCTCGGTGGACGTCGTTGCTGAGTAGAGCCTTGATCTCTTCTTCGGCGAGGGGAGCTGGGGGCGCCGCGGGCGCTGGAGGCGGTGGGGGCGCCATGGCTCTGGCCGTTTGGACCTGGTGACGCGCTCGTGCAGCCTGCTCTACACCGCCGAAGCGGTCGGCTTGTTTGGCTTGCTTCTCCTTGGCGATGATCGGGGAGACGCTCTCCTCGGACTCGGAGGCCATCAGGCTGGCTTCATCGAGGAGCTCTTGGCTGTACTCGTCGTCGTCGATTGGGGAGTCGTAGCTGGGCGGACTCTCCGCCGGTGCTTCGGACTTCTGGGCGGCCAGCAGACGGCGTGCAGCGGCGGCGGTGAGCCGGTTGCCTGCGTCGTCGATGCTCAGGTCGGGCACGATGTCGACGCCCGTCGGTGGGGTGTAGAACTGCGTGTCCAGCCCTCGGATGACGATGAGTTGGCCGCGGGTGAGGCCTGGGTCGTCCAGCGTGCCCAGGGTGCGGATCGGGTCGGCGTTGGCGGTGGTGATCGACGCCGACATGGCGGTGATTGGGTAGTACAGAGCGGTCTTGTCGACCTCGCCGTAGACCTTGACGACGAGGTACTGGTTGGAGGCGAGCTCGTGAGCGTCCCGCACCTCGACCCGCTGTCCGGGGCGCAGGTAGAAGCTGCAAGGCCCAGGGATCATGTGGCGCGTGCCGTTCTTGAGCGGCCTCGATTCGTTGCGGCCGGGTCGGAAGTTGCCGTTGGGCCCATCGTCGGCCTTGAGGTCGGAGATGGGGTTGATGAGCACGGCGTACTGTGCGTCGGAGAGCGCCACCATCATCTGGGGTTGGCCGCTGCGGTCCTCTCTGAAGCCGCCGCGTCCGTCGCTGATGACGACGCGGTCTGCGGCGGTTGGCGAGACCATGGTCGGGCCGACGTGCAGCACGACTTCGCCTTTGTCATCGTCCTGAACCCAGAGGAACTGTCGTTCTGTCACTGGAATCTTGCGGCTGCCTCTCTCACCCATGGTGGCTCCTTCGCGCTCGTACATCTTGGATCCCCATCGCCATCGATGTCTCTTGGGTCAGTAGCGACCGAGAAGGCATGGATGGGCTGCGTCTTGTTCGGCGTCACGCGAAACGCGCGATTCCCGTGCGGTAGGCCGCAATGCGGGAGGTCGCCGGTCTTCGATTTGGGAGGGGTCAAGCTACTTCCGTAGGCGCTTGCAAGCAAGCCTCTTTTGAGTGCTTCGGAGGGTCTTCTTGACCTGCGTCAAGTATTTGGAATTTCAGGGAATCGTTCGAATCACCTGAAACGGTCTTTGTTTCAAATGACGAACTGTTTCAACCAATCGTTAACTTGAGCGAAATGGTGTCAATTTGTCGCGAGACGACTCGACTCTTGACTCACGTCAAGTTGGATAGTTTTATGATTTCATATGGCTGTAAGTGGTAGGCTGAAAAATGTCTGTTCGGTGAGAGTCGCTGAATGGCCGTTCAAGTGTGCAGGATTTGCGCACTTTTGTGGCTAGTCGTGTCGGTCTTGCAGGGGAAATAGATTGCTGGTCTTGGTCCGCGCATTGCTCATGGACCGGCGAGGGATTTCGCCCTCGAATCAATGGAGGTTGTGATGAAGAATGGCTTTAGCTTTAGATGGATTGCGTTGTTCGTCATGGTATTGTTGGTGGCCCTGGTGATGGGCTGCGACGACGATGAGAAAAAGACGAACACGGCAGACACCCAAGTGACGGAAGATGCAGCCGATCTGGCCGTAGATGTGACCGCAGAGATTGATGACGACGTGCTCCCCGACACACCCGCCGACGTGCTCCCCGACACACCCGCCGACGTGCTCCCCGACACGCCTGCCGACGTGCTCCTCGACACTCCCGAGGACCTTTCCGACACACCGCAAGACTGCACGCCGGCCTGCCAGGCTCACTATCTGTGCGTGAGCGGTGCTTGCCAGCTCGACCCAGCCTTCGACCACGCGACCTTGACCGAGCTGGCTGGGCCGTTCGAGTCGGGTCCCGCAGTCACGGCGGCCTGCATCGGCTGCCACGACAGCCAAGCCAATGATTTCCTCATGACCGCACACTGGAATTGGGTGGGTCCGACCCCTGGCGTCGCTGGCCACGAGACGGGTTCCGACCTCGGAAAGGCCAACACGATCAACAGCTTCTGTGTCTCCATCGCCGCGAACGAAGGCCGCTGCACCCAATGTCACGCAGGGTATGGCTGGGCCAACAAGAACTTCGACTTCACGAACAAGGGCAACATCGACTGCTTGGTCTGCCATGACGGCTCAGGCCAGTACAAGAAGGCCCCGACCACGGCAGGCCTCCCCGATCCGGCAGTCGATCTGGTCGCCGCCGCTCAGAGCGTCGCGCCCCCAACCCGCGCCAACTGCGGCACCTGCCACTTCTTCGCGGGTGGTGGGGACAACGTCAAGCAGGGCGACCTCTACACCGCGCTCCTCACCCCTGACGAGAACACCGACGTACACATGGGCCGGCTCGGCTTCCAATGCACCGAGTGCCACAAGTCGAACAACCACAAGATCACGGGCTCGGGGCTGCCGTCCGCGGTCGAGGAGGGTCCACGCGTGAAGTGCACGGATTGTCACGCAGCCCCCGTCCACAACAACACCAACCTCGACAGCCACACCGCCCACGTCGCCTGCCAGACCTGCCACATTCCGGCCTTCTCGAGGCAGGCAGCCACCAAGATGGATTGGCGCTGGGAGGCTGCTGGGGACGCCACTCGCACACCCGTCAACGACGCCAATGGCAAGCCCGACTACGACAAAATGAAGGGCGAGTTCATCTGGGCAAAGAATGTTCGCCCGACCTATGCGTGGTACGATGGCACCTCGACCCGCATGCAGCTCGGCGACGTCTACACCACCACTCCCGTCGACATGGGCAGCCCGAAGGGGGACATCACCAACCTGGACGCACGCATCACCCCGTTCAAGTTCTTCACCGGAAACCAGCCCGCAGACACCGTCAACAACGTCGTTCTCCCGCCCCACCTCTTCGGGATGGGCGCCGGCCCCAACCCCTACTGGGTGGCCTACGACTGGGCCTTGGCCCTGCAGGAAGGCGCGAACTACGCCGGCATCCCCTACAGCGGCACGTTCGGCTTCGTCGACACCTCGATGTACCTCAGCATCAACCATGAGGTCGCTCCCAAAGCGCAGGCCCTGGGCTGCTCTGACTGCCACAACGGCGGCATCGACTTCACCACCCTCGGCTACACGGGCGATCCCATGACCGTCGGCGGTCGCTGACAAAATCTCCGGGCGGCTGGGCTTGGCACGAGCGTTGCTCATAAACCAAAGCGTCACGCCGCCCGGACGCTGACCGATCCCCTGACTAACCTGATGATAAGGTCGGTCGCTCAGCGTGCGGGAACTTGTCCCCATTGAGAATATTTTGCTTCGACGTTGAACCACTCCCTGCTAGCGTCGCTATGGCAACCATGGGGACCTTCCCGCCCGCTGAACGGCCGATCTTCGAGTCCCTTTCTTGTCCTCGGCCCGCTCCGTAAGACATTGTCGAGACGCACTGTCTGGAGATCCCAAAACCGAAGAGCCCCTCGAGAAACCACGCGCGACGGCCTAGCAGCGCGCGGGAACTTGTCCCTGAGCGAAGACGTCGCACCACTCCCTGCCGACATCATGCCGCATCACGTTGGACCTTCCCGCCCGCTGCTAGGCCGTCGCTCTTCGTTTTCTTGCCGCAGCACAACGAGCCACACTTCGTCATGAGCGCTCAGCAGCATGACTTGCGCCCTGGGCTGCAACGGTTGCATGGCAACGTCCAGGGTCTGCAGAACCAGCACCTCGGTTCGCGATCTCCTCGATGGCTCCTTGCTTATCGCGTCCCTGCGCGCAATCCGAGCGTCGCCCGCGTCGCCCAAGACCATCGGTCGTGCTCCGAACAAGCCCCCAAGGACCTCAAACGCGAGCCTCAAGAAACGTGCCTCGTCGAAAGTACGCTCCGTACACCGCTCCGGCCAACACGTTGCCCGAGGCGATGACGACCCACAGCACCTCGACGTCGAGGCCGAGCCCTCGGACCACCAGCAGAGAAGCGGGAATCACGAGACTCAACAGGACCAAAGCGTCCAACACGAAGCTCGATAGAGTCGCCCCGGCTCCGGCCATCCCCTGGGAGAGCACCACCCCGAACGCCAGGGCGAGGTAGCTCCAGCCGACGATCGTGAGGTACGTCTTCCCGGCGTGGACGACTGCTGGACTTGGGTCGAAGAACCCGAGGATCGACTCGGCGTAGAGCTGAAAAAGGGCGACGCAGAGCAACGCGCTCAGGACGCTGCACAGAGCGGCGACGAACCCTGCGTTTATTGCACGCGCTCGACGGTTCGCCCCGAGACTGATGGCGACGTAGGTCGACGCCGCGGCGCCCCAACCCAGCGACATGAAGAGCACCATCACCTCGAGGCGCAAGCAGATGCTGTAGGCGGTGAGGACGGTGGCGTCCTGTTGCGAGGTGTAGCTCGCCGCGACGAGACTCAAGAAGACCAGGACCACGCCGACCCGCAACACGAGCTGCGCAGCGGACGGCCAGCCGAGCCGGAGAAGCTCGCGGATGAGCGCCCAGCGGACTTTGAGCTGCAAGGCTTTCAGGGGGAGGCCATCTTTCAGAGCCGTCAGGTAGACTGCGCCAGCGATCACCGGCACGGTCCTGCCGATGAGCGTGGCCCAGGCTGCGCCGACCATACCGAGGCGCGGCACGCCAAAGACCTCGGCGACGGGCCCGGCCCAAGCGAAGATGTCCGGATGCGGACCGGTGCCGTAGATCAACACGGCGTTGAGCAAGACGTTGAGCGCGTTGCCGGCCACCAACAGTGACGCCGCGGAGCGGGCGTGCCCGAGGGCTCGCAAAATGGCGGTGACCTGCAGAAGCAGAAACATCGAGAACGCTCCGCCCAGCATGACCTGAAGGTAATCCCCGCCAAGCCGAGCGACTTCGCCCTTCATCTGCATGACATCCGTGGCGACCCAGTTGGCGCCTAGGATTCCGACCAGACCGACTGCGACGGAGGCGAAAGTCATCAACAGCAGCGATTGCCAGGCGGCCTCTCGCACCCCTTCTCGATCGCCCTCACCGGCGCGGCGCGCGATGAGGGCGACCGAGCCGTTGGAGATGCCCATCGCGACGATGGACGCCAAGGCGAAGACCATGTCGCAGACGCCGAGGGCGGCGAGGACCTGAGCGGCGTTCTCCAAACGGCTGAGCATGAACATGTCGATGAGGTTGAAGGCGCCGTAGAGCACCATCCCCACGACCATCGGCAACCCAAACATGGCCACGCCTCTCCACAGGCGGCCAGAAGCGATGCGGTCTGTGCGCGCGTACTGAGTCGGCGAATCCGCAGGGCTGGCCTCGATGTCGAGACTCAAGGCCGTCCGCGCCGCTCGGAGGTCTTGCCCCGAGTTGCGCTGCTTTCGAGCACTTCGTCGAGGGCCGAGCGCAGCTCGCTCAGGTCGTAGGGTTTCGCGATGAATCCCGCGAAGCCGTGGCTCTGATACTCGTTGACGATAGGGTCAGAGGTGTAGCCACTGGAGACGAGCGCCGAGATGTTGGGATCAAGGTCGAGCAAGAGAGGTATCGTCTCGACCCCACCGAGCTCGCCTGGGATCAGGAAGTCGAGAATCGCGAGGTCGAAGCGGGCATTTCGATTGACCGCAGCGCGGCACAGGTCGACGGCCTCCATCGAGGAGCGGGCATATTCGACGTCGAAACCCAACGTGCGGAGCATGGCGCTGATGACCTGTCCAACGTCGCGATCGTCGTCCATGAGCAGGACTCGGTGTCGAGTGATCTCCTGACGCTCGATGCCGGGCAGCAGCAAGGTGAAGGTCGTCCCCTCGCCCAGCCTCGAGTCCACGTCGATGGTGCCCTTGCAGCGCTTCACAACCTGACGCACGACATCGAGGCCTAGCCCCGAGCCGCCTGCCTTGGTCGAATACCGGGCGTCAAAGATGTTGTTGAGCTGCGGTTCTGGAATCCCGCAGCCGTTGTCGCGTATCTCGACACGCACGACTGGGGCGCGGCCTGGCGTCAGGCTCTCGAGGTGCATCGCGGTCAAGACGATTCGGCCTCTCTTGGAGTCGGTTGCTTCGCGGGCATTGAGCACCAGATTGCTGAGCATCCGGAAGATCTCGCTGCGATCCGCCAGGATCTCTACGCCCTTTCCGGCCTTGATTTCCCAGGTGACACCTTGGGAGTCGAGCAGGAACTCCCCAACCTCCCTGAGCAGCTCGCCCACATCGATGGCTTCGGGTTCGTCGCTCTCGACCGCGACGGCAGAGCCCATCAGACGTCGACTCAGTTTCTGTGCTTGGCGGATGGCTCGGGCGGCGACTTTGAGCTCTTTCCGGGCGTTCGGCTCGACGCTGTCCAGGTCCAACGCTGCCTGTACACGGCCCAAGCCGACGGTCAGCAGGTTGTTGAGATCATGGGCGACACGCGCCAACTCAGCCAACCGACAGGTGCCAGTGGGGTCCTGCTGGCAATCGCTCTGCTCACCCAACAGGGGGTCGCCCCCTTCATTGTCGAGGTCCAGTGACAACATCGAAGGGTCTAGGTCCAGCGCCATCGACGACCCTGCACGCTCGTTTGGTTGTCGCTGTTTCGTCATTGCAGAGCGGGCTTCGTCTGTCTCAGTGGGACAACGTAGGCGCGAGTACGTGCCTCAACATAACGTTCACGCCATCGACCTGCAACAGAGTTCGTCGAACGATCGCGAACGCAGGCACTCCAGCTCACTCGCTTCGAGTGAGCGCACACTTGCGTCAAGTGAGTGTCGTGCCGGGAAGCGAGCGAAATCCGATCCGTTTCACGGGTGAAAGAGTCGATTAGGCAACGTGGCCAACAACCCGCCGGCGGCGGCAGCGGAACCGATGACGCCTGCAACGTTGGGTGCCATGGCGTGCATGACCAAGAAGTTCTGCGGTCTTCTGCAGCTCCGACCGCGCGAGTCTTCGAGCGAGCGCGGTGCTCAAGACACAGCATGAGTCTGGCTCTATTTGGAGCACTGGCATGGAGCGCGCAGTCTCACTTGGGGGGCTGGAGCGAGCCAACATCGCCTTCTGGATGCGCCTCGAGGGCGTGCGCCATGGCGAGTCGCCTGTACTCTCGGTAGACCCAGAAGGCCACCCCCACCCAGCAAGAGATGATGACCAGATTGACGACCGCAAACGAGCGAGGACCGAAGCTCAGCCAGTGCAGCCCCACGGCGACTAACCCAGCGGAGGCCAAGTCGCCGAGGCGAACGAAGAACGTGTCCACGGTTTGCTTCGCGACGTATTTCTGTTCTCGCGTCGTGGGAAGCCAGAGCATCGCGCGCGCCGTGTTCATGACGGAGTAGTCGGTGCTGTTCTCCGCGGTCTTGGCCCACCGTGTCGCGGTGAAACCTACTCCAGCGGCGATCAACCCATAAACGCCAAAGGCGACGATGGGCAAAGCGTAGAGCACCCCCCTTATTCCGAACCATTTGACCAGGCGGGAGACCACCAGCGCCTGAATCGCGATGGTGGCGATGTTCACGACGGAGAAGAAGCGCCCATAGAAGGCTCCGATGAAGGCGCCCATGTCGAGGCTGGGATCCGCGGCCACGGCGGCTTTGGCGGCCTCCGTCACGGCCTCGCTCAGGATGTATTCCCCCGTGGTGTTCACCAAGTTGAGCAAGATGAGCAGCAGCGCAATGAGGCGGAAGTAGCGGTGCTGGAAGACCATCTTGAAGCCATTCACGACCTCGGCGCGGCTGACCTTGGCGCGGGCGGTCCGCTCTGGGTTAGGGGCTCTGCTGCTCGGCAGGTGCTCGACGGCGAGCAACAGGAGCATGTGCAGCCCCAGCAGCCCGGCGCTGATTTGCAGCATGGAGTAGAGAGACATCTTCGCTCGCTCGATGAGCAAGACCGCGGCATAGGAGCCGACTGGAGCGCCTACGCTCATGCCGATCCCGATGATGGCGAAGAGGCGATCGCCCGCCTCCCGGGTGTAGAGATCGTTGGCGTAGGACCAAAACTGGGCAATGATGGCGAGGCTGAAGATGCCGACCCAGACATAGAACACGAAGCCCAAGAAGGGGACCTGCGCCAGCGCACCGAGGTAGAAGAGCTCCAGACAAGCCATGAAGAAGAGGGGCACGCCGATGATGAGCTTGCGTCGGGAGACGCGGGACATAAACCAGCCGTAGAGCGGCACGAAGCCAATCAGCACGAGCGCTTGGGCGGCCGCAGCGTAGGCCTTACCTTCTGGCCCTTTGAAGAGCGAGGCCTTGCCGTCGACGGCGGTGACTAGGATCAGCGGCTCGCGGATGGTCTTGATCAGGTAGTATGCGACGAGGATGATGAAGATGTTGAGCAACATCAGCACGACGCCGAAGCCCTCGCCAGCGCGCACGTCGCCGAAGAGCTTCAACGCGACGTCGACGGGGGTCGGTTTGAGAGGGGGGGCTGGCTTGGGGGCAGTCATGGCGGTCCTCGGTCGAGAGGATGTTCCTATACGTCAGGCCCGAGCGCTCGACAACCCGACTTTCTTTTACAGGCCGCTGACCGCTGGACATCTCGGCTTGGTCACACGTCTCTGCGCGCCATCCTTTTCCCCCCTGGCCCCATGACCAACCTCGTCTCCATCTTTCTCTACGACTCCAACGCCGCGGTCTCGAAGGCGGTCCTCGACGAGCTCGCGGCACCGCTGAGCGACGACGAACGCGAGCGCGCGGCGCGCTTTGGGCACGCTGGGGCGCGCCGGGATTTCGTCACCGGTCGATTTCTGCTCCGGCACGCGCTGACCCGCCACTGTCCGACCTGTTTGCCCAAGGATTGGCAGTTCGTCATCGGCCCCTACGGAAAGCCAGCGCTGGCGGACGATTCGCCAGCGCTGCAGTTCAACCTCTCGCACACCAAAGGTTTGCTCGCCTGCGCCATTACCGAGGCCGGCGCGGTGGGGATCGATGTGGAGACGCTCGAACGCAAGAGCGACCTCGAGAAGCTCGCGCGCCGATTTTTTTCGCCGTTGGAGTCCAAGGCGTTGCTGGCGCTCCCGGTCGAGCAGCGCCGCGAGCGTTTCTTTCGCATCTGGACGCTAAAAGAGGCTTACATCAAAGCGCGTGGCCGTGGGCTGGGGATTCCATTGGGGAGTTTCTCCTATACCTTCAAAGCGGCCGATGCGCTGCAGTTGCAGGTGCACGAAGGCGAGGAGCCAGGTGCGTGCTGGCAAGCCCACAGCTATCGGGTTGGCGCGGTCCATAGACTGGGTCTAGTGCTGCCAGGAAGCGCGCCACCTCGCGTCCCTGCACTGGCGCTCGAGTCGTTCTGGCTCGGCGAGCCAGAGCACAGGGCGCAGCTCGAGTGGTTGGGTGGCACTCTGGAGCTGCCGGGCAGCATTGTGGAAGTGGGCTAAGGAGAAGGTGCTTCCTGGGGCCCGTGAGAAGTGCAGTTGGCGCTGGGCCGTATTCGCGATCGAGGCGTACAAAGGGCACGGGGTTACGAAGCGCCATCCGGTTTCTGGGAAACGTGCTTCGAGCGTACCCGAAAGCTTCCCACTTTGGCCTAGATCGGTTAAGGCCAAGCAACTGCTTTTTGACGACACGTCGCAGAACCCGTCTCGAGACGTTGAGAACCGCACGCGTCGAACCCTCCACCTCGGCCCCAGAAGGGCCACCCAACATAATCTAGGAGCTCGGCAGGAAAAACAGCCCCTTTGAGACCGCAGTTTAGAAGTTTAGAGCGCAACCCACCCGTTCAGGAAGAACGGAGGGAGTTGCGACCCACCTTTCCCCGACGTGCCGGCTCGTCCAGCCTGTCGATGAGCGCCGCTACGAGCGAAACGTTGCTCGACGCGCTGGAGCGCGAGCACGTGCAACGGGAAGCTTCTGTGTGTGGAGAGGGAGCGGCAGCGCCGCGCACGAGCGCCTCGAAACGAGGACAAATTTTGACAAGAAGAATGATGATCAATGGGCAACGCTCAGAAGAACTGCGCGTTGCCGTCGTTGACGGGAAAATACTCGAAGAATACGAAATCGAAGCCGCCGAGTCTGGACTGAAGCGAGGAAACATCTACCGCGGTGTGGTGGTGAACCTAGCTCGCAGTTTGAACGCGGCGTTTGTGGATTTCGGCGCCGCCCGCGACGGGTTTCTGTCCATCGGTGACGTCGTTCATCAGGCCTACCATCGAAAGCCCCGCAGCGGCCGGCCGAACATCGATGAGGTCCTGGAGAAGGGGAAGTCAATCCTCGTCCAGGTAACGAAGGATGCCCAGGGGCAGAAGGGCGCCCAGCTCACCACCAACATCAGCATCGCAGGGCGATACTTGGTCTTGCGCCCCGTCGACGCGAAATCCGGCGTGTCGCGCAAGGTCGATGACGAAGCCCGCGCGGCGCTGCAGGAGAAAGCAAAGTCGCTGACGCTGCCCGAAGGGTTCGGGTCGATCGTCCGCACCAACGCGCTGGACCAAACCAAGACCACGATCAACCGCGACGCCAACGCGCTTGTGCGGTTGTGGGAGCGCGTCCTCGACGAGCACTCGAAGGGCAGAACTCCGAAGCTGCTCTACGGCGACCAAGATCTCATCGTCCACGCGATGCGCGATTTCTTTGATGCCACCATCAACGAGGTGCTCATCGACGACCGAGTCTGCTTCGAGAAGGCGTTGGCGTATGTGCGCGCTTGTATGCCGCGCAGCGTGTCCAAGCTCAAACTGTACGAGGACCGAGTCCCGCTCTTCAGCCGTTTCGGACTCGAAGCCCAGATCGAGCAGATCTACAAACGCAAAGTCACCCTGCCGAGCGGCGGCTCGATCGTCATCGACCCGACCGAGGCGCTGACGTCCATCGACGTCAACTCGGCGCGCTCGACCAAGGGCGGCAGCCAAGACGAGACCGCTCACCACACGAACATGGAGGCGGCCTTCGAGGTCGCGCGTCAGCTTCGTCTGCGAGACCTCGGCGGGTTGACCGTCGTCGACTTCATCGACATGCGCTCTTCAGCTCACCAACGCGACGTCGAGAAGGCGCTGCGCGATGGCATGAAGAGCGACAAGGCCCGCTTCAAGATCGGGCGCATCAGCCCCAACGGGCTGCTCGAGATCAACCGACAGCGGATCAAGCAGTCCCTGCAGGTGCGCACGCACCGGGCCTGCCCAACCTGCCACGGCTCCGGTCACGTGCCCAGCATCGAGATGGTCGGCCTCTCCCTCCTGCGTCGCATCGAAGCCAAGGCGGCACAAGGCAAGATCAAGGGGGTGCGCATCAAGCTCCACCCAGAGGTCGCCGAGCACATCCAGAATCAACGTCGGCATCAGCTGACGGTGCTCGAGATCGAGCACGCCATCAACATCGAGATCCTGTCGACGCCTGGGGTCACCCGCTCGGAAGAGTCCATCGAGTGGGTGCTGCGCAGCGACGAAGAGATTCGACAGATCCAAGCCGCCACCAAGCTCGACGACGCTCATCCAGAACCTCAAGACCCGTTCGAGATCGCCAAGCACGAAGACGACGTCCTCGAGGGCGAGGGCGAGGACGAGGACATGGAGTCCATCGACCACCTCTATGACGACGCCGAAGAGGACGGCAGAGACGTCTTCGCCGCCGACGAGCTCCCCGAAGAATTCCCGGAAAAAGACGACGACGGCGACCAGAGCTTCGACGGCTTTGTCAGCGCCGCTGCGTTTGCCGACGAGGCAGACGACGACGCCTTCGATGACGCCTTTGGCGTGGATGCCACTCACAGCGCTCCTGAGCCCGCCGAGGACAACGCCCCCATAGAGGTGCCGAGGGCTCGTCGCCGTCGCCGTCGTCGTCGCCGCCGTGGTGAAAGCGAAGGGATGCAGGCCAACGGAGAGTTCCCCGCAGAAGAGGGCGACGAGCACGCCGCAGACGGGACGTCGAGCCGGGACGAAGACGAGGACGAGGACCTCGCTACGCCACAGCCCGAGCGTCCTCGATCTGCCCAGCGCCCTCCCCGCAGCGAAGACTCCCGCAGCAGCAGACCCGCACCGCAAGCCGCGCCGAGCGTCGACACTGACGAAGAAGAGCCAGGTCGCGAGGCAGGAGCAGGGCATGGGCCCGAGTCGACCGACGGCGAGCCGGCCAGGCCACATCGCAGTCGCTCACGTCGAGGCCGCGGGCGTAGAGCCCCTGAGGGCAGCGAAGCCGCAGCGAGCCAATCCCTCGCCCAAGTCGCAGCCATGGCCGTCGAGGGGCCCTCGTCGGTCAAAGAACCGCCAACACGCCGACGCACCCGAGAGGACATTGAGGGCGCTGAGGTCGGTGGCCCTGCCCGCGCTCGCTCCGAACAAGAACCGCGTCGCGCTCGCTCCGAACAAGAACCGCGTCGCGCTCGCTCCGAGCAAGAGCCGCGCCCCGCTCGCTCCGAACAAGAACCGCGCCCCCGTGATCACTCCGAGCAAGAGCTCGAAGGGGACGGTCCAGCGCCCAGGTCCCGCCGCCGCCGTAGCCCTCGCCGCCGACCCGATGACAGCGAGGAAAGAGAGGCGACTGCAGGAACCGAAGCCAAACCGGCTGCGGCCCCTCGCAGAGAGCCAGAAGCCATGGCCCCTCGCGCCGACTCCAAGCCCGCAGCGGAGCCCAAGCCCGCAGCGGAGCCCAAGGTTGCGGCGGAGCCCAAGCCTGAAGCGGAGCGCAAGCCCGCAGCGGAGCCGAAGGAGCCGAAGGCTGCCATCGCGCGTCGTACAGAGCGCAAGCCGGCTCCAGAGGCCGAGCCCGCAGCGGAACCGAGAGCCGCGACACCGCGCGAGCCGAGGCCGCCAGCACAACCCCGTCCGGCAGCCAAGCCCGACGCCGAGCCTGCGGAGTCAGCGTCCGCGTCGGAGTCTTCGACCGCTCGCGTGCCAAACGCCGCTAAACCTGACGGCGAGCGCCGTCCGAGACGCCGCCGTTCGAGGCCACGACCGGCAGATCTCCACGCCGCTATCTTGAAGGAGAAGGGCGGCGATCCTGGAGAATCCAAGGAGTAAACCAATGGCTGCGCGCGCCCGAGTTGTCCTCGTCGACGGAAGTTGGTTGACCTTTCGGGCGTACCACGCCATTCCGAGCAGCTTCAGCACCGCGAGCGGCTTGCCGACCAACGCGATCTTCG
>PFUG01000322.1 GCA_002789955.1 Deltaproteobacteria bacterium CG_4_9_14_3_um_filter_63_12 | reverse complement strand
TCTGTGGTGAGATTGGGGTCTGCTTCCATCACGAACGCCAAGTCCTGGTTAGGGACAAAAACGCTCCACGTATTCTCCGGCAGACCCTTAGTGCCCGTCCGGAAATACCCCATCTGCGGCGTCGCCTTCCTCCCTCGCTCCTCGGCCTACCGGTCCCCCTCCAAGGTGTACGCCCCCCGAGTTTTTTGATAGACGTCCCCGCTTCCATTCTCGAAACGAGCGCCCAACCGCTCGTGACCCATCGAGGACGCCATGACCCACGCCCCCGCCCTGCTTCGCTCCCCACTCCCCTGCACACCAACGTTCCAAACCCTCCCCGCGCTGCTCGCCGACGCCGCCAGCCGCCAGGGCGACGCCCTCTTTGCGCGCTTCATGGACGGCGGCGCGCAGGACGTGACGCTCAGCTTCGCAGGGGCCTGGCAGGGCGCGCGACGCGTGGCTCGGGCCCTCGGCACACAAGACCTCAAAGCCGGAGACCCGGTCATCGTCCTGCTGCCCACCGGGCCCGAGTTCCCCTGGGCCTTCTTCGGCGTGCAGCTCGTGGGCGCCGTGCCGGTCCCCTACCCTGCGCCCTTCCTGGCCCGCGGCGACGAGCGCGAGGTCTATCTCGAAGGGCTGGCCAAGGTCGTCGACCACTGCCAGGCCAAGGCGCTCATCACCCTGCAAGGCCTCTGCGAGTTCGTCGCGCCCCTGACCGAGCGCTGTGAATCCCTCGCCGCGATCCTCGCCAGCGAGCGCCTCGACGAGGCAGGAAATAACGACGCCGAGGTGCTCGACCGCGCCCACCCCGACGGCCTGGCGCTCCTGCAATACACCTCCGGCCCCGCCCACGCCCCCCACGGCGTCATGCTCAGCCAGCGCGGCGTGCTCGCCAACGTCTACGGCATCGGCGTCGCGCTGGGGCTGGGCCCCCAGGACGTCGGACTGAGCTGGCTGCCGCTGTTCCAAGACATGGGACTGGTCGGCGCGCTGCTCGTCAGCCTCTACTGGCGCTATCCCACCCATTACATGCGGCCGGAGTCCTTCCTGCTGCGGCCCCAGCTCTGGCTGCAAGCCATCTCGGAGCTCGGCGTCACCCTCTCGGCCGCGCCCAGCTTCGCCTACCGCATGTGTGTGCGGCGCATTCGCGACAAACAGATGGAAGGCATGGACCTGAGCCGCTGGCGCGTCGCCCTCAACGGCGCCGAGCCCATCGACCCCGAGGCCGCCGAGGCTTTCGTCGACAAATTCGCCGCGGCCGGCTTCCGCAAAGACGCCATGCGGCCGGCCTACGGCCTGGCCGAGAACAGCCTCGCCGTCACCATCGCCAGGCGAGAAGCGCCTTGGCGCGTCGAGGACTCGAACAGCATCGCGCTCACGACCCACGCGCCCGCCCTCGAGCCACCCACAGGCCGCTTCGTCTCCATCGGCGTCCCTTTGCCTGGCCAGGCGGTGGCCATCGTCGACGCCGACGGTCAGCAGCTGGCCGAGGGCTGCGTGGGCTCCATCGTCATCGACAGCCCCAGCGCCATGCTCGGCTACCTGCGCGACGAGGCCAAAAACGCGGCCGCGCTGCAGGGCGGCTGGCTGCACACCGGCGACCTGGGCTTCATCGCCGACGGCGAGCTCTTCATCGTCGGACGCAGCAAAGACCTCATCATCAAGCGCGGCCGCAACACCTACCCAGAAGACCTCGAGGACGTCGCCGCCCAGATCCTCGGCATCGAGACCGAGTCGCTCGTCGCGTTCGCGGTCCCCAACGCCGAGGCCGGGACCGAAGACCTAGTCCTGCTCATCGAGAGTGAGGTCGGCGCGCAAGACAGCCGCGAGCGCACCAAGACCCTCGACACCGCCTTGCTCGCCCACCTCGGGATTCGCTCCGATGTGTGCGTCTGGGTGGGGAGCGGGACGCTGGTGAGGGACCTCGACGGGCGCAAGCTTCGGCAGCAAACCCGGTCGGCGTACCTGCGGGGCGTACAAGCCGCCAAAGACGTCGAAACGGCCAGCGAGCCATGAGCGAGAAACTCGACGCGCTGGTGCTCGGTGGCACGGGGTTCTTGGGGCTCAACCTGATCGAGGCGCTGCAGGCGGGCGGCCACCGCGTCGTCTGCTCGCGGCGCCGCTCGAGCAACACCATCTTCGCGCGTCGGCTCAAGGTCCCGCTGGTGCAGGCCACCCTCGAGGACGAGGGTTCGCTGGTCGAGGCTATGCGGGGGCGAGAGACGGTTTTTGTCTTTGCAGGGCACTATCCGCGCTACTCGGTGGACACCGAGAGACAGGTCGCCAACGCCGTCGCTGGCCTGGAGCGCGCCTTACACGCCGCCGAGCGGGCCAAGGTGGCGAAGGTCGTCTACTTGGGCTCGGTGGTCAGCGTGGCCAGACCCGCAAACGGCCGTCCAGCCCGGGAATCCGACGGGGTGGCCGCGGTGCCCGAGGGCAGCACCTACTTCGCGGTGAAGGTCGCCATGGAGGCCGCCGCCGAGCGCGCCAAGGCGGCCGGACAGGACGTGCGCATCCTCTGCCCGACGGGCTGCATGGGACGCTATGACTACAAGGTAGGGACGGGCTTCTTCGTGCTCGGCATGGCCTCGCGCAAGCTCGATTTTTTTGTCGATGGAGACATCAACATCGTCGACGCCCAAGACGTGGCGCGGGCGAGCATCGCCACGGCGACGCTGGAGCGGGCGCCCGACTCGCGGCTGATCGTCGCGGGCCACAACGTGCGTGTCGCGGAGTTGCTGGAGCGAATGTCGCAACGCTATGGCGTGCCCATGCCCGCGCGACAATTGTCCGCCGAGGAGGGCTACGCCCTGGCCGAGAGCGAGGAGCGGCGCTGCCTCGAGTCGGGGCGCGGCCGGCCCAGGCTCACCCGCGAGATGGTCGACGTCGTCGTGCACGGACAATTCGTCGACGACTCCAAAACCCGCGAGGTCCTCGGCACCAGCCCGGTTGGGCTGCTGCAGACCCTCGACGAGGCCCGGGAGTGGTATGGCCAAAACGGGTATTTGAAAGCCGACGACGTCGCCTAGACGCGCTCGTTCACAACCAGGTTGGGTTCTTGGCCCGATTGCAGTAGTAGGGTCCCCAATCACGCGCTTAGGCACGTCGACCGCTCGCCGTGAGCGAGGTCGGTGGTCGGAAGCGAACGCAACCCACTCGATACGATTGACACAAGCGCCAACGAGGTGCCCGACTTTTACACATGCCCGTTGTCAACGGAGGTGATCATGCCCACTAGTAAAAAAGCTTTGCAGAATTCGGTCAAAGAAGTGATTTCCGAGCTCACTGATGTGGACGTCGCGGAAATCGAGAGCAGCGACCGTCTGCGCGACGACCTCGGCTTGGACTCCTTGCAAGAGATGGAGCTCATGTCGCGGTTGAGCGAAGAGTACGAGATCGATCCCGACATGGACGAAGTGATGGCCATCAAGACGGTCAAGGACGTCGTCAAATTCCTGCTCGAGAACCTCGAGGAATAGCTCCTCGTTTTGCGGGGCGGGCTTGGAACGGGATGCTCCCATGGCCCCTTGAACCCTCTTGCCTTCGTTTTCTTGGTCGAGCCGCGTTCGACGCGCGACCTCCAGGTCCCTCACCGCCTAGCGGGGCAATGGGTGTCGTGGGCGTCGCGCTCGGCCAGTTCTCTGCATGACACATTCATCGGGTCGCCTGGTAGGCTGCATGTGCGGCGATGCGAGCATCGGTCGTGCGCAAGCCCGACGATACACCCCAAACGGAGACGACGTGAAGATCGCGTTCATCTACCCCAATTTCGAACGGCATGCCGACTCACATCCCGAGCTCAAAGAGTTCGTCCCTGCGAACGAGTACCTCGGGCCCCCGAGCATGGGCATCGCCAACGTGGCCGCGACGACCCCCGACGGACACGAAATCGCCTACTTCGACGACCGCGTCGAGGCCTTCGATTATGACACCGAGGCCGACGTCTACGCCCTCTCCTTCTTCACGCCTGCGGCGACGCGCGGCATGGAGCTCTGCGACGAGCTCCTCAAGCGCGGCAAAACCGTGGTCGCCGGCGGCATCTTCCCGTCCATGATGCCCGACGAAGTGGCGCCCCACGTCAGCTCGCTGGTCATCGGCGAAGGCGAGCCCGTCTGGGCCCAGCTCCTCGAGGACATCGAGAAGGGGCAGCTCAAACCCCGCTACCATGGGGAAGGCGGCGAGCTCGGCACCTACCCGCCGCCGCGCCTCGACCTATACCTGGGCGCCGAGCGCGAAGGCCACCACCCCGACGACTATCCGCTGCAGCTCTCGCGCGGCTGTCCCATGCAATGCGACGCCTGCGTGCTGCCGATTCACCTCGGTCGCAAGATGCGCTTTCAGTCCGACGAGAACCTCATCTACACGATGAAGGTGCTCACCGAGGCAGGCAAGCTCATCTCGTTCACTGAGGACACCTCGGTCACCTTCGCCTACGGCGCGCGCCGCAAGTTCCGCACCTTCCTCGAGCTCTGCTTGGAGCTGCAGCAAGGCGGCCTGCCGCTGCGCTTCAGCTACCTGGGCATCAGCATGCCCATGATCCTGCACCTCGACGACGACCTCTTCAACCTCCTCGCCAAGACCGGCATCGACCGCTTCTACCTCGTCGGCGGCTTCGAC
>PFUG01000613.1 GCA_002789955.1 Deltaproteobacteria bacterium CG_4_9_14_3_um_filter_63_12 | reverse complement strand
CGAGCGGTTTCTGTGAGTCGCGGGTCGACCACGACGAGCTTGCCGCCCCGGGCGCGCAGGTCTTTGAGACGCTGTCGCATTCCAGGGGCGGTCATCAGACTGCCGTTGGAGACGGCCGGGTTGGCGCCGAAGACCAGCATGAAGTGGGTGCGGTCCACGTCGGGGACAGGCAGGACGAGGCCGTTGCCGTAGAGGAGTCGGGAGGCGTAGAAGCGGGCGAGGCCGTCGACCGAGTTGGCGGAGAAGAGGTTGCGGGTCTTGAGCGAGGCGATGACGAGCGGCAGGGCGAGCGAGGCGCCGTAGTTGTGCGCCAGCGGGTTGCCGAAGTAGAGGCCGACGGCGTTCTTACCGTGGGCGTTTTGAATGGCGGCCAAGCGGCTCCCGGCCTCGTCGAGGGCCTCGTCCCAGGGCACCTCGACCCAGGACTCGCCGCGCTTCTTGAGGGGGTGCCGGACCCGATCGGGGTCGTCCATCAGGTCGCCCAGCGCCGTGGCTTTGGGGCAGAGGTGACCTCGGCTGAAGGGGTCTTCGTCGTCGCCACGGATGCTGCGAATGGACTCGCCCTCGAGCTCGACCTTCAGGCCGCAGTTGGCTTCGCAGAGGGGACAGGTGGCGATGGCGGTGCGGGGTGTCATGGGGCCCTCCGAATTTCAGGTCGATGATCGACGCGATTCTGACGGGCTGGCTCCCTGCTCAGCAAGCTGGAAGCGAAGGACGAAGCGAGCGCCGCTCTGCGGGCTGTCTTCGACCTGCAATCCCCGCCTTGCCACTGCATCATGGGACGCACGATGGCGAGCCGGTTGCCTACTCCTCCTCGCCGCTGCACCAGGTCTGACCGAAGTCCGCGGCAGCCAGCGCCTCGGGTTCAATCAGGATGGAGGGCCGCACCGTGGAGAGGATGTCCTCGAGATGACCCTATGGTAGAACCCTTTGAAATAACGCGCAAAATCGGTCGTGGTTGCGAGGCAATAGAATCCGATCGTGCTCAGGTGTCCTGTCCCCGTCAAGCCCTACGTTCTGTGGGGAAAGGGCGATCAGTATTGACATGCCCATGGCCGAAGGTAATAGTTGGCCTACATGTAGGAGATGTAGGCAAGGGAGAGGGCATCATGAACCAGAACGCGCTCGTCGATCCTAACCAAGAGCTGCAGATTCGTTTGGGAGCCGCGCTGATGGTCGTGGCCGTCTTCCTGGGCGTTGCGGCCGTGCACCTGCCAGCGGAGTTTGGTTGGTCAGCCCCTGTTCTTTGTGGTGCGCTGGCCATGGTGGTCGCGCTCAGCGGACTGTTGACGTTGGATGGAGAGCTATTGCCGCTGGCCGTGAGTCTCGAGCTCGCGCCGACGGTGACGAGCCGGCGCCGGAGACCCAAACAAGTCGATCGCCGCTGTCGGAGCGAGCGTCGAACGGGCGAGCGCCGACGCCGGGACAACGACAAATTTGGAGCGATCTTGCTCAACTGGGGCATCGTCGACCGGCGCTCGAGCGATCGGCGAGGGGACGAGCGGCGGACGCTCCACTAGTCGCGCAGCGCTTCTGTGCCCGAGACATGGCGTCGCCCGGTCGTGATTTGGGTCGGCCGGAACACTGGCGCGAGCCCACTGAATAATGGGATACGTGTTCTGCGATCCCATACGACGACCAACAAGGATGTCGCCATGCCCAGCCTCTTTGATGCCACAGATCTCATCAACGGCCTGCAGCTCCGCAATCGGCTTGTCCGTTCGGCGACTTGGGAAGGCCTTTCCGACGACCAGGGACATGTTACCGACGAGCTCGTCGAACTCTATCGAGACCTCGCTGCTGGAGGTGTCGGCCTCATCATCTCGAGCTATCTCTATGTGCGCCGAGACGGACGACAGAACCTTGGCCAGCTCGGGGCTGACCACGACGACTGCATCCCAGGCTTGGCGCGCATCGTCGAGGCCGTGCACGGGGCGGGCGGCGCCGTTGCCGCGCAGCTCGTGCACTGTGGCGGGCAGTCCACTCGGCAGGCCAACGGCAACCAGCGCATGGTCGCTCCGAGCGCCCTGGAGAGCCCTGGTTATCCCGAGGTCCCCGAAGAGTTGAGCGAGGAGGGGATCGAGGAGCTCGTCGCTTGCTTCGCCACAGCCGCGCGCAGAGCAGTCGACGCGGGCTTCGACGCCATCGAGCTGCACGGTGCACATGGCTATCTTCTCGCGTCGTTCCTGTCGCCGCTGCGCAACCATCGCAGTGACAAGTTCGGGGGCAGCATCAGCCATCGTTGCCGTTTCACCTTGGACGTCTTCCGGGCGATTCGAGACGTTGTCGGCCCCGATTTCCCGGTGCTGATCAAGCTCAACGGCAGCGATTTCTTGGAGGGCTCGACAACCGAAGTGGACTCTACGAAGCTTGCGGTCGCTCTCGGCTACGCAGGCATCGACGCCATCGAGGTGTCCGGTGGCACTCCGGGTTCCGGCAGTTTGGGGCCAGCGCGCGTCGGCATCAAGTCGGCCGAGGACGAAGCGTATTTCCTCGCGCAAGCCCGCGCGATCCGCAGCGCCACACCAGGAGTGCCGATGATTTTGGTTGGCGGCTTGCGCTCGTTGGAGCGCATCGAGCCGCTCATCGCCTATGGCGAGGTGGACTACGTCGCGATGTCGCGTCCGTTGATCCGAGAGCCGGGGCTGCTCAACCGCTGGGCGTCGGGAGACCACCGGGCGCCCAACTGTTTCTCGTGCAGCCGATGCTTCGCCCCGGCGCGAAAAGGCGATGGGGTCCAGTGCATGCGCCTCGGAGAGGACAAGCCCAGCTAGGCACCGCGGCCGCCGATAAGCGAGCGAACCGTGCGAGAGACCATCGACAGAGAAAGAGGACGCTGATGACGACATTCTTCGCTGCTGGATACTCGCTCGAGCTCTTCAACATCCGGAACGAGCACGGAGCCCTGCGGGCCATACGCTGCTGGGGCGAGGCCGAGGATGAGCACCAGCACCTCACGTTGTGGTTCATCCCAGGCGAGCCGATGCCGAGAGTGGCACGCGCCGAGGACGGCCGTTGGGAGGCCTCCTTTCCTCTCGGACAATTCGAGCCCCTCGCCGACATGTTGCGCTACGAGAGCTTGGTCCACGTCACCCTCGCCGAGCCCGATCGGGTGATGTTGCAGGCGACCACCAACGAGTCGCCCCAATAACGAGACTCAGACCCAGAGCGTCATGAGGTGGTTGTCGAAGTACGTCTCGTGGATGCGAATGGCGCCTCGGAGGGTGCATTCGCGGCTGAACCCAAGGCTCTCATAGAGGGCGATGGCGCGAGCATTGTCGGTCCGTACACGCAGGTTGATCTTCTTCACGACGTCGCCAGAGCGCGCCCAGGCGATGAGCGTCTCGAGCATCATTCGTCCGATCCCGCAGCCCCAGTCTTGCTGTCTCACCGACATGCCAAACTCTCCCAGATGTCGAACCCGCGGTCGGCTTCCACCTGCGAAGCTGATGGTGGCAACGAGCTCGGAGTCGATCAGTCCAAGCAAGTAGACTTCGTTCGAGCGCACGAGGAGGCTGTCGAGGAAGGCCCGCTCCTGTGCCAGCGTCAGTTCGAACTCGCCGGGGCCGAAGGTCAGGAAGTCTGACTCCGAAGCGACGCGGTGGACGAAGGCGAGCACGGCCTCGGCGTCTTGGCCCATGGCGTTTCGGATGCACAGCGTTCGACCATCTTTGAGTAGGCGCTCCGACAGCATGTCGAGTCCTCCTTGCAGGGCGACACTTAGCGCAGACCGTGGTCGGTGGCGAGCGAGAAGAGGCGCGCGGCGCCGTCCAGAGTGTTGTTCGCCGTGGGCCTTGCCTCGCTTCGCTCGTTCGGCTAACCATCACATCACTCTAGCAAAGGCTTCGACGGCCATTTGACCGCCGTCCGCGCAAACGCCTCTAACGAGCTCGACAACGTCCCCAAGCAGCCCGGTGTGACCCACGAGAACCTGGGCAGGAGAGACCTCATGAGATCACGACTGTGTTTTGTCCTCTCACTGTTGCTCGTCGCGCTCCTGCCGACCTGGGCGAGCGCCAACCCCACGGTGATCGCCGACAACGGGCCGAGGTTGGCGACGCCGGATGGAACGGTCTGGGTGGGTGAATATCCCGGGGCGAGCGTCGGCATCAACGCTGGCTTCGGCAATGTCATCGGTGTGGGCACGACGCTCAGCGTCGACAGCGGGGCCAAAGGACTCGTCAACTTCGGGTTGGACGGCTCGGCCCCTGGCGTCTGCAGCGCCAACAACCTCATCGTCGTCTACATCGACTCGAAAGTCGGTGGGTTTCCGGACACCACTGCGTTCACCGACTTCGGCGACGCCCACCGCGCCGCGATTTCTGCCCGCGGTTTGACGGCACCTGGACGTGCAGAGATCACGTTCGCGCTTGGCTTTGAGGCCGACTACGCCATCGCCATCAACCGCGACTTTGCGGGGCTCTGGGAGCTCACCACAGGCGCCCACAACTTTCTGAGCCCACTGTTCGCGACGCCCTCTGGGCTCAACTGGGACGACAACTGCGACTTCGAGCTCGCCGGACTGACCCTCGCCAATTTGGGCTTGGCGCCCGGCGGTTCGTTCGACTACGTCGTGACCCTCGTGAACCCCAATGACGGCGG
>PFUG01000571.1 GCA_002789955.1 Deltaproteobacteria bacterium CG_4_9_14_3_um_filter_63_12 | reverse complement strand
GAGCCACTTCGAGACAATTGGTGTCAGTCTCATGATGAACACTCCACAGAAATGGCGACGTTCGCTGCCTGCGCGCGACTTGCTGCGGCCAGACAGGCCCGGGGAGTCGCCCATGCAGCATCACCGCCGTCAGAGAATCGACCGGCGAAACTGCCGGAGTCTGAATCGACTAGTTTGGGCCCTCTAATACTGCTCTCTCTTGCATGACGCAAGAGCCGATTCGTTTGGCAGCACGACGTTAGGCAAACGAAGTCCGCGTCGTTGGCCGCTGCGCGAGCACACCTACCGAGTTGAACGGTTGCTGCCTTTGGAGCTTGACCGGCTCACTTCGATACGCCCCTCTTGGGCCTCGGTCCGCTCCGGTCACGGCGGCGTGGGGCTCTTCGGGGACTCCTCGTCTCCCAAACGCGGTGAGTTCGTCTGAGAGCTGGTTGTCCGATGACGACCGCAAGTTCACGGAAGTTGCTGCCGCAGAGTCTTGGCCTTGAACTGCTCGGTGAAATTGGCCAGCTATAGCCACAGACCTACTTGCCCTATCGGTCAATCTCCGGTCCCTGCTCTGCGCCGCCCACCCATCCAAATTCTTCTTGCCATCAAACGCCCTCCGGGTCTAACCTGGCGTCGCTTCGAAACCTCGACCAGGAGACAACTCAATGGGAAAAACCTATTCACCGGACTCGCTCGTGGCGCTCCCGCGCACCAACGCGCTCGACGCCGAAGCCCTGGCCATCAGCCTCCTCACAGCCGCATCGGCCACGCCGGTGCCCGCCATGGCCGCAAAGTCATGCGAACGCTTGAAGACCAAGACGACGGCGCTCAGTGGGGCCATTGCCACCCTGGTAACCCCAAAGGCCGAGTCTACCCAGCCCCTGCCGCACATCATCGACCCGCGCCTCGATCGCTGCCTCAGTCTCACCCGCCAGTGGGTCGAGGGGATTCTCTATCTCGATGAGCCCGAGAACACGCTGCGCGACCGCGCCAAACCCATCCACGACGTGTTCTTCGCAGACGGCCTCACCTACATCAACCTTTCCTACCAGCGGCAATGGTCAGCGGTCCGTGCACGCCTCGCCGTCGCCGACGAGTTGGGCCTGGACGCCGTGTTTGCAGAGCTGAACGGCGCGTTCTTCATCGCCTCCATCCGCAGGCTCCACAAGTTGTATGGCGACGCGCTCGGCATCACGGACACGCGGGTCACCACGGACGTCGAGGCGAAGTTGCGTCCCTTTGCCGACGCCACACGCGAGGAGATGCGTATCTACATCGGGAAAGTGGTCGCCAGCGTCGAGCCGGACGAGCCCGCGACCGCAGAAGCCATGACCGCCCTGCTGCAACCGCTCGCCGATTTCACAGCAAAATCAGGTTCGAGCCCCGACGCGCAGCCAACGACGGCGGATTTGGAAGCGACACCCACCGCGGTCGACGAGGTGCCACAGGCGACCGAGTGAGTCCAAACTGAGTTTCACGCTGAGCGCATCCTCGCCATCCCCCCCTCCCGAGGGGTCGGAAGGTCAGTTGATTGACCTTTTGACCCCTCTGGAGGGGTCGAAAGGTGAGTTGATTGACCTTTTGACCCCTCCCGAGGGGTCGGAAGGTGAGTTGATTGACCTTCTGACCCCTCGGGAGGGGGTCGGCGGTCACGGCTTGGCGTGCATCTCAGGCCGGGCATTACGATCAGGACAGTCGACAAGAGAAGGTGTGGAGCTGAGGGGCGGGGGGATTGAGGTGTTAAAGCGCGGCATCTGCGGGCGTAGGTTCGAGCACGCTGAACCGAGCCGCTTGAGCACTCCCTGAACACTGTGATAGCGTGCCGCCCTCGTCCTTACTGCGTCTTTCGTTCTGCTGAAGCCGGTCAATCCACGAGCAAAAGCCCTCGGTGTTGGTGGAGCACTTCGAAGAGGGTGAGCTGAGGATCATCGCCGAGCTGGCATCGCTCCTCTTCTGCGATCCAAGACACACGCCGACGCTGACACGAGGTGAGCACATGACCAGCGGTCTCCTGGACGACATCCGCAACGAGAATCTTAACATCTATCGTACGAGTGCGCAGAGACTTCGCGAGGATGTTGGGCAGGAAGACGAGATCGCACGAGACTACCGCGGACGATTGCTCTACGAGTTGATCCAGAACGCGGACGACGCAATGGATTGTGGTCTCACCGACAAACTCCGCATTGAACTGCATAACGACGGGCTCTGGTTTGCGAACTCCGGGAGGGCACTGGCTGAAGGTGACGTTCGCGGCATCTGCGGGATCAGCGCTTCAACAAAGCGTGTGGAGGGAACGAAGAAGCGGGCGAGCATCGGTCACAAGGGCATGGGGTTCAAGTCGGTGCTGGAGATCAGTCGGGCTCCAGAGGTGTATTCCACGTCCTACTGCTTCCGCTTCGACGAACCCCAAAGCCTCTCCTTCCTGCGAAAGGAGGGCTTCGAGACTCGGCACGCACCATTGATGCGGCTTCCGTGGACGATCGACATGCAGCGGCCGACGTGGGCCAAGCTGGTGTCGGCCGGCATCATCACCGCATTCTTTCTTCCGTTTGCAGAAGCGTCCGCCGACTCCACGTACACCACAGTCGCGAACGCCTTGCGTGTTTTGCCCGAGACCACCTTCCTATTCCTCAAGCGTCTCGAGGTGATCGAGATCGTGGTCGATGACGAGGTGCGCTCTTGGCGACTCAGCCGTGAACGCAAATGCGACGGGACATGGACGCCTGTGCCCTCTATGGATGAGGAAGGCTTGTACCGCGTCCGACTTGAGGCAAGCCAAAATGCTCCGGTGGAGTTCCTGGTCGCTCATGATGGCGACATCGCGATCGGCTCCCACCGTGGCGGTCTCGCTGGGGTTGCGTGGGAGGACGTGGACATCACTGAGGTCAGCGTTGCTGTTCGATTGGAGGCTGGCTGTCCGGAGCCAACTGCCAACGCCCTAGTCCATGTGTTCCTACCGACTCAGGAGCAGATGCCCTATCCATTCCTCATCAACGGGGCGTTCGCTTCTGGCCTTTCGCGACAAAGCATCCGCGTCGAAGAGACGGAGTCCAACTACAACGGCTTCCTGCTCCGACAGGCCGCTCGGCTCCTGACTGAGACACTGATACCCGCCTTGTCTTCCCTCGATCGGCGTAAGACGCTTCAGCTCCTTGCGCGGGACAGAGCCGTGCAGACGCCGCTGGCTGCGGCGGTCTACCGGGCTATCCGAGAGCGAGTGGCAGAGCTCCCTCTTGTTCCAGCGGAGTCAGGAGAACTACTTGCCCCGCGAAAGGTACTCCTACCACCGCTTCTGCCGGGTGTTGGCCACGCCTTTCGGTCTGTGCTCGCCCCACTGACTGAGCTGGACGGGGCGTCCTTTCCTGAAGCTGATTGGTGCACTGCCGAGGTGGCGGGTATCCTCGCTGACCATGGAGCCAACGTTGTCTCGCCAGCCACAGCTGCCGATGTTCTTTCTCGGTCAGATCCACAACGCAGTCGGGCTGAAGAAGACAAGGGTGTTTCTGTCGACCCAGTTCTGCGCATCCTGCAGCAAATGTGGGAGGGCTACAGCAAGGACGATCGGGCTGCACTTGTCGGGGCTATGCGCACACTGCCTCTAATGCCCGTGGACAAGAATCGAGATGGTACTTGGCGACGCGAGGCCGTGGGCGACCGCAAGCCCTTCTACCCGCCGCAGTTCCTACGCGGAGAGGTACCCCTCCCGCACTTGTGCTTCCTCGCTCAATCTATCTGCTGGGGCGCACTGAATCGTCAGGAACGACAAGAGAGACTGAAGGCAGAGATGATTGCTTGGCAGGGGCTCTTCGAACTGCAGGAGTTCAAGTTCCCAGAAGTCATGCGCGCCAGCGTATTGCCAGAGATGACGATTGAGCGGGCTCAGCACCGGAACGAGTTCCATCACCTCGAGATGCTGGCGGCCATCTGCCAGTTGTCGGGCAAAACGAGTCAGCACGGCCGTCTTCCGAGCGAACGCCTTGGAAGCCAGCGACAGCTCTTCAACCTCGCCCGACTCGAGGTGCCATGCCATGGTCCCGAAGGCACAGTCAGGTGGTTCGCAGCTTATCAGGCATACTTCGGAAAGGACTGGCTCGGCGAAAACTCGGTCGAACGACTGCTGGACGCCTGCCGAGGAGTGGGTGCCACAATGCTCCCCGACATCCCGTTCGTGCTTGGGCCGGAGAAGTTCGCTGGCTACCTTGAGAAGTTCGAGTCGCTGACCGACGGACTAGAGACGGACGATTTGTCTGGCGGGGACGAGGTCGGTCAGGATGAAGACGAGGACGCGGCACTTCCCACCAAGGAACGCGAAAGGTGGCACGAGTTCCTTTCGTGGCTCGGGGTCAACGACCACCTTCGCGCCGTCCACTTCCATGATGTAGAGGACCGCAATGCTGGTTGGCTCAACACCGAAGGCTTCTCGAAACCGCGAGGCTGGATCTTTGACACAATACCGGACGCAGTGTGGAAGCCCTGGAACGACTTGTTCCAGGCTAGCCTCCGAAAGAAGGAACCGAAGCGCCTAGAGAAACACCAATGCTGGTTCTACGAGGTGCACCATTTGGAGTACCTCGACACCCTTCTCCTTGTTGCGGCGGCTGACGAATCGTGCGAAGTGGGGCGGGCGGTCTACGAACACCTACAGGTTCATTGGGACAATCTAAGGAGTGTTGAGTTCGCGGTCGCTGCTCTCACCGAGGGCCATCCGCGAAAAAGAAGCGAGCCCAAGCGAGCGTATGAGAGCGAGCAGGTCCGCTGCTGTGACAACTTCTGGCTGTGGCGCCTCAAGACCGTGGCCTTCTGCCCCACGACGCATGGCCCTCGACTTCCTTCGAAGGTCTGGTTGCCGGGCCGAGAGATGGAGCGGCGCTTTGGGCGCACGGGCTCGCTGTTGCCCATACTCGAGGTGGCGAACCCGGGCTCGTTGGCGGGTCATCTCGGCATCCGCTCCGAGCTCACGCCGTCGGCGTTCACGCTCGACGACGCGGAGGTCTGGCTAGAACGTCTGAGAATCATCTCCTCGAATGCCCCCGACAAACTCACGGTTGCCTGCCGACACCTGATGGAGCTGCTCGCTGGCCACCAGCCCGACGAAAGGCGCCCAGAGGTGTGGTTGCCGGCACTCCGCGATGGTCAGCTCGTCTGGCTTCCAGCCACGCAGGTCTTCTTTGCGGAGCGCCGTCGACCAGACAAACCCATCTTGGTGCCTACTTTCGTGCTCGAAGGCGAGTCGGTGGCGAGGGCTCCCATTCAGGCGTGCTTTGGTGTCCGCGTACTTGAAGCAACGCTTACGCACGAGCCCAAGCCAGGTGAGCCTGCGTTCGTGGGGGCCGATATGAACGAGTTTCGCAAGGGACTCGACGCGCGGGGACCGGCGCTGTTGGCACGACTCGGCGCGGAGCGACAAGAGGAACGTCGGGCTGCCGACGATGCTCGGAAGCTGCGTGACCTCTTGCGGGGCCTGGTCCCGGTCACTGAACTCACGGTCACGACGACGTTGGACGGCAAACCGGTGACCGCTCTGGAAGGGGCGTCGGCCGTGACCTATGTCGACCGTGCCAATCCGTCCTGCTCCTTCGTGCTTTGGAGTGAGCAACCGTGGCCACCAGTGGATGATGACGCAGAGCGGCTGGCCGAAGTGCTCTGCGAGGTGTTTGGGCCAAACTGGTATGAGTCGTTTCTTGCCATCATTAAGACGCACGACGAAGTGGCTCAACTTCGACTTCTTCGGCGGGCTGGAGCGCCAACTGATCTTGACGACTACCGTCGACGCCTAGACGGGACCAGTGAGCTCAACACGCCCTCAGTCGAGCAGCCAACCCTGAAGACCGCCGGCCAGCTCCCACAAGCGCCGCTCCCCTCAGTGCTCCCGACGGTCGTTCGTCCACCAGACGGCATTTCTCTGCACCCGCTGTGGCCGGTCGAGTCGCTCGTGGTCTTGGGACGTTCAGTACTGATCTCAACTTCTGGTGCCGAGGTGTGCGACGGTCTCGCAGGGCTCCATGAAGTCGAGGGTGGGGGTGCCGGTTCACGCAACAAGGCCGGCATCAATACAGACTTGGAGGCTCTCGATCGCTTGGGGATGCACATCGCCCTTTCATTCGAGCGAGGCCGGCTTGGACAGAATGGCGGTGGGCGCGTCTTCGACGTTTCTCACCCCGACCGGATCAAGGCAGCTTGGGGGGAGTTGCGTCAGGTCTTCGAGCAGGAGCTTGAACCGCACGGGATCGACAGGGACTGGCCCGGCTTCGACATCCTCTCGCTGAAAGCCGACGGACACCTGGAGCGCATGATCGAGTTGAAGTCGTCAGGCGTCTCTGCTCGAACGCAAGAGTGCACCTGGAACGAGTGGAAGAGCGCCGGCTACCCCGCCCTGCGTCAGCACTACTACTTGTACCTCGTTGGCAACCTTCGCGCCGACTTGGGTGGGCAGCGGCCGTTTGTTCGTACAGTCCAAGACCCTTTCGGTCAGCTCCGAGCGGAACTGCAACTCCAGACTCGGGTCGAGCGAAAGGTCCAACTTGCCGTATCCCAATTTCGAAAGGCCGAAGAAGAAATACTGGAGACGGTGGACACTTCTGCGCCCCACTCGTCGTAACGGCTCGCGGCCCTCATCGTCCTGGGGACGACAGGAAGCCCTCCCGGCTGACTCAGCGAACCCACCACAACGCCCACAGCGCCAGCGACTGCAACTCAATCGAATCCAACCGATGCGCGCATCGGTCGCCGGCCTCGCAAGCACCAGGCCTCCACACCCCCCGTCGCTCGGGTCACGGCGGCGTGGGGCTCTTCGCAGACTCCGCTGCAAGCGGCGCGTCACAGGTCTCACGGGCTCGCTCGTAGCTGTCTTGGTGACGCAGCATCTCACACGCACTCTGCAGGAACCCGGCGATGCTCGACGGGTAGACGTTCGCGCTGAAGTCTCGACTGCCCGTAATTACCCGCGAGCCGTCTGGCGCAAAGGCCACCGCGCTGATGGCGTCCAGGTGATCGTGAACGGCGGCGACCAAGTGTCCGTCCGTCCGATCCCAGATCATCAGGTCGCCGGACACGTCACCCGCCGCGATCTTGTTCTCGAACTCGACGCTGAAAGCCATCGCCGAGACCTTGTGACCATCGGTGAGCAAGTGCTTGACCACCACTCCGGTCGTGGCGTCCCAAGCCCACACGCCATCAGCGCTCGCCGTGGCGAAGTTCAGCTTCGCAGGGCCGATGGCGAAGGCCGTTACCGGGCCCTTCACCGTGGCCAGGGGGAGGCGCAGCCCAGTCTTTGCCTCGCGCAGCTCGAGCTCTCCTGCATTGGTAATGGAGAGGATCCGTGTATCTGCCGAGGCAAAACGAGCCGTGACCACAGGTCCACTGCTGTCGAAACGGGAGAGGAGTCGCCCAGAACGCCGGTCCCAGAGCCGGATGCTCCCGTCGTCGCCCGAGGTGAGCAGAGTCGAGCCATCGCTCGTGATGTCGACGCTGCGAACGGCGCCCGTGTGGCCGATGAAGACCGTGCCGGGCTTAGAGTCCGCCGTGGACCAGAGGCGCGCGGTGCCGTCCCCCGAGACCGTGACGACCTGAGCTTCCCCGGGCAGGAATCGCGCGTCGTTGATCGGGCCGGTGTGGCCCGTGAAGCGACCGAGGGTGACCGCCGTCTCAGCGCCCCAGAGATGCGCGGTCCAGTCGTCGCTGGCCGTCAGGACCTTCGAGCCGTCCGAGGAGAAGCTCGCCGTGGTGACCGAGCCCGAGTGGCCCTTCAACGTCGAGACAAGGCGTCCTGTGGCAGGGTCCCAGAGCCTGGCGGTGCCATCCTCGCTCGAGGTCAAGATCCGCTTGCCGTCGGTCGAGATCGAGGTCGTCGTGAGCGCCCCCAGATGGCCCTCGAAACTCATCAACGCCGAAGACTGCTCGATCGCCCAAATGCGCATCATGCCGTCGAGTGAGGCAGTGGTGACGTGCTCGCCGTCGGGGGCGAAGTCGACCGCATAGATTGCAGCGGTGTGACCGCGCAAGATCGCCATGGACTGCCCGGTCTTGGGGTGCCAGAGCCGCGCCGTGCCATCGAGGCTGGCCGTGACGACGCGCTGTCCAGAAGCCGAGAACCGACCCGACGTGACCTCATCGGAGTGCCCTTTCAGGGTCGAGATCAGCTTGCCGCTCCGGGTCTCCCAGATGCGCCCGCTGCCGTCGACTCCGGTGGTCAGAATCAGCGCACCGCTGGGCGACACCTCGACCCAACGCAGTGGTCCCGTGTGCCCCTCGAGCTTGGCGACCAGCTCCCCCGTGTCGGTGCGCCAAATGGCGCCTGTGCCGTCGTCGCTGGCCGTGACGACCCAGGTGCCGTTGGGCGTGAAGCGCGCCATTCGCACGCCGTCGGTGTGCCCCGTCAGGGTGTGCAAAGACACGCCGCTCCGCGTGTCCCAAATCCGCGCGGTCTTGTCCCAGCTCGAGGTCACGAGCTGGGTTCCATCCGCAGAGAAGTCCACCCAGACGACGTCGTCAGTGTGTCCTTCGAGGGTGTGCAAGAGCACCTGTCGACGCGTGTCCCAGACCCGCACGGTGTGGTCACCGCTGGCAGTGGCCAGGTACATCCCGTCGGGCGAGAACGCTAGGCTCGTCAGCTGTGCCGTGTGCCCAGTGAAGGTCACCACCGGCGCTCCAGTCGTGGCGTCCCAGAGGCGCGCAGTGCCATCGGCGCTGCCCGTCGCGATCAGCGTCCCTCCGGGCGCAAACCGTCCCATGCGCACGTCGCCGGTGTGTCCCTTGAGTGTGGCCAGCAGGGCCCCGCTGTTGGCGTCGATGATGCGGGCCGTCGACTTGTCTCCGTCGGCCACGAGGAGCGCTGAGTTGGGCGAATACTCCACAAAGGTCAGAGGCTCCTTGGCCCCGCCCACAGGCAGCGTCGAGCGCGCCGCGGCCACCGCGTCGATCAGCCCCTTGGCGACGGCCTCGTCGACGCCCTCGGGGCGGCCAAGCCCCTTCCCCGCCGCGTCCACTGCGGTGAGCAGGGCCTCGTACTCCTGACCGGGCACCTTGGCCAACAATGACGCGCGTTGACCTCGCTCGTTCAAGGTCTCACTGATGCTGCGGTTCCAGTCCTCGGTGCGGGCCTCGGTCTGGTGGTCGGCCTCGCGCCGCTGCTGCTCGGCCGCCGCACGCGCCTTCTGCGCCACCTCTCGCTGAGCGATCTCCTGGGCGAGCTCGGCCTCGAGCCGCTCGCGAGTGCTCTGCTCCTCGTCGGCGCGCGCGGTCTCTTGGCGCAGGTCGTAGTACAGCCAGAAGCCGCCGGTTAGAGCCGCAAAGAGCAGCAGCCACTTGAACGGAAACTTCTTCTTGGGCTCGGCGTAGCGGAAGCTCTCCGAGCGACCGACGCGATTCCCAGGCTCTCGCCGCTGGGGGTCCATCGCTCTCATCGATTCCCTCCTGGGCGGGCCACGACTGGCGCGACGTAGGTCCGCAGGCCGGAGACGTCCCAGACCAGCGCCGTCGTGTCGTCACTGCCAGAGAGCACCTTGGTCTCGTCCCAAGATGACGCCAAGCTGCGGACGGGGCCTCGGTGGGCGAAGAGCTCGAAGCGCTTGCGCAGCGGCCGCACCTCGAACAAGGCGAGGCCTCCCTCTTCGTCGCCGACCCAGGCGACTTCGCCGTCGGGCGCAAACTGCGCGATCGTCATCGAGGTCCCGGCCAGACGGGCGACCTCGGTGTCTGTATCCAAGTCCCACACCTGCAGGAGGCGCGAACCCGCGTCTCCCCTCGACAGCGTGAGCCCCCAGCGCCCATCGGGGGTGATGGACAGCGAGATGGGCACACTGTCGTCGACATTGAGCCGCTGCACCTTGGCGCCAGCGCTCAGGTCCCAATGCTCGACATAGCCCTCGTCGAAGCCGAGGAGGGCGCGCGGCCCGGCGGCCACCAACTGCGTCACATCCCCATTGGTATCGAAGGCCAATTTAAGCTCGAAGCTCTGCATCGCGCGGCGCTCGATGTGGCCGTCCGCGCTGCCGAGCAGCAGGCTGCCGTCGCCAGGGAAGGCCAGCCGGCGCATCCCCACTATGGGATGAAAGAGCGGGTCGTAAGGCTCTTCGACCGGCCAAATGCGGACCCCATCGAAAGGCGAGACGGTCACCACCCGCGCCGAGTAGGTGTCGAAGCCCATGTCACTGATGGCATAGGGGTGTAAGAAGCGCGTCTTGGGCCGCACGGCTCCGGCCTCCCAGAGCGCCGCGATTCCATCGGCCGCTGCGGTGGCCATGAGCTTGCCGTCCGGAGACACGTCGACCGAGGTGACCGGCACACGGTGTCCTGGAATGTCCAGCGCTGGCGCCAAGGTCGCCGGGTTGACCAGCCGCACCGCCAGCCCCACCGCCAGCGCCAAGCGCGCACCGTCGACCGATAGGGCGAGGTCCGCGACGAGGTCGGGGGAGACCCGGATCTCGTCAACGAGCCTGCGGTTGCTGAGGTCCCAGAGCTTGACCCGATCGCGGTGCGTCGTGATCAGGCCAGTCCCGTCGTTGGTGAAAACCACATGATTGAAAGCCCCAATCGGTCCGGCCTCGAGCATGGCGAGCGTGACCCCAGTGCGTCCGTTCCACACATGCAGCGTCGAATCGACCACGGCCACGAGCCCGTTGCTCGCGGTGGCGAGATGCTGTGTCCCCGCGACGCTGAGACCGCTGGCGAGCACGCTGTTGGTGCCGTTCCAAAGCTGCCAGCGGCGCAGGGTTCCGTCTTGCTCCAAGCTCACCAGCGTCTCTTTGTCGAGGAAAGCAAGACTGATCACAGGAGCGGCGGTGGGCAGCCGAGTGAGCCCGACTCCCGCCTGGAGAAGCAGGATGCCTCCTTGCTCTGCGGCGATGGCGGTGAGCACGGGCGGGCTCGGGACGGCAGCCTCGGCGAGCGTGGGCTCTGCAGCAGGCAAGGCAGTGCCGGACTCGGGAGAGGCGTCCAATGTTGCAGGAACCCGCGCGTCCGAAGCCGCAGGGCTGCCTGTGTCGACCGGCGTCGCTGGAGCTTTGAGCCGTTGCGCCAAGAGCCCCGCCAGTGCGGCGGCGCGGGTCTCGGTGGCCACCGTTCTCGGGCGCGCTGGGGCCCTCACCGACGTGACCATCTGCCGCATATGACCGCATCCCACCGACAGACTGCGTAAAGGCTCGTTCCCCTTCAAAGACCAGAGCGCCAGGTGACAGGAGTCGTCGACCGTGAGCACGCTGTGCTCGCCGACGAAACCGACCGCGGCGAGTGCTCGCGGGGCCTGTAGGGGAGCGCGCAGCTCGTCGCCGGTCTCGGGGCTCCAGACGCGCAGGACGGCGTCGTCCCCGACCGAGACCAGGCTCTCGCCGGTCGGCGAGAAGGCGAGCGCCCGCACGGGCGCGCTGTGCCTGAGGCGCAGGCTGCCAAAGCGTGCCGTCGCGCCGTTGGGAAGCGGGACTCCAAGGGCATCCAGAGTCCGGGCAAGGCGGTCGAAATGCGGCCGATCGAAGGGGTTTAGCCCGGAAAATCGCGCCGGTCCCTTCTCGTGAGTATCGCTCGCCTGTGTCTCGACGACGTTGGTCTTCTTGGCTATAGGCTTGGACTTCGCAGGGCTGGGGCGAGTGGTGACGACCTCTCCTTCGCAAGCCATCAGGCCCCCGAGGAGATAGAGCGCGACGAGCCACGCGACGAGCAGGTTCCATTGCGGGAGGGCACGCCTCATGGTTTTGCCCCCTCTTTCTCGTCCTGCGAAGCCACTTCGCGGGGACATGGCTCGCCATCGAAGTGCGCAGGCAAGAGCTTCGCTTTCATGAAGGCCTGCTTGGCCCGCTTCGAGACGTCGCTCTGGAAGAGGGTCTCCAGGCGGATATCGATGACATAGGCCTTGATGCGCACTCGAGTCAGCACCTGCTCTTTGTAGTCGTCGGTGATGCGGATCATGATGGGCTTGTCGAGGAAGACATAGGGACTGGTGGCGGCGGCCTCCCAGGCCAGGTTTTCGGCCACGCCGACATCGGTGTGAGCGGGCAGATAGACGTCGGTGACGACCTGAAAATCGAGCGCTCCAGCGTTGCCGTTCGAGACTGACAGCTCCAACATCTTCGAGTTCGGGACCGTCACCAGCGAGTCGTCGTTGGTCACGATCTTGGTCGAGCGCAGCCCGATGCGGACCACTTCTCCGTAGTAGGGGGCGATCTCCACCTTGTCGCCGACCTGGAAAGGACCGTCGAACATGATGATCAGCCCCCCCAAGATGTTCTTGAAGAAGTCCTGGGCGGCGAAGCCGATGGCGAACACCGAAGCCCCCATGACCGTCGCGATGGTTCCGGAGTCCGGCGAGAACACAGCGCTGACCACGACGATGATCGCCAACGTCCAGAGCACGATGCTGATGATGGGGAGAAAGCGGAGCAGCAGCAGTCGCCGCTCTCCCCAGCGCGCCGCCAGCGAATGGATGACGAAGTGCACCGAGCGATTGAACAGCCAGGTGGCTCCCAGCACCGAGACGGTAACGGTGATGGCCCAAGGCGACAGGATGTCGTTCAACACGCTCATCGCGGGCTCCTCGTTACGAGGTCACGACTCGACACTTTGGTCATTTGAGATGGACTGTGGGTGAACATTTCAGTAGACGATGTGACGGCGCTGCAGCAAACCCACCAAAGGCTTGAGCAGGAGGGGGTTGATGGTGCGTGGGAGCGAGTCGTGGTCTTGTGTTTCCCCGTCGTCGCGGCGCAACACGATCACGTGCTGCTCGAAGTACTGCAGGAGCAACCGGCACTTGATGAGGTCCCAGTCGAAGACCTGCGCCATCTGGCTCACGTTCAGTTCGCCGTGGAGAAGGATGGCTGCGGCGGCAAAGAACTGATCTTGGCTCATCCTCTCCATCGCCGCGGACTGCAGGGAGGTGACGGGTTCGACGTCCAGTCGGCTGGCGTCCGGCCCCTTCACCGCGCGCAGCCATAAATAGAACGCTACATAGAGATTCCCGCCTGAGAACTGGTGCAGCTGGTCGTAGAAGTAGCCGGAGATGATCGCTCGCTGCAGCTCCGGATTGTTCCTCGCCGAACGCAGAGGTCGCTTGAGTTTCAGCGCCGTCTGCTCGTCGAGGCGGAAGTCGAGATCGTAGCCCGACGGCTCGTGTCGAACGGTGATGGCGTGTCGGATCTCCTCGACACTCAAGCCGTCGAAAGCGATGACCCGGGTGAACGCGTCCCCGATGCGGAAGAGCCGCTGCAGGACCGCAAAGGAGTGCCCTTCGAAGACCACGACCCAAAGGTGGCGCACCGAGGTCCGCGAGAGCAGGACCAGCAGCGCACGCAGGGCCTCGAAGCCGCCGATGTGCCGCAGGAAGGCGTTCTGAGCGCGTTCGAGGATGAGCACGCAGGGCTCGAGCGCATTGAGCGCCTGCTCCAAGCGGGTCAAATCCGTCACGCCCTCGAGCTCCAGAGCCTTGGCCACAGCCTCGACGAGCTCGTGAGTCTGAGTCACCTTACGGTTGAGGTGGATGCGACGGATGGTCTTCTGCGCGAAGGCGCGATCGATGGAACAATTGAGGAAGCTGCGTTTGCCCGAGCCCGGATCGCCGTGCAGTGCGACGCTGGCGGCCAACCCGCTCTCCCACCGCCTGACCACCGCGTCCAGCGCTGCGAACTCCTCTTCTCGGGCGACGAGGAACTCGTCGAAATCGAGCGGCTCGAGGGAGAAGAGGCGACGGTAGACCGGCGGCAGGTGCTCGCCGTGGCTCTTCTGCATCGCCAGAGCGACTTCGTTCTTGGAGTGGTCCTCCGCCAAGCTGGCGACCGTCAGGCCCAGCAAGCCCCGACCCCAGTTCTGGGCCTCGCGGAAGCGCTCGGTCCCGACCACCGCGGCGGCCTTGCCACCGCGCTGGAGGTGGCGTACCAGCTTGCGCCAACGGTGCGAGCTCTGCTGCAACGCGAGCCACCCTGCCGCCGCCGTGACCCGCAGCCAACCACGGGTGCTCACTGCTGCCGAGCAGTCGGAACGCACTCCGGCGGAGAAGTCGACCTTCTCGGAGAACGTGAGCTCGATGTCCGAGTGGAACTCGCCGAGCTCGACCGACATCGCCTTGAGCCGCCCTTGGGCACGTTCGAGGCCGCCCATGGCGTTCTTTTGGGAACGCAAACAGGCTGCGGCGATGACCTCGCCTTGCTTCTCGTCGGCGGGCTCCACTTTTGTATCGAAATCCTCGAGCTCCTCCTCGACGTCGGCGACCGCCCCCTCGAGGTTGTAGCGCACGATGTTCCAGAGTTCACCGGCGCCAGTCTGGGTCGCCGCTCGGAACTCCTCGAGGCTGGGCTCGAACTCCTGTAGCTCCCAGAAGCGGTGGTACTGCTCCCGCCGACCCACGATTCGCCCCAAGGCGACGCCTTGCTGTCGCTCTTGGCCGAGAATGCGCAGGGTTTGAAACAAGCGCACGGCGGGAGTCTGGGCGCGTGGGAAGCTCAACTGCAGCAGCGGCAACTGGCCCGGGAGCTGCTCGAGCTCGTGCCGCGTGGCGCGCACCGCGGCGAGCAGCTCGTCCTCTTTCAGCTCGGCCTCGAGCTCTTGAGTGACTCTCTCGTAGACTCGGTAGACGCTCTTGAGCTGTCGGCGGATCAAGAACTTGAGGGAGCGATGCATGGCCGCCGGCCGCTGGGAGGTGTCGAACACGGAGGCGAGCCGCTCTTTGGCCTTGGCAAAGGCCTCATCGAGCGGCAGGAACGCCGCCCTATGCATGGCGGTGTCGGCCTCGAGCGCCCCGCGCAGCCCGACGAGCGAGGTGTTGACGCGCCGCGACAGGTCGCGCAGCGCCGTGTGCAGCTCTGGGTGATGCAAGACCTGCAGCTCGAGACGTCGAATGTGCCCCTCGCGCATCCGCGCCAGAGACCGCGTCAGGACGAACGTGAACCCATAGCGCAGGCTCAGCCAACGGCTCCGCCAATCGCCCCGCGCCGTGGCCGTGAGCGCGGCGTCCATCGGCACGCTCTCAAGCCCCAAGTGACAAGCCTCGAGCGCCGACAGGATGCCCTTCGTGGTGGCGTCGACGTGGGTTAGGGGCGCTCGGATCAGCGTCTCGGCTTCGGCGAGGACCGCACACAAGTGCGTGACGTGCTCTTCGAGCAGCTCGAGCTCCTTCCCTTCTTCGACTCTCGCTTCGCTTCTAAGGGCCTCGCGGGTCAGGCGGGCGGCTGCATCCAAGGCGGCCACGACCTCGCCTCGCAGCGCCTGCCGTTGCGCGAAGAAGTCCTCCAGGTCGTAGAGCGACGAACGGGTCAACGCCATGCTCAGCACGCGGCGCAGCGGCACAGGGCGGTGCTCGAACGAATCGGTGAGCCGCAGCGCCGCGCCCAGCCGGGCCAAACGGCCCGGCTTCGCCACCGAGACCACGACCTCTAAGGGAACCTCGGACGGCAGCGTCTCGAGCCCCGAGAGCACTCGCTCCAACGACTCGACGACGGGATCCTCGTCGTAATAATGGTTCAGCTGGCGCGGCAGCTCCTCGTTCAACCAAGCGCTCAGCTCGCTCTCGTGGGCGGCGCATCGGGCGGCCAGCAGAGCCCGCGCGCCGGGAGCCGTCGGGTCGAACGCTTTGAGCTCGTCGCTCCGAGCACGCAGAGCGCGGCACACTTTGGCGAAGACGTGGGCGTGGAGCCGCCGATCCTGGGCCAGCGCAGCCTCCAGGTCTTCGCGTTGCTCATGGGTCCGCTCACTCAACCGACCGATCGACCCACGAAATCGCGGATCCTGCCAAACTTCCTCCGACTGCGGTGGAAGCCCTCGAGGCACCCGAGTCATCCCCGCAAACGTGCTGGAGAACCTCGGAGTCCGACTGCGCTCACCTTCGGGCGAATCCGCGCGAGTCTGCACTCGCGGCGACGACAGGCCGAGACGATTCGGGTCTAAGCTGGGTCGCTCGAGCTCACCGCTGGCGTAGGAAAAGCCTATCTCGAGGCCGCTCTCGAGCGCCTCGTCCAGGCCCTCGTCGTCGTCCTCTCCGCCGTCTCCATCAGAGTCGTCCTGCCTCGGAGCTTGCTCGGGCGCAGCGTCCCCTTGGCCGTTCGGACCTGCAGGTTCCAGACTAATGGGAAGCCCCACAGGAACCGAAGCCTCGCTGATGGCAATCACGGGCGACGCTTGTCCGAGGTCGTCGGTCGCACCTGTCTTGCCGCGTTTCCCCATGGCTCCAGCTCGCGAGTTTCGAGTTCGTTACTCGGGCGCAGACTACCGCGAATGCCGGAGTGTATTCCAGGAGTCGCCACCGCACGTTTTCGAACACCGCCTCCTCTCAGCGCACCATCTTCGCCGCTTCGATGATCGCCAGCTCGAGGCTTCGCGCGTTGGCTGCGCCAGTCCAAGCGATGTCCATGGCCGACCCGTGGTCGACCGAGGTGCGGGGCACTGGCAACCCGAGCGTCACGGTGATGGTCCCATGGAAGTCTCGCGTCTTGGACGCGATGTGTCCCTGGTCGTGGTAGAGGGCGAGGACGGCGTCGAAGCGGCCTTCCAAGGCGAGATGGAAGATGGCGTCCGCGCCGATGGGATCGCTGACGTTGACGCCCCGGTCGCGGGCGTGCATGGCCGCCGGAGCCAACGTGCGCAGCTCCTCGTCGCCGAACTGGCCCCCGTCGCCCGCATGCGGGTTCAGGGCGGCGAGGCCGATCTTCGGGTGCTCGAATCCCAAGAGCCGAAGCGCCGCATCAATGTGCACCAGGGCGTCCTGGATTCGGTCGCCGCTGAGCAGCTCGATGGCTTTCGAGAGGGAGAGGTGCCGGGAGAGGAAGAAGATGCGCAGGTTTTCGGTGATGAACATGGTCAGCGGGTCGCTGACGCCGAAGAAATCGCCGAGCAGCTCAGTGTGGCCGATGTGTGGGCAGCCTGCTAGACGCAGGGAGCGCTTGTCGATGGGCGCCGTCGTCAACGCCGCGACGCGACCCTCGCGAATCAAGGTGCAGGCCGAGTGGATGAACGCCTCCGCGGCGCGACCCGCCAACGCGCTGGGCGTGCCAGGCCGCAAGGTCTCGAGGTCGAGCTCGGGGACGTCGACGTCGAAGAGCCCCACCGCGCTGGCGGGCCAGGGGCTGTCGAGGTCGACCCAAAGGGGCAACGGGAGCTGGGCCTGCGCGGCGCAGCGCTCTAGGAGACGGCGCTCGCCGACCACGACGGGGCGCGCCACCGCTCGAACTTTTTCCGACTGCACGGCTTTCAGCACGACCTCGGGGCCAATCCCTGCGGGATCCCCAATGGTGACGGCTACGAGGGGTCTCTTTTCTTGCGTCAAGGCAGCATCCTCCCAGTCTCGAGGAGTCGAGTCTGGATCTCGTGAGCATAATCGACGGATTTGGCAACCCTGTGTCCCCCACAGGCGCGCCACCCACAGGCCCGCGCTTTATGCCTAGGGGTTCGTCGCGTCAAGGCTTCTTCGGGCCACCGCTGTGGGATTTGCTCACGAACGCGTAGAGTGTCCACCGCTCCTCCCCTCGAGACCCTGATGACTATGAGCTTAGGAATCGATTTCGGAACTACCCGCACCGTCGTCGCCCTCGGGATCGACGGCCGCTACGTCCTCGCCCACTTCGACGTGGACGGCGAGTACCACGACTTTGTGCCGAGCATGGTGGCGCTGCACGACGGGGAGCGGCACTACGGTTGGGACGCCGCTCACCTCTTGCGCTCAGGTCAGGCTCAGGCGGCCCTGCGGTCGATCAAACGATTGCTGGCCGACACGCCGCCCGACGCCCACCTCGAGGAGCTCGGCGGCGTCTGTGTCCTCGACCTCTTGGCCGAGTTCTTGGCGGCCCTGCGCGCGGCGCTGGCCACCAGCAATTTGGCCGAGCATCTAGACTTCGACCAGCCGCTGTGCGCCACGGTCGCGCTGCCGGCCAACTCCACGACCCAGCAGCGCTACACCACGCTCGAAGCCTTCAGACGCGCGGGCTTTTGCGTCGAGTTGGTGCTCAACGAGCCGACCGCCGCCGCCATCGAGTTCGCCCACCAGGACCGCTCGACCCTCAGCCCACGCAGCCCCAAGCGCTACATGGTCGTCTACGATCTGGGCGGCGGAACCTTCGACACCTCGGCCATCTCGCTGCAGGGACAGCGCTTCGAGCTGCTCGACTCCGAGGGCATCGCACGACTCGGCGGGGACGATTTCGACGAGGTCATCTACGACGGCTGCCTCGAGGCGACGGAGAGGTCGCCCCAGTCCATCAGCGCCTTACTGCGCGAACGCCTGTTGGAGCTCTGCCGCGACGCCAAAGAGGCGCTGCGTCCCCAGTCCAAGAAGCTCCTCATCGATCTGGGCGAGGTCATCGATGGGGCCGAGCCCGTCGGGTTGGACGTCAAGGAGCTGTTCGAGCGCTGCCAGCCCCTGATGGATCGCACGCTCGCCCTCATCGACCGGCTCTTCGACGGGCTCATTCGCTTCGGCATCGACCCAGAGAGCGTGCGCGAGCTCGGCGGGCTCTACCTCGTCGGGGGCGGCGTCTCGTTTCCCATCGTCAGCCGCACCCTGCGCGAGCGCTACGGCCGCAAGCTCAAGCTGGCACCGCAGCCCCACGCCTCGACCGCCGTCGGGCTGGCCATCGCCGGCGATCCCGCGGCTGGCGTCCATGTGCGCGAAGCCGTGACGCGTCACTTCGGGGTCTGGCGCGAGGTCGAGGGCGGCGCGCAGAAACGCTTCGACCCCATCTTCAGTAAGGGCGATCGGTCAGGCGAGGACGGGGTCTTGGAGGTAAAGCGCGCCTACCGCGCGGTGCACAACCTCGGTCACCTGCGCTTCCTCGAGTGCAGCGACCTAGACCCCGACGGCCAACCCCAAGGCGACCTCATGCCCTGGGGCGCCCTGCTCTTCCCCTACGCCCGCGAGCTGCAAGGCGCCGACGGGCTCGACGCGGTCGAGGTCGTGCCGCTGTCCGGTGCGGCGCCAGAGATCGAAGAGCGCTATCGCTATCATCGCGATGGGCGCGTCAGCGTCGAGGTGCGGG
>PFUG01000341.1 GCA_002789955.1 Deltaproteobacteria bacterium CG_4_9_14_3_um_filter_63_12 | reverse complement strand
CCAGGCGCAGCGCGGACACGACGCCCGCCGGCCAGTCGAACGAGAGCGGGGTCTCGAAGCCCGGAACGAAGTCCTCGGCGACCAACGTCGCCGGGTCGACCGTGAAGCTCCCCGCCAGCGTCGTCAGCGCCCCAGTGCCGGCCGTGGTGCACGTGAAACTGGTCGCCACGCCGGCGCTCTCCACCTCGAACGTCGCCGCCGGCACGCCCTGGTGCTCGAGCCGCGCGTTGCGCACCTCCACCTCGACGAACGCTCGCGCGTCGCTGACGGTCGCGTTCGCGATGGGCAAATAGGGCTGCCATCCGGCGCTGCCGTCGAAGACGGGTTTCCAGACCGCGGCGCCCAAATCGACGGTGTCCGCCGACCGATAGGCGTCGCGACTGCCCACCAAGAACGCCTCGCCGACGGCCTCGACGCGGGTCTCGTTGCTCAGCTCGACGTAGAGGCCTACCAGCTCGTCGAGCGGCCCCGGCGAGAGGGTCAGCACCGCGCTGTGGCGAGTCGGTGGGGCGCCGATGGCCTGGATTCCCTGGAGCTCGATCGCCGTGGAGCCCAAGAGCGGGTCGAGTCCGCGGGCAAAGCCCGCGCGGTCGCCCCGCAGGCTCAGAGTGACCGTCGCCGCAGTTCGGTTCGAGGAAAAGACCTCGAGCTCGACCTGCACCTCGGCCGGCGGGGCCAGGGCGTCGAGGGTCGTGAGCGGCTGCCCCGCGCCGTCGAACATCTCCAGCCGCCAGACCAAGAGGTCGGGCTCGACGGCCAGGGAGCCCGGCAGGTGCCAGGCCAACGACTGCAACGAGGCGGCGAGCAGGGTGGGGCCGCGCCAGGTTTGCCAGTCGGAGAAGAGAGTGTCGTCGGTGTAGGAGTGCAACAAGAAGGCGGGCCCCAGCACGTCGTACCAGTCCGCGTAGGTCTCGATGTAGAAGGCCTTGTCGTAGAAGAGGTTGGCCTCGAGCGCTCGGCGCGCCAGCGGATCGATGACGATGCTGGCGAGGTCGACGCCGCTCAAGCCCAGCGCCGCGTCGGCCTGTCCGGTCAAGACGTCGATGTAGGTCGCGGGGTCGCCGTTGAGGATGCTGTCGACGAGGGTGTGGGCCAGGCCGGCGTCGAGGGTGCCGAGCGCCGAGGCGACCTGGTCGAGAAAGCCCTGAACGCCGTCGGCAAAGGCCTCCGGCGTCAGCGGCAGGGTGCCCAGCGCGCCTCCGGCGAGTGTGTAGTAGTCGATGACCGCCCCGCGGACCAAAAGCTCGGTGGCTGGGTCGTTGAGTGCGAAGTAGAGGTCGACCACCTCGTGCAGGTCGCCGTTGTAGAGGTCGCCGACGAGCTCGACGAAGAACTCGTTCTCGCCGCCCACCCCGTCGCTCGAGTCGACCATGATGTCGACCACACCGACGTCGGTGCGGGCGGTCATGATGGGGGTGAAGAAGACCTGCGCCGAGATGTCGGACATGACGTGCTGGGCGTTGCCCAACACGAAGGCTCGCAGCGCTTCTTGCCGGGCGCCGACGGGGTCTTGGGTGGCGGCGAGCATCGTCTGAATGACCGAGAAATCGTGGGTCTGAAAGCCGATGCTGGGCACGCGCCGCCCGATGTCCGGGAAGATGGCGCCGAGCTCGAAGAGGAACCGGTTGTTGGGCTTTTGAAGGAGCGCTCGGTCGCTGGAGTTGCCTTCGCCGGCGTTCATGCGCTCGAGGGTCGCCAGCGCCTCGCGCACATGGACGCCCGGCCCAAAGGCGAACGCCGGGGCAGCGGCGGTGAGCAGGGCGAACGTCAAGAGCAGCAGGACGGTCCGTTTCATAGCAGTCCATTGAGACGCTGGCGCGTCATCAAAGAGGTGAGAGAAGCTTTGAATCAGGCCCAGGGCAACGCCCTGGGCATCGGCCCCTCGGGGGCCGAACAATTCCCAGCCCAAGGCGGAGCCTTGGGCGAACAGCGTCGGTTTCCTCGTTGAGCTTGATAGGTTCGCATCCCACTCAACGTCGACTCCACGAGCTCACAACGAAACAACTCCTTTGTTCAAGCTCTCTGCGTCTTCGCGCCTCTGCGTCTCTGCGTTAAAGATCGAAGCAATATCAGCAACATACCGCCAGAGCCCGGCGAGCTTCATAGCAGTCGCTCAAGCCCCCAACAGGTCCGCGAACGCCAACAAGATTCGATGGTAGTAGGGGTCGTGGTTGAGGACCAGATCGTCGTGCGGGACGAACTGCAGCGGCTCAGCGTCGCGGATGGCCTCGTTCTTCTCGAGGGCGGCGGCGAGCTTGCGGCGCAGCCAGCGCGCGTCCTCGTGTACGTCGGCCGGCGCGCCGAGCTGGTGGAAGGCGCGCAGCATGTGACGCAGCTCGGTCAGCAGCGCGCGCAGGAAGTGGGCCACGAAGCGGTTGGGGACCGTGTCGAAGCTGAGCTCGTTGCGCTGGTCGAAGGCCTTGAGGAAGCGCCACTTCTGGCCCTTCATAGTGAAGTCGCGGCGGCGCGTGGTCAGGCCGACGCCGCCGGGCACCAGAATGGTGTCGATGAGCGTCTCGGGGGCGATGGAGGTCGCCTCCGAGACGTCGACCAGCGGGGTCGAGGACACCAACATGCGATGGGGCGTGTTGGAGAGGTGCTCCAACGTCCGCCAAAGCTCGCCGTCGCCTGCTTCGAAGGTGTCGATGAGCGTGTTGAGGCGAGCGATGTGGCGTTCGAGGGGCATAATTTTTTGCTGGGCGTTCGTCGCTGGCTAGGGGTGCTGTAGAACAAGAACCCTGCGGCTAGGGCAAGCCATCGTGTGGTATCAAGAGCTTCTCATTTGCCGAGAACCATCCACTCCAACTGGACTCCCGACGTCGGTCCGGCCTCAAGGCCTCAAGCCTCAGGCCTATTCTAGAAGAAGCTGGTCAGCCCGGTCTCGAGGAGCTGGCGGGTCATGCGGTAGACCTTGTCGGCCGTCATGGGGTAGCGAGCGGTCTCGACGCCGAGCTTTTTGAGCACGTTCTTGAGCGTGCCGCCTTCGGCGATGTCCATGACGAACTCGGCCGCCTTGGTGTTGAGCAGGTCGACGTCGCGGGCGCCCAAGATGGAGTAGACCAGCAGCGGCGGCAGCACCGAGCCCAGGCGGTCTTCTCCGCCGCGCAGCTTGGGCAGGACTTTGCTGGTGAGCAGGAAGTCGCCTTGCGCCGCCCAGCCGCCTTGGCTCGAGGCGAGGTAGTGCAGGAGCTCGTTGACGACGCGGTAGCCGAAGTGCTGATTCGAGGGGCGCAGGAGCGTGTAGAGCACCGCGAGCTCGTCCTTGATCTGGTCGTAGCCAGGCCACGTCGAGCAGACCGCCTCGTAGTTGGCCTCGTTGAACTCGAGAACGAACGCGCGGTCGAGGACCTTGGGCGCGAAGCTGAAGGTGGTCTCGTCGACGTTGACCGTGCCGATGATGCAGAGGTTGGGCGTGAAAGTGACGCGGGGCGGGATGATGCGGGCCCAGTCGGCGCCGTGGATGACCTGGTCGAAGTCGATGGAGACGCGGGGCACGAGGCTGCTCGACGAGGCCAGGCAGAGGTAGTGGTAGGCCAGGGCGAAGCCGATATCCATGCGGCCGATGAAGATCTGCTCGTGGCTGCTGGTCTCGGAGCCCATCTCGATCTGCGGCGCGCTTTGGCTCCAGAGCGGGCGCGAGAACGGGTGTACGGAGGCGAACTCGCCCATGCGAATGCGGTCGCCTTCGAGCTTGGCGGGACACTCCATGAGGCTGAGCAGGTCGGAGAGGTAGTACTCGACCCGCGCCAAGTTCAGCTCGTCGAGGACGATGAAGTGGCGAGGGGCCGCGTCGCCGTACTTGATGTATTCGAGGTAGGCGTGGGTGGCGACGCGCATGGCGTCGGTCGGGTAGTAGAGGCCGGTCAGCGGGTTGTAGTAGCCCCAGACCTTGCGCGAGTCGGCCCAATCCGGGCGCACGGGCAAGAAGGCCACGCGGTCGCGCAACATCCAACGGATGTCCTTGGCGGACTGCTCCGAGAGGTCGACGCCGCCGAGCTCGTGCACGTCGACGTACTCGTTGCCGTCCTCTCCCTCGAGGCTGGGCACGACGTCGCTGCTGATCAACATTTGGCGGAACGACGGTCCAGAGACCTCGCCGCCGAGCATCTTTCCGGAAAAGCGCCCGTTCTCCTTCAAGCCTGCGGCCAAGCCAGCCGCGATGCGGCGCGCCAGCTGCGTCTTTCCCGAACCCGAGATGCCGGCGAGCATCACGAAGGGTTTGGTGGCCAAGGCCGAGATCAAGCTCTGAATCACCGCGCGTCGTTCGCGAATCATGGAAACCTTTGAGGCTGAAGGGTCATAGAACGGTTACTAGCTGAGGGCTCCGTTGTGCCACACGCGGCATGGGTTGGCCAAGGATCCGACTCAGGCATCAGGCCTACGGGACGGAGCCGGCAGAAGGCTCCAGACTCCAGACTCCAGACTGGACTCGTCGAACCGCAGAACCCAGTCCGGAGTCCGGAGCTGGCTTCTGCAGTCAGTCGGACTTCAGCAGCAGCCAAGGCAGCAACCGACTGAAGGCTCCAGACTCCAGACTCCAGACTGGACTT
>PFUG01000202.1 GCA_002789955.1 Deltaproteobacteria bacterium CG_4_9_14_3_um_filter_63_12 | reverse complement strand
GCGCAACGCACTGTTTGCCGTCTTCGAGGAGGGTCGGGTTCCGACAGTCAGGCTCGAGACGTTCGTGCCCGACGAGAGAAGCTCGGCGGTCAAGGTCGACGACGGCAACCCCAGCCCCCCCGTGACGTCGTTGCCGGGCCCAGAAGACGTGGGTGACAACGGTGACAACGGATAGTTCTTGCTTCCCCAGAGCACTTCGCCTAGGTTCTCTGCGCGTTCACGAAATCGCGAAAAAACTCGGGGCACGCCGTGGAGCGATCACCACACGAAGCTCCCAGTGGCCGGCGAATGCGGGGCGACCCTCGATTGAGACCACACCGAGTCAGACTCGGTCACCGTAGGAAGGACCTATGAAAAAACTTGCTGGAATCCTCTTCGTCGTCGCCCTCTCGCTCGCCTTCGTGGCTTGCAGCGAAGAGACCAGCGACCCCACTGCTGCGCAGCCCAAGACCACCGTCGAAGACGGCAAGCCAGGCGCAGGCAAAGAAGACGCCTGGAACTACACCAACGACCCGCGCCGCTTCGAGGTCGCCTTCGAGTACAAGTACGACACGCTCAAAGCGAACACCGTCGGACGCGCGGAACAGCTCCCTTGGCCATCAGACTATTGGGCCACGGTTGAGGACTCCACCAACGTCCGCTATCAGGACCAACTCTCTCCCGTAGAAAAGTACGACCAGGCCTTCAATGCGTGGGTCCCCAACATGGACCTCAAGCCACTCGACCTGAGCGCCGACTGCGGCATGAACGACCTCGTCGAGAACCGCAAGGACGACTACTACGCCCAGCTCGGCAAGGCCGCCATCTGGCAGCACAAGAACAAGGGTAACTTCAAGGCCCGGGACGGCGTCGACAACGACAACGATGGAAAAATCGACGAGTGCCGTAATGACTCCGGCGACTACGACGGCATGGAGAGTTGGTGGGGCCTCTGCCACGCTTGGGTTCCGGCAGCCATCCTCGAACCAGAGCCCGCCAAGTCCGTCACCGTCAATGGCGTCGAGTTCACCGTCAGCGACATCAAAGCGCTCATGATCACCTCCTACGACCGCAGCTCCGCCCTGATGCTCGGCGGACGCTGCAACGCCAAAGAGATCGTGCGCGACAAAGACACCGGTCGCATCACCGCCGACGAGTGCCGCGACACCAACGCCGGCGCCTTCTACGTCGTCATCACCAACATGCTCGGTATCCGCAAACGCGCCTTCGCCGAAGACCGCACCGCCGGCTACCAAGTCTGGAATCAGCCCGTCCTCGGCTATCGCATCCTCGAAGAGCGCACCCTCACCGAAGCCGAAGCCATCACGCTCCTCAAAGGCAAGGCTGGCGAGGCCTACGCCAAGCAGTACAACAGCCCCGAGGTCAAGAGCTGGCGCTACGTCAAGATGGACACCGACTACATCACCGAAGCGTCGAACGACAACAACGGCGTCCTGACCCGCAGCATCGAGCGCTTCACCCGCACCGACCACTACGAGATGATCCTCGAACTCAAAGGAACCGGCGAGGTCGTCGGCGGCGAATGGATCGGCTACACCCAAGAGACCCACCCAGACTTCCTCTGGCTCCCACTGCGCTACGCTGGCGGCAACCCCAACGTCAGCTATGGTCAGGTCAAGCAGCTCCTCGACCTCTCTCTCAAGACCGAAGTCACCGAGCCCGTCGACGAGGCCGTCCTCACCTTCGGCGGTGACGTCGACGTCAAGATCCCCGATAACAAGCCCGCTGGCGTCAAGCACACCCTCACCGTCGCCGACGACGTCGTGATCTCCTCCTTCACTGCTAAGCTCGCCATTGAGCACACCTACATCGGCGACCTCAAGGTCGTCCTCGAGCACGCTGGCGTCTCCGTCACCCTCCATGACAAGCAAGGCGGCGGCAACAACGACATCAACGAGAGCTACGAACTCAGCAACTTCAACGGCAAGTCCACCAAGGGCGACTGGCTCCTCACCGTCACCGACACCGCTGCACGTGACACCGGCTCCATCAAGAACCTCACCCTGCACGTCGGTGCCGGCACCACCACCGTCACGCCCGACCTCGTGACCGTCTCCAACACCACCCCCGTCGCCATCCCAGACGAGGACGCAAAGGGCATCAGCTCCGCCATCGCCGTCACCGATACCGGCACCATCAAGGGCCTCAAGCTCACCGTCGATGTCACCCATACCTACATCGGCGACGTCACCATCAGCCTCATGCACGATGGTCAGACTCAGGCAGTCCACACCCATGAGGGCGGCTCCGCCGACGACATCAAGAAGTCCTTCACCTACTCGACCTTCAACGGCAGCGCCTTGAAGGGCAACTGGAGCCTCGCCGTCATCGATGACGTCGGCGGCGACACCGGAACGCTCAACAGCTGGAGCCTCGAGTTCACCCGCTGAGCTCGTAGCCAACGACTGAAACCCAATCGCTCCTAAAAAAGGCCCGCCAACGCGGGCCTTTTTTTATGGTCGACGTGACGAAGAATCCACGATAGTTATCGCCGACAAATGTTGTTGCTCGCATCCTGCTCGCAACCCTTCGGGTTGCACGACTCTCCGCCTTCCTTGGCTGCGAGTTCTTGAGCACTGTCTGACAGGATCGGAGGCTTCATGTCCCCCTTGACCCCCCCACTCAAAGACCTAATCCTCGTCGTCACCGGCGGCTCGGGCTCCATCGGCTCCGCCGTATGCCGGGCCGCCACGCGCGATGGCGCGAAGGTCGCCTTCACCTACCACGAAGGCGAGGAGCGCGCCCACACCCTCGCCGCCGAGCTCGGTGAAGGCTGCCTCTTCCAGCAGGTCGAGGGCACCGACGCGGCCGCCATCTCCGCCTTCGTCCAAAGAGTCGAAACCGAGCTAGGCCCCATCAGCGTCCTCGTCAACAACGTCGGCCTCTCGCAGGTCATGCCCTTCGCCCTCATCGACGAAGACGACTGGGACCAGACCATCAGCGTCAACCTCAAGAGCCTCTTCCTGTTCACAAAGGCCGTCGTGCGCGGCATGATCCGCCGCAAACACGGCGTCATCCTCAACCTCGGCTCCCTCGCCGGACACCGACTTCTCGAGGTCCCTGTCCACTACGCCACCGCTAAAGCTGGGGTCCGAGGCTTCACACTCTCCCTGGCCAAGGAGCTGTCGCGCTACGGAATCCGCGTCAACGAGATCACCCCCGGTCTCATCCAAGGTGGCATCGGCGCCAGCGCATCCGAGCGACAGCTCGCCGACTACAACCAGTTCTGCGCCATGGGCCGCCCCGGCACCCCAGAGGAGGTCGCAGAGCTCGCCGTCTTCCTGGCCTCCAGCCGGGCCTCCTACCTCAACGCTCAAAGCTTCGTGATCGATGGAGGCCTCTAGTGAAAGCCACAGCAGTGGAGGAGTTCCAGTACCTGTCACAGTCCAAAGGGGTCTGCCGCGAGTGCAAGAAGATCGTCGAGGTGCGCTACGTCTCGGCCAACGGCGAGGTGTTCCTGGAGCGCCATTGCCCCGACCATCCCATCTCGCGCGCCCTCGTCGCCGAGAGCCTCTCGTGGTTCCTCGACGCCATGAAGGCGCCCATCGCCGCGAGGCCTCCCGAGAAGGTCATCGAGCGCACCGGAGAGTGTCCGACCTCGTGCGGGCCCTGCCAGTTCCACGCCCAGCGCTGCAACCTCCCGGTCTTCTCCATCACCAACCTGTGCGACCTCAACTGCCCCATCTGCTTCACCTACAACCGGGAAGACAAGGCCTACAACATGTCGCCCGAGGAGTTCGAGCGGCACATCGACTTCGTCGTCGAGGCCACGGGCGGCGTCGACTTGGTCAACATCACCGGCGGCGAGCCGACGCGGCATCCTCAGCTCATCGAGCTCCTCGAACGGGCGCGGCGCCCCGAGATCGGCCGCATTACGGTCAACACCAACGGTTTGACCATCGCTAGAGACCCGTTCTTGGCGCAAGAGCTCGCACGCGTTGGGGCCTACGTCATCCTCTCGTTCGACACCCTCGAGCCCCAAATCAGTCAACAAATCCACGGCCTCGACCTCACAAAGCTGAAGCTCCAGGCCCTGGACAACCTCGAGAAGGCCGGCGTGCAGTGCACCCTGCTCATGGTCTTGATCGGCGGCGTCAATGAACACGAGCTCGGCGACATCCTCGACCTCGCCCTGACTCGGAAACACGTCCGCAGCCTGACGATTCAGACCATGGCGTACACAGGACAAGGCGGCAGCCAATTCGGACCGCGGCGGCACATCCCTGTCGACGGCGTCGAGAGGCGTCTGGCAGAGGCCTCCAACGGCCGCCTGCAAAAGAACCACTTCTTCCCGCTGCCCACCGCCCACCCGCTCTGCTACGGCGTCGGCTATTTCCTGCAGGACGAGGACTCGTCCCTGCACTCGTTCTCTGAGCTGTTGGACAAGAACTTGCTCGCCGAACACCTCTCCGAAGGCTACCTGTTGCGCCCCAGCGACGCCCTCGAGCAGGCCCTCAAGGAAGCCATCGACCGCCTCTGGGCCGAAGGGGGCAGCGACGCCC
>PFUG01000164.1 GCA_002789955.1 Deltaproteobacteria bacterium CG_4_9_14_3_um_filter_63_12 | reverse complement strand
GCATGGTTGGCCGCAGAGAGGGGTCACCTTAGTCCGCGCAACAGTGGCATTGGCGTCGGAGAAGGTGCTTTCCCGCTCTGTGTTCTCGGTGCTCACTGTGGTGAACTTCGGCGCGCTGCCAAGGGTTCCTTAGAAGGCTAGGTGTGAAAGGAGGAGGTTGATGGTTGCATGTTGTCTGGCCTGAATTCGTCTATTATTTTCCGGCGAGCCCTAATTGTCATCCTGTCAAGAGTGGCAGACGAGGACCTAAAATGACCACAGTGAAGATAGACGACTCTTTCATCGACAGCGCCCGGCCCGTTCGCTCTGGCGAGGAACTCGATCTCCCCGCACTGGCCGCGTTTCTGGCGAGCGCACTGCCCGCGAGTCCAGGGGGGACGCTCAGCGTGGACCAGTTCCCCAGCGGGCACTCCAACCTCACCTACCTCCTGACCTGGGGCGGCGAAGAGCTCGTGTTGCGGCGCGCGCCCTTTGGCACCAAGGTCAAGTCGGCCCACGACATGCAGCGCGAGCACGCGCTGCTCGCCGCGCTGGCACCCCACGCACCGAAAGTGCCGAAGCCCCTTTTGTACTGCGACGATCCACAGGTCATCGGCGCGCCGTTCTACCTCATGGAGCGCCGGCGAGGCATCATCTTGCGCGGCCCCAATCCCAAGGCGGCCAGCCACCTGAGTCCCGACTCCTGGCGAGCGGTCTCGACCTCGCTGGTCGACAGTTTGGCCGAGCTCCACTCCCTCGACCTCGATGCTGTCGGGCTGCGTGGCTTCGGCCATCCGGAAGGCTACGTTCGGCGCCAAGTCGAAGGCTGGAGCCAGCGCTACTTCGCCGCCAAGACCGACGAGGTCGCTGACATCGAGGCCCTCTCGGCTTGGCTGCTCGAGCACTTCCCGGCCTATGACAAGGTTTCGACGGCCGCGCTGATTCATGGCGACTTCAAGTACGACAACGTCGTCCTCGACCCGGCCGAGCCCACGCACGTTGTGGCCATCCTCGACTGGGAGATGGCCACCGTGGGCGACCCGCTCATGGATCTTGGGACGACGCTGGGTTACTGGATCGACCCCGACGACTCCGACGCCCACAAGATGTTGCCCTTCGGTCCCACCGCGCTGCCTGGCAACTTGAACCGAGCCCAGGTCGTGGAGCGCTATGCAGAGCGGCGAGGCATCGACGTCCCGGATATGACCTTCTACACCGCCTTCGCGCTCTTCAAGATCGCGGTCATCGCCCAGCAGATCTACCAGCGCTTCGTCGAAGGTCACACGCAAGATCCTCGCTTCGCGGCGATGCTCATGGGCGTGCGAATCCTGGGCCAGTCTGGGGTGCGGTTGCTCGCGAGCGCGGGCACGCCGGCAGGATGATCAGAGAACCGTCGGCGTGTCGGCGGCGATCGCTGGCTCTCCCTTCGGTCCCACGGGAAACTCGATGAGAACACTGATGTGGGCCGTCGCTGGCTGCGCTTGCACCGCTGCGATGTCGCTGTACGACTCGGTCAGAAACCAGGCGATGTGGCTCGTCTCAGAGAGACGCAAGAGCGCGGTGGCCTTGTAGGTCGGGGTGCGCAGGCCCATGGCGGGCTTGCACAGCAGCGACTTCGAGCCGGCGAACGGCAAGCCGAGTCGGCGCAGCTGCGCCTCTGAAGCGGACCGCAGACTCTCGATCCGTCCCGTGAGGTAGAGGACGTTGAAGCCGGCCTCCTCCGCTGCCCAAGCCCACTGCATGGCGGCAGGGAGCCCTTGATCGAGCTCGAAGCTCTCGCCCAGCCAGAAGAAGTCCTCCCAATAACGAAAGAACTCGCCGTGGAGCGCCGGGTCGAGCCCGACGAGCTGGGCCAGCTCGGCGCCGTCGTAGGGCGTTTCCTCCAGCGTCAGCCTCGCCATTGGGTGCTCCGGATCAAGGTGCGCCGCGGCGTAGAGATGGGCGGCGCGCAACGTGCGGAAGCGAGTGTCGACCAAGGTGTTATCGAGGTCGAACACCACCGCGATCGGCCTCTGCTCCTGGGCGAGGGCCGCCTCGATGCGCGACTCCAAGAGGGTTTGGGGGGCGCTCTGTATGGCGACCGAATTCGGGCTCGCTCTTGTCATTCATCTGCCCGCTGTGCGACCACCACAAAATCTCCCCGACTGACCTTGCCTCGCTGCGGCAGTGCTCGCACCGCATCAAAGCCTGCAGCGGATACGAGTGCAACGACCTCCTCGGCCTGAACGTGGCGGAAATCGCTGTGCGTGAGCGCCGCATAGGCGCGTGTTTTCTCGGCGCCGCTGAAGCCCACGGCGAGCCGCCCGCCCGGTCGCAGGATCCGGCGAAAGGAGCTCAGCGTCGCAGGCGGCTCCGCCCAGAAGTAGATGGTGTTGATGGTCGAGACCGCGCTCATCAGGTGGTCTCGAAACGGTAAGTCCAAGAAGTCTCCGGCTAACAGGCTCAGTCGACCCTCCTGGATGAGCTTACGGAAGCGGCGCTGGCCGTGGGTCACCATGTCTGAGGAGTAGTCGACGCCGTAGATGTGGCCCAGATCGATGGTCTTCGCCGCCAGCTCGATGGAGCGCCCGCCGCCGAAGCCGGCGTCGAGGTAACGGTCGTCCGGGCGCAGCTCCAAGGCGCCGAGCGACCCCTCGATCAGCTCGGCGTTGCCTTGGTTGAGGGCACGGGTCATGACCCAACGCCCGAAGCGACCGGAGGGCCGGCGCAGCTGTGAAGCGATCACTCGATAGAAGCGTTCTTGCACAATCCCTCCGCCCGTCTAGTTTCCGTCCGCACCTGAGCAGCCGCGCCAGAATAGAGCTTCCGCCGAGGAACCGCTAGCGCCAGGACGCAGCCCGCTGGTCAAAAGGTCGCTCTCCTGTTATGGGTCTCGGTCGGGATCTGACAGACGGAGGGAAATCGCGTTCGCCAGGGGTCAAAACCCCTGGCTACGTGCCCGTCGCCCCCTTTAGGGGCTGCCTTGCAACCCTCTCATCTCTTGGATGACGCCCACCGTCTCAGTCAAACGAACAAGAACGCACATGAGCCTCAGCCGAGCCCTCAGACGACTCTTCATCGACCTCGACGGCGTGCTCGCCGATTTCCACACCCCCTTGGTCGGCCTCTACGGCCTAGAGCCCAACGCCCTGACCGAGGCCGACTGGGCGCAGGTCGGCGAGTGGGGCCTGTCGGTGCCGAAGGACGATTTGTGGCAGAGGGTCCAAGCCGTCGGCGCCGAGTTCTGGGCCGAGCTGCCAGAGCTGCCCTGGACGCAGGAGCTCTGGGCCGCCTGTCGGGCCGCCTGCAGCGAGGTGATCGTGCTGACCACGCCCGGACCCTTTCCCGAGAGCTTGGCCGGCAAGTACGCCTGGGTCGTCGAGCACCTCGAGACGTCGAAGATGCTCATTGGCTCGCCCAAAGAAGCCTGCTCCAAACCCGGCCACGTGCTCATCGACGACCGCGAAGGGTATCGCAAGCGCTGGGAGGCCGAGGGTGGCGAGATGTTGACGCTGCAGAGGCCGTGGAGCCCACAAGGAGACTCGCCTGCCGACGTCATCGCTGCGCTACGCGGCTTCGCAGCTCGAGGCGCGAGCCCCAAGCCCGCGAAGACATAGGCCGGTAAAGGGATTGCCGAGCGGACGACCAGGAAGCGAGGCAAGAAAAGGAACGAGGCCGCGAGGCAGGTGGCCCGGCAGCCTCTCCCCCAAAGCGAAAGCCCTACTTGAAGATGGACTTGATCTGGTCGAACGTCATGGAGACGCCGACGCTGACCTCTTTGTTCTGGGGCGTGTAGTTGATGGTGATGGGCACGCCCTTGACCGCGACGCCAGCCTTAGCGGTCCAGCGGTCTCGGTTGTTCACGCGCTCGTACTCGCCGCCCATGAGCAGACTGGTGTTGTGACCGACGTCGTAGGAGCCGACCGCGCCGGCCTTGGCGTCCCAATTTTTGCCGTCGTAGGTCGAGGCGGAGAGGTTGCCGGCCAAACCGAACTTGCTGCCACCAAAGTCCGTCGCGCCGGTGGCGCCGAGGGTAGTCTTGTAGCGGTTGTTGCCGGCGTCGAGAGCGTGGTCGTAGTCGAGCTTGAGGCCGCTGAAGCCTTCCTTGCCGCCTGACAAGCTGAGCGAACCCTTGGTGTCGAAGCTGCCGAGCGTGTTCTTGCTCATGGCGAAGTCGAGCTGCGACTTGAACGTGTCCTTGGAGAGGGAGAGCGAGGCGCTGGCGCCGTCGACTTTGCCATTCTTGAGGTCGAGTCCGCCGCTGATGCCGACCGCGACGCCGGCGATGCTGCTCTTGAGGGCGGCCTTGAAGGCGTCCTTGGAGACGCGGCTGCCGTTCTCGGTGGCCCACTGCCGCGACCAGTCGAGGACAAAGGATTTGGCTTCGTTCTCGTCTTTGTAGCCCAGGGAGCTGGAGACCTTGTTGAGCTGGGAGGCGTCGAGGTCGAGCTCGGCGAAGCTGGCCACGGTCCAACCGCCCTGATTGGCGTTGAAGCCCATGTTGCCAGTGGCGCCTTGGTCATTGGCGTTGAAGCCGCCCTTGAGGTCGTAGTTGTCCTTCTTCATGCCCATATTGAGCGAGGTGCCGTCGGTGCCGAGGTACTGGTCGATGCTCAGGCCGCTCTCTTCCCAGGAGCGCTTCAGTCCGAGGTCGACCTTTTTGGAGGCGTTGTCGTACTTGCCCGTGAGCTTGTAGTCCTTCTCGCCGGCCAAGGAGAGAGAGGCCTCGGTGACCTGCTCTTTGGGGGTGGCGCCAGAGCTCTTGACGTCGAACTTGACGTTCTTGGCCTCCAGCGCCGCGCCGACGTCGATCGACAGGTCGCCAGCGGCGTTGACGGTGGCGCCAGCGTTGGCCGAGACGGTGAGCGGCGTGCCCTTGTCGTCTTTGGCGCTGGTGTACTTGTAGGAGGCGGCAAGTTTCTTGTCGCCCTGGTCGGAGACCTCGCCGTTGATGCCAGCCTTGTGCTGGGCCTCGCCTTCGTTGCCGACGGTGAGGTCGGCGCCAGCGGTGACGGTGTTGACCTTTTGGCCGTCCTTCTCGGTCTGTTTCCAGCCGCCCTTGAGGGAGGCCTCGTAGCGGTCTTTGTGGTAGGCGAGGCCGAGGTTCGCGCCTTGCAGGCAGAGGTCCTGGATGGGCCCGATGTCCGCGCCCACACTGGCTTTTAGGTTCTTGCCGAGCTTGAAGTCGGTGCTGAACGCCTTGGGGTCGTAGTTTTGGCCGACGAGGACGATGGCGCCGATGAGGGCTCCGGCGACGGCGGTGCTGGCCATGACCCAGGGATGTTCTTCGACGTAGTCGTTGATGGCCTTGATGAAGGCCTGTCCCTTTTCGCCTTGCAGCCAGGTCTCGGCTTTCTTCGAGGCCCACTCGAGCGCCAGCTCGGCGAGCTTCTCGGCGCCAGGACCGGCCTCACCGAGCTTGTCGGTGGGCAGGCTACTGGCGGCGCCGGCGAGGGCACCGATGCCCTCCTTGCCGTACTCGTTGAGCTTGTCCGTGGAGAGGTGCTCGTGAATGAGGTCGAAGAGCGGACCTCCGATCAAGCCGCCCAGAGCCTTCTCGAAAGCCTTCTTGCGGGCCTCCGGGTCAGCTTGCTCCTCCTTCTTGGGGGAGAGCGCGTCCTGACCATCTTGGTAGTTCATCCCAGCGACGCTCTGCTCGAGCGGATTGTTCGCTGGCTGCTGAGCCACGTCGGGGGTCTGAGTCTGGGTCTGTTGAGTGGTGTCTTGGCTGACGTCAAGTGCTGGCATCTTCAAGTCTCATTCATTCGGGTGGATTCGATTCGAGGTCTAGACCACCCAGTAGGACGAGAAGGGTGGTGACTTGGCAAGGGCCAAGCAAATGACGGACCATCCCGGGCTCGAAAGTGTGCAGAATGGCAAACGGAAGTGACTAGCCAGAGAGCACGTCGCAACGAGCGCGCTTGCAGCCGGCCCGGATCGCAGGAAAGTTCACCACGGCCGCACAGAACCTGGGGCTCAGAAACGTCGCATCGCGGCGTGAGTCTGACCAATCGTTTGCCTCTCCACAACCCCGCGGTGGCGATTCTCTTCCCGTCGCAGCAACTTGGAGCCTATGGATCCACATGAAAGTGGGGAGCATTGACCCCTTTTCGCTGCACAAGGTGAGCAGGGTTGCACGCCAAGGGTGGATCGTGTTGTCTCCCTCCCAAGAGCTCGCCCAAACGCCCACGAGCCAGACACTCCCAGAGCCCCAGAGCGACGTATGGATGCCTCCGCGATCTCCAAACATGCTGTCGACATGCTCGAGCTCATCGAGCAGCTCCTGAAACGTTCCCAGCTGCCCGACGAGGACCGAGCCGCAGCGGACGAGAAGATCGGCGCCAAGCAGCTCGCCATCGACGCCGAGGTCGAGGCGCTGGTGGAGCGCGGCCTCGAGCTGCCGGATCTCGCCCTGCGCCGTCGCTACTCCCTGCATCCTGTCGAGATTATGGCCATCTGGCTCAGCGCGGCTCCACATCTCGATCCCGCCCTGCGCGACGACATCGCTCGCCACAACGACAACGTCCTCTACAACTTCGTCGACGGCGCGCTCTGCGCCTGCATTTTGGGTCTCGACCGACTCGCTGGCTTCCAGTTGCGGGGCTCCTTGATGCCAGGTGGCGCCTTGCGCGAGAGCGGCCTCCTCGAGTTCCGGGCGCCGCGCGGGCAAAGTGTGACCAATGAACTCTTGTATGAGCTTGTGCCGGCGAGTGACGTTGTCTCTTACTTGCATGGGCTGCGCGCGCTGAGCCATGAACTCAGCGATGTGGCGACGTTGCTAGAGCCTTCCCTGGGCTTGGGGGAGTTGCACGGCGTGTCGGAAGGCATCCGTCGGGTCGAGTCCCTGCTGCGCGGCTTCTACTCTGGGGTCCTGGGACACAACCAGAAGCACGGCCTCGGCGGCCTCTCGGTGCCCAACGGCGTCGCGGCGCTCCTCTTCGGCGGCGAAGGCAGTGGCCGCAGCGTCGCGGTCCGTGCGGTGGCGGGCACTCTTGGCCGGCGAGTGATCGAGGTGGACGCCTCATTGCTTTTGCAGATGTCTTTCGAGCGGGCGCGGCAAGTCATTGAACGCCTGGGCCGTGAAGCCGAGTTGCACGGCGAGCTCTTGGTGTTCCGCAGGGCACAGCGCGTCGTCGTCGCGGAGTGCCCCCTGGCGACCCTCTTGGGTCGTGTCCTCCAGCGGCGTGTCTTCGCCGCTCTCTTCCTCATGGACGAGGTGCTGCCCTGCGCGCCGGCGCTCGACACGGCCATCGTCCTGCGGCAGAGCTTCATTGCCGTCACCACTCCCGAGTTCATCTCCCAGGTCTGGGCGGACAGCGTCACTTCGCCCAGGCTCGCCGCGCAGATGGAGACGCTCGAGCAGCTCTCCAAACGCTGGACCTTGACGCCTCTCCAAGCGGCCAAGGCCGCGCGTCTATGCCTCGTGAGCCGAGCCGATGGTGCGGTCGACGAGCGCACCATGGAGTTCGCCGCGCAGAACCAGGTCCCCTTCGAGGCCGGCTCTTTTGCGGTGCTGACGCACCCCAATGTCAGCTTCGCCGACCTGGTCCTGGAGCACGACACCGAGGAGCAGGTGCGGGCCATCAAGCAGGCGGTCCTCAACCGCGCCAAGGTGCTGCGAACCTGGAAGTTGGCCCAACGCATCCGCCGAGGCTTGGGAATTACCTGTCTCTTCGATGGGGATCCCGGTACCGGCAAGACGCTGGCTGCCGAGGTCATTGCCTCGGAGCTGGGCTTCGGGCTGGTGCGAATCAACATCGCGACCATCGTCGACAAGTACATCGGCGAGACCGAGAAGAACTTGACCCGCATCTTCGAAACAGCGCGCCCAGACAGCAGCATCCTGCTCTTCGACGAGGCCGACAGCATCTTCGCCAAGCGCACCGAGGTGAAGCAGTCCAACGACCGCTACTCGAACATGAACGTCAACGTCCTGCTGCAGCTCATCGAGGCCTACGAAGGGGTGGCCATCCTCACCACCAACCTCGAGAAGAACATGGACCCAGCCTTCGAACGCCGGATCATGTTCAAGGTTAGCTTCGAGATGCCCGGCGACACTCAGCGCAAGGCCATCTGGCAACACCTCTTGCCGACCTGGGTGCCGACCGCCGCCACCATCGACTACGACTACCTCGCCGAGGTCGAGCTCTCAGGCGGGTCGATCAAGAACGCCATCGTCAAGGCCGCCTACGAGGCCGCGCGCCAGGACCGGCTCTTGGACACCGCGCTGCTCGTCGATGCGGCCTACATCGAGGCTCGTGCCTCGGGAAAGTTGGTGAGGGAAATCGAATAGAGTGGGGCCGTGGGTTTGGGAGGCCGCTGGGCGCTTGCTCGCCCAGCGCCGTGTCGCTGGCGCCAAGTGAGACGACGTCGGGCTCGAGACCACTGCGTCCGCCGCGACCTCATCGGCCTCGACACCTCGGTCAAGAACAGCGCCGTCGTTTCGCAGGAGCGTGAAGTGACTCCCAAAAACAAGCCCCACGAGACCATGCCGCGGACAAGGCTGTTCTCGAACAGTTGGCGGCGCTCGCGCGCGAGCTGGACGAGCCGATCGAGTAGGCTACGGCTGAATCTCGATGACCTCGGCAAACCAAACCCCATCGGGCGTCGAGTAGGTCACTGTCTGCCCATCCGCAGACAACGATGGGTACAACTCGATGACGTCGGGCGAGTGCGTGAGAACACACAGTCGAACTCTGTTCGGGTCGAGGAGGTCGGCCAGCAGGAGCTCGCTGCCCGTGACTTGCTCGCCGTCATCCGTCGTGCGGTCGAAGATGAGCCATCGCCCGTCGGCGCTGAGGCTGGCGTGGCTACCACCCGCGAAGCTGGCGTGTATGTTCGTCGTGAGAAACATGACGTGTACGCCGCTCAGCAGGCCGTTGTAGATTACCACCTGGCCGTCGAACGAGAGCTGAGGCTCGAAGTAGCGGTCGTTTTCATCGCTGAGCCGGGTCTCGTCGGTGCCCTCGCGAAGCCAGACGGCGTCGTCTCGTTGGAAGACTGTCCGTTCGGCGTTTGGTGTCCAAGGCCCGACGAACTCCCCATTGAGGGACATGAGCAGCATGGGCTCGCCGGCGAAGGGGCGCTTGGGCAGACGCAGCGCGATGTTCTGCGAGTCAGCCGTCCAGACGGGTAGGTAGCCCGCGCGCGCGTCGTGAGTGATCGTCTGAGCCCCGCTGCCGTCCACATTGGACACAAAAAGTCCCTCGAATTTCTCCGTTGTGTAGACCACCTTCTCACCCGAAGGAGAGAGCACTGGGGACTGATGACCCTCGACGACGAGCTTGGGGGACCGCAGCGAGGCGAACTGCACGTTCTCGACGACCGCTTCGTCGGCGTGGCCAGTGGGGACAAAGGCAAAACCCACCAACAAGGCCGCCCCGACCGCGGCGAGCCGTCTGCGGCGTAAGAAGAGGAGGACGCCCAGCGCCAGCAGCAAAACCAGCCACGGGGGCTGCTGGGAGCGCTCTCCAACGCGGCAACCGCAGGAGTCGTCTACATTTCCGCGAGGCGCCAGCTCTGTCGCAAGGGTGTCAGCGGCCATGGTCGAGTCCTCTGTGGTGAGATCGGGGGCGGAAGCGGTGTCGGTTGGCGGCGAGGTGTCGTTGGCCGCCGTGTCAGGACCGACGCCGGTGTCGGTCGGGATATTCGTGTCGGTTACGGAGGTGTCGGCCGGCTCAGTGTCGGTGGGCACGACGTCGGCGCCGACATCGGAGGCGGCGTCGGCGAGGACATCGACAGGGGCGCTGTCTGGGAAGAGGCCGATGGAGCACCAGGTGATGTCGTTAGGCAGGACCTGGCAGGTGCGGGTGTTGGTCACCCAACCGCTGCGGCTCGCCCTAACCGTGTAAGTTCCAGGCGGCAAGGAGAAAGTCCAGGCGGCGGTGGCGCTGCCGGCGTTCTGCGAGTCACCAGTCTCGACGATCTCGACGCGGGTGCTGGGGATGAGCACGCTCATGTCGGCGGTGCCGACGCCTTGATCCTCGAAGACGACGCCCTTGAGCTGGCCAGTCACCGGTGGGTCGACAGGGTTCTGGCCAAAGTGGAGCTGCAGGGCGCGCAAGTGGGCTTCAGCGGCCTTCTGGCGTTCGGTGTTGCTGCCGAGGTAGGTGGCGTCGAGGCCGCAGTTGACGATGAAGGCGAGCTCGCTGAGGGTCGCCGGCATGGCGGTGGCGGTGAGCACGGTGAAGGAAGCCGTCTTGCCGCCGCGGTTGGTGAGGGGCCAAGCGGCGAGCATCTCGGTCTGAATGCGATCGCGCAGATCGAACGAAGAGTTGGAGCCGGTGGTGGAGCAGTAGGTCTCGATGCCGGTCGCTGTGGCGTTCGTGGCCGAGTTGGAATGGATGGAGACGAAGCGGTCGGCGCCGTTTGAGTTGGCGTAGGAGGCGCGGGCGGTGAGGCCGACGGAGACGTCGATCTCACGGGTCATGATGACGACAAAGCCAGCCGCTTGCAGCAGGGAGCGCAGCTTGAGCTGCGTGTCGAGGTTGATCTCTTCCTCGATGAGCCCACAGCCAGTGGCGCCGGGATCGGTGCCGCCATGGCCTGGGTCCAAGCAGATGGTGGTGGCCTCGAGGCGCGCAGGCAGCAGGAGCGCGGTCGCGAGGCAGAGAGCGAGTAGGGCGGTCTGGGTTGTGTGCATGGTCCGTTCTGGCGTGAGGGACGGAGGCTGTCGATCTCATAGCCGATTGGGGCCAGCAGCTTCAATCGGCTTCGTGCCTCGATCGACTTCCTCGAGACGGAGGCTGCCGATCTCATAGCCGGTTTGGGCCAAGGCCGCATCTGTTTATTTGGGTGGTGGTGGGGTTGAGGCTTCTGACACGTCAGACTTGACACTGAACATTCGTTGCGTATACTAGGCAGGTGTTTAGTTCTTGCGCGTCGGAGCGGGTCATGGCGGTCGTTCAGTTCAAACAAATGCATACAGCCTCTGAGCTGCTGCAGCACAAGCAGGTTGCCGACCCACAGCTCACCCACGCCGAGCTCTCGGGCCGAATCTCGGAGTTCTCGGCGCACGGACCGAGCACGTTGTTGACCATGGGCGTCGGGCTGGTGCTCGATGCCCAGTATAAAGGGGAGCCTGTGGCCTGGGTGATGTTGGGCGAGGACACCTTCTTCCCCCCCGACCTCTTCTCGGCGGGGGTGGATCTGGAGGCGTTGGCGGTGGTGCGAGCGCCCAACAGCGTCGACTGCTTCAAGGCCGCGACTCGCCTCGCCCACTCAGGCGCCTTCGGGCTGATCGTCATCGACCTCTCGCAGGACGCCCAGTCCTTTGTGCATCGGGCGTTGACCGCGCTGCTCTCCCGATTGGTGGGCCTGTCGCAGACCCATGACTTGGCGGTGGTCATTCTGACCACGAAGAGCCCGGAGGAGGCCTCTCTCGACTCGTTGATCTCGTTGCGGGGTGAGGCGCGGCGCGGCGAGAGCCTGGGCGGGGGCCGCTTCTCGGGGCAGTTGGAGATCACGAAGGACAAGCGGCGCGGCCCGTATTGGAAGCATCGGAATCAGTACCTCGGGCCGCCGGGGATTTGGTGATTTGGTCCCCCCTCCCCCCGGCCCCCTCCCCCGAAACGGGAGAGGGGGAGGAGGGCATTCTTGGTTTTTTGGTTGAGGTTTGTGGGGGCACACGCCCCCAGCCCCCCCTCCCCCCGGCCCCCTCCCCCGAAACGGGCCCGAAACGGGAGAGGGGGAGGAGGGCATTCTTGGCTTTTTAGTGAGGCAGCGAGATGAGACCGGCGGTTTTTGTGAGACGCACGAGCGGCGAAAAGCTCGAGATGGCGAGGGAATTTCGGCGGACGCCGACGGAAGCAGAATTGAAGGTGTGGGTGATGGTTCGGCGGAGGCAGATGTTGGGACTGAAGTTCAAACGACAGAAGGTGATTTGTGGCTATATCGCTGACTTCTACTGTGCTGAGCATGGACTCGTCCTAGAGATTGACGGTCCGATACATGACAACGCCGAGGCTCAACTGGCAGACGACGAGAGGACCCAGGTGTTCGCTGAGCTTGGGCTCAAAGTGGTCCGTGTCTCCAATGAGCAAGTCAACCTGGCGACCCTCACCACAGTGATCCACGCCGCAATAGGTCTCGAGGATCTACAGCCGACAGAACCTCTCTCTTCTCAGGGTTAGGGAGAGCAAAGTCATGCAAATGGCCTGCATCTACGCTCCTGCGTTCCCCCTTCAGTTGCTGTTGCGACGCTCTGAAGGCTGGTGGCGCCACCCTGTGGCCGTCGTCGAAGACGACCGCCCACAGGGCGTCATTACCTGGGTCAACGAAGCGGCCCGGCGCAGCGGAGTGTTGCCCGGAATGCGCTACGCCGCCGGGCTCTCTTTGGCTGCGGGGTTGCGGGCCGGGGTGGTCTCGCCGTCCGAGATCGCCGAAAGCATCGAGGCGCTCACACAGCGCCTGCAGCGCTTCAGCCCCGACGTCGAGCCCGCCGCCGACGAGGCCGGCATCTTCTGGCTCAACGTCGAGGGGCTCAAGGGCCTCTTCCCCTCGTTGCAGCGCTGGGCCAACCGCCTGCGCGGCGCGCTGCGCGACGAGCGCTTCGAGGTCGCGGTGGTCATCGGCTTTCGCCGCTTCACCACCTACGCCTTGGCGACCTGCCACCAGGGAGTGACGATCTTCGACGACGCGGAGCTGGAGCTCAGCCGCGCCCAACAGGTCCCGCTGGCACGCCTCGACTTGGAGCCCAAGTTCCGCGATCTCCTGGCCAAGTTGGGCGTCCACACCGTCGGACAGTTCGTGCGCCTGCCCGAGCGCGGCCTCACCGACCGCTTCGGCGCACGGGCCGGGGCCTTGCACCGGCTCGCCGCCGGAGAGGCGGGCACGCCCTTGCGCGCCGCGCCCATGTTCGAGGAGCTCGCCGCCCGACGAGAGCTCGAGCCGCCGGTCTTCAGCACCACACACCTGCTCTTCACCATCAAGAGCATGCTGCCCGAGCTCCTCGAGGCGCTGGCCTCGCAGGGCCGCGCGCTGGCCTCGCTGCACCTCACTCTGAACCTCGATCACGCCGAGCCCGTCGAACTCTCCATCCATCCAGCCAGCCCCACTCTCGTAGAAATGCAGCTCATCGATCTCGTGCGGCTCAAGCTCGAGTCCACCCAGCTCGCCGCCGGGGTCGAGGAGCTTCGGGCGCGCGCCGACGGCGCCGTGGCCACCCGCGAGCAGCTCGGGCTCTTCGCTGACCGACCACGTCGAGACTATGCCGCCGCCAACCGGGCCCTGGCCCGCGTGCGCGCCGAGCTCGGCGAGCAATCGGTGGTCCGAGCGCGTCTGAAAGAGGGGCACCTACCGGAAGCGCAGTTCAGCTGGGAGCCCCTCATCGAGCTCCAGCCGGCCTGCCCGCGCCGCACGCCCGAACCCTTCCTGATCCGGCGCTTCCACAAGCGCCCCGTGGCCTTGACGCCGCCGTCGCGCAACCTGCGCAACGACAGCTGGAACCTGAGCAACCCGCGCATCGGCTCGGTCGTCCGCAGCGTCGGTCCCTACGTGCTCTCAGGAGGTTGGTGGCAAGCCGAGGTCAGCCGGGCCTACCACTTCGTCGAGACGCAGCGCGGAGACCTGCTCTGGATCTACCTCGACAAGCGCCGCCGCCGCTGGTTTTTGCAGGGAGAGGTCGAGTGAGCCAGACCCTCTACACGCCGCTCTGGTGCAAGAGCAATTACTCGTTCCTCGAGGGCGCCAGCCACCCCGAAGAGCTCGTAGAAACCTGTGTCCGCCTGGGCATTCAGAGCCTGGCGATCACCGATCGCGACGGCGTCTACGGCATCGCCCGCGCCCACATCAAAGCCCGCGAGCTGGGCCTGCACCTCATCGTCGGTTCCGAGGTGACGCTGGACGACGACTCCACCTTGGTCTTGCTCGCCCAGAATCGAAGCGGCTACGCCAACCTCTGTCGCCTGATCAGCCGGGGCCGCCTGCGCTGCACCAAAGGCAAGTCGGTCCTGAGCTGGGAGGAGGTCTGCGAGCACGCTCCAGACCTGCTCGCCCTCTGGGGTGGAGACCGCAGCCTCCTCGTAGACGAGAGCGAGCACCACAGCGTCGCCAAGATGCTCAAGGAGGCTTTCGCCGACCGGCTCTACGCCTTGCTCACGCGCCACCAGCGCGCCTCCGAGGTGGCGCAAGAAGTCCGCCTCAAGGCGCGGGCGCGCGCCTACGAGCTGTGTCTGGTCGCGGGCGTCGAGGTCCTCTACCACACGCCCGCCCGCCGACCACTGCAGGACGTTCTGACCTGCATCCGACACGGCGTGTCCCTACACGACGCCGGCACCCTGACCAAACCCAACGACGCCCATACGCTCAGGACCCCGACGAACTTCCAAGACCTCTACGGCGATGACCCCATGGCGGTGGACGCCACCAACGAGATCGCGGCTCGCTGCACCTTCACGCTGGACGAGATCCGCTACGTCTATCCCTCGGAGGCGCTGCCCGACGGCACCACCTCGTCGCAGTGGCTGGAGCAGCTCGCGGTGGAGGGCGCTCGCCAGCGTTATCAGGGCGAGCTCCCGGTCGATGTGCAAGCGCAGCTCAAAAAGGAACTTCAGCTCATCGACGAGCTCGACTACTGCGGCTACTTCCTCACCATGTTCAACATCGTCGAGTTTTGCCGCAGCCAGGACATCTTGTGTCAAGGGCGCGGCTCGGCCGCGAACTCGGCGGTCTGCTACTGTCTGGGCATCACCGCGGTCGATCCCGTCCGCATGGGCTTGCTCTTCGAGCGTTTCCTCTCCCGCGAGCGCGCCGAGCCGCCCGACATCGACCTGGACATCGAGCACAACCGCCGCGAGGAGGTGATCCAGCACGTCTACACGGCCTACGGGCGCGAGCACGCCGCCATGGTCGCCAACGTCATCCGTTACCGCCCCAAGTCGGCGGTGCGCGAGGTGGGCAAGGTGTTGGGTCTGCCGCAGACAGCCCTCGACCGGCTGGCCAAGCTCCTCAGCCACCACGCCGAGCCGACGCCCGAGCTCCTGACCAACGCCGGCCTCAACCCAGAGGTCCCCACTCACGGCCTGTTGCTGCGCCTGGTCGAAGAGATTTTGGACTTCCCGCGCCACCTCTCCATCCACCCTGGCGGCTTCATCCTGGGCCACGACCCCGTCCACACCTTGGTCCCCATCGAGAACGGCAGCATGGAGGGCCGCACCGTCATCCAGTGGGACAAGTACGACGTCGAGGCGCTGGGCCTGTTCAAGGTCGATCTCCTCGGTCTGGGCGCGCTGCACCAGCTCCACCTGGGCTTCGACCTGCTCTACGAACACCGCGACGAGGTCCTGACCATGGCCACCATCCCGGCCAACGACGCGGCGACCTACGAGATGATCCGGGCCGCCGACACCGTTGGCGTCTTCCAGATCGAGAGTCGGGCGCAGATGTCCATGCTGCCACGACTCAAGCCGGCCAACTTCTACGATCTGGTCGTCGAGGTCTCCATCGTGCGGCCCGGCCCCATCACCGGCGGCATGGTCCACCCCTACTTGCGGCGCCGCAACGGCGAGGAGCCAGTGACCTATCCGCACGAGTGCCTCGAGCCGGTTCTGTCCAAGACCCTGGGGGTGCCGCTCTTCCAAGAGCAGGTCATGAAGCTGGCCATGGTGGCGGCGGACTATACGCCTGGCGAGGCCGACCAGCTGCGGCGCGACATGGCGGCCTGGCGGCGCTCGGGGCGCATCGAGCGGCATCGGGCGCGGTTGGTGGCGCGGATGTGCGCCAAGGGCATCGCCCACGAGTTCGCCGAGCGCGTCTTCGAGCAGATCCGCGGCTTTGGTGAGTACGGCTTCCCCGAGAGCCACGCCGCCAGCTTCGCGCTGATCAGCTACGCCACGTCCTACATGAAGTGCCACTACCCGGCCGAGTTCTGCTGCTCTCTGCTCAACGCCCAGCCCATGGGATTTTACAGCCCCTCGACCTTGGTCAACGACGCCAAACGGCACGGCGTCGAGATTCGCCCGGTCGATGTGCGCGAGAGCCAATGGAACTGCACCCTGGAGCCCATCGCAGAGGGTTTCGCCATCCGCATGGGCCTGCGCTTCATCAAGGGCCTGGGCAGTCGCCAGCTCGAGATTCTGGAAGAGGCCTGGCGCGCCGGTCCCTTCACCTCGATCGAGGACTTTGCGCGCCGCACCGACTTCGACGAGAGGGTCATGGCCGTGGTGGCCGAGGCGGGGGCCTTCGAGGGCTTTGGCGACGACCGGCGTCAGGCCTTGTGGAAGGTCCAACACCTCGGTCGCACCGAGCCCATCAGCCTGCCGTTCGGCGAGGTCGAGGCGCGGATTGAGTTTCCGCCGCTCGACCCGCTGGAGTCCGTGACCTGGGACTATCGCAGCAGTCAACACAGCACTCGAGGTCACCTCCTCGAGCCGCTGCGCAAGTTCTTGCAGGTCATGGGCCTGCCCGCCGCCGCCACCCTCAACGCAAGACCAGACAAAACCCGGGTCCGCTACGCCGGCCTGGTCATCTGCCGGCAGCGTCCGGGCACCGCCAAAGGCGTCACCTTCATGACCCTCGAAGACGAGACCGGCTTCGTGAACCTGGTCATCTGGCAAAAGACCTTCGATCGCTACTCGGTGCTCGCCCGCACCGAGGCCTTTCTCGGCGTGAGCGGGAAGCTGCAAAACCAAGACAACGTCACGCACTTGGTCGTCGACCACATGTGGAAACCTCGCCTACCTCTGCCTTCGACCCTAACGCGCAGCCGCGACTTCCACTAAAGTGGGACCGCTTCTCCCAAAGAACATTGACTTGCCATCCGCAACTCATTCATGTGGGCACCACTTCGATTCGGATTGTATGGCCACGCCTTCCTCGACTTTCGCACCACCAAGTCGGTCTCGGCACGGCATTTCACCCCTGAGGTCTTCGATGCGTTACTCTCGTCCCCTTGTCGCGAGTGTTCTGTTGTGCGCGCTGGTCCTGGCTTGCGAGCCTTCGGCGCCCGAAAAGAAAGAGAAGGCGGCGCCCGTCTCTGGCGAAGCGGCTCCCAAGGGCGACAAGGCCGCCGCCGAAGCGGACGTCGCGATCAAAGAAGCCCCAACCGAGCCTCTTGAGGAGGCCGCTGCCCCTGAGGAAGCCGCTGCCGCCGAGGTTCTTGCAGACTTCGCCGTGCACGAGTGGGGGATGCTGCGCCACACCGCCGACCAGCTCTTCGTTTCGACCACACCGCCCAAGCGTCCGCCGGTGGGTGGCTTCGGAAAAGACCAAGTGAAAGACCCCGACTGGGGTGAGCTCCTCGGAGACGAGCCGGGCAAAGCGAATGGCCAGTTTGGCTTGGGCATGTCCGGCGTTGGCGCGGCCGGCGGCAAGCCCTTGATCATGCTGCATCCCGGCCCCACCTTCGACGCCAACACCGACATTTCGGTGAGCGTAAGCCTGGTCGGCGGGACCTTCCGCGAGGTCTGGCCGACCCCAGCGCTCGGCGCTCAGCCCGAGCACGCCTCCACCTACTCCTGGACTGGCGTCCGTGCGACGGCCGAGCCCTGCGGACGAGAGATGGCCCCGGCCGCCGACCACATCGCGTGCACCACCATCGACGCCGGTGGCCTCTGCGAAGCCGCGGAAATGGCCGCCTACCTGAGCCCCGTCCCCAATTGCCTGAGCGTCGGCGACTCAAAGACCCCAGCGCTGGTTTACAACGGTCTGTTTCCTGGTGCTCCGGCCCCCCTGGTCTTGAGCGAAGGCGAGGACGCCGCTCTCGAGAACCGCTCGGCTCATCCGTTCGGCCCGCTGTATCTGCACCAAGGGGACACCCTGCTCCGTATCGAGAAGCTCGATGCCAGCAGCAAGCTCGCCCTGTCCGAGGCCGTCCCTTTCGACGGCGAGCTCAAAGACGTCCTAAAGAAGGATCTGCTCACCAAAGGACTCACCGAAGGCGAGGCCGACTCGTTCGTCGCGGCTTGGTCCCCGGATGTGCTGCGCAAACCCTGGGTTTGGCAGGTCTTTGGCTTCTACTCGGCCGAAGGCGTCGAGGCCGTCGTGCCCATGACCGTGACGCCACAGCCAAAAGGCATTGTGCGCGTCATGGCCGTCACCGTCGAGTAACTCGTTGTTCCTGCACCCCTCACCTGTCGAGGTTTCGATGCGTCTCCCTCGTTTCGCCCTCGCCCTCGTGCTCTTGGGTTCAGTCGTGCTCGCCTGCGAGCCCGCCGCACCGGCAAAGAAAGAGAAGCCAGCCTCCGCCGAGGCCACGGCTGCGGCGAAGCCCGCGCCATTGGCGGAGGACGTAGCCACGGCACCGACGCCAGAGACCAAACCGGTCGCGGAGGCAGAGGCCGAGCCCATCCCTGAAGAGAAGGCCGTTGACGAGCTCGTACTCGCCGACTTCACCGTCCATGAGTGGGGCCTGTTGCGCTACACGGCCGACCAGCTTCTCGTTTCGACCTCGCCACCCAAGCGTGAGGCCGTCAAAAAGCCACGGACCCACAAGAAAGACCCTTTCGACGACATCGATGAGAACAACTTCGGGACCGCTGGGCAGGGCGTGGGAGAGGGCCACGCCTATGGAGGCAAGCCCTTGATCATGTTTCATCTGGGCCCGGCCTTCGACGCCGCGACGGAAATTTCGGTGAGCGTCGAGCTCGAAGGAGGCACCTTCCGTGAGGTCTGGCCGACGCCAGAGCAAGGCGCCCAGCCCGAACACAGCGGCTCCTACACCTGGACCGGGCTCCGCGCTACGGCCGAGCCCTGCGGCAAAGAGCTCGCCCCAGCCCCTGACCACATCGCCTGCTCCTCGATCCTCCCCGGCGAAGGGCCCACCAGCATCGAGGGTTGTGAGGCCGCTGAGGTGGCCAGCTACTTGCTCCCCGTGCCCAATTGTTTGACCGTCGGTGAGGTCAAGACTCCAGCGTTGGTCTACAACGGGGTGTTCCCTGGTGTCCCGGCGCCGCTGACTGTGAGTGAAGGCGACGGGGCCGCTCTCGAGAACCGCTCGGCTCATCCGTTCGGCCCGCTGTATCTGCACCAAGGCGAAGCCCTCTTCCGCATCGATTCCCTCGCCGCCAACGGCAAAGTCGAGCTCTCTGCGGCGACTCCGCTCGAGGGCGCGCTCAACGACGCGCTGAAGAGAGACCTCGTCGCGGGAGGCTTGACCGAGGGCGAGGCTGACTCTTTCGTCGCCGCTTGGTCCCCCGATGTGTTGCGCCAACCGTGGGTTTGGCAGGTGCTCGGCTTCTACTCGGCCGAAGGCGTCGAGGCCGTCGTGCCCATGACCGTGACGCCACAGCCAAAGGGCATCGTGCGCGTCATGGCCGTGACGATCGAGTGATGAGCTTTCTCCCCAGCAACCCCCTTGTTCACGAGGCGACGATGCAGACTCTGCGCTCCTTCTTGATGTTTGTGCTCTTGTGCTCCCTGACGGTCTCTTGCGAGCCACCGAAGAAGGAGAAGTCTGGCACGGGCGAAGCGACCGCCAAGGCTGCTCAGGTCGAGGAGGTGGCTCCCGCCGAGGAGCCCGTAGTCGCCGAGGAGCCCGTGCTCGCCGAGGAGCCCGTGCCCGAGGCAGAAGAAACCGCCGTCGCGGATTTCTCTGTCCACGAGTGGGGTCTGTCGCGCTACGCGGCAGACCAACTGTTGGTCTCGACCTCGCCGCCCAAACGCGAATTGCCGGCGCCACTCGAGGACAAGCCCCCGCGTCTTCATCTGGGCCATGGTTCGGGGCTGTCGAACGGCGGCAGTTTCGCCCCCGTCCCCGTCGGCAAGCCTCTCGTGATGATCCTTCCTGGTGAGAAGTTCGATAGGACCACAGAGATCTCGGTGAAAGTCGAGCTGGTCGGGGGAACGTTCCGTGAGGTCTGGCCGACGCCGCAAGCGGGGGCGCAGCCGGAGCACGGCTCGGCTTATACGTGGACGGGGATCCGAGCGCAGGCCGAGCCCTGCGGCCGCGAGCTCGCGCCCGCCGTCGGTCATGAGGCCTGCACCTCGATCGCCGACAAGGGGCTCTGTGAGGCCGCCGAGATGGGGACCTACTTGAGCCCTGTGCCCAGCTGCTTGAGCGTCGGAGAGGTCAGAACTCCAGCGTTGGTGTACAACGGCAGCGTTCCTGGGGCACCTGCACCGCTGGTCCTGACCGAAGGCGACGAGGCCACACTCGAGAACCGCACCGCGCACGTCTTTGGTCCTGTCTACCTTCACCAGGGCGCTGCCTTGCTTCGTGTCGAGTCCCTCGAGGCCAACGGCAAAGTCGACGTCGCCATGGCCGTCCCCTTCGACGGCGAGCTCAAGGCGGTCCTGAAGCGAGACCTGCTGGCCAAGGGCCTGACCGAAGGCGAAGCGGACTCGTTCGTCGCGGCATGGTCGCCCGATGTGCTGCGCCAGCCTTGGGTCTGGCAGGTCTTCGGCTTCTACTCGCCCGAAGGCGTCGAGGCCATCGCGCCGATGAGGGTGACGCCGCAGCCAAAAGAGGTCGTGCGCGTCATGGCCGTGACGATCGAGTAGTTGGTATTCCGCTGGCCGTCGCTCGTTAGACTCTCAAACCCACATATTCGCGCCGACAAAAATCACTTGTCTGCGCAAACTGTCCCTTATTCGTCAGCCATCTTCGAGGAATCGATGAGAAATTGTCCACGGCTTCTGTTCGTGCTCTTCGCCTTGCTGCTCGCCTGCGGACCTCCAACGCCCACGAAAGAGTTACCCGCCAAGAGTGAGGCCGCTCCTATTGCTGCATCAGAATCAGTCACGGAGGACGTGGTAGGTCCTGAGAAGCAAGAGCCTGCGGTTCAGACCGGACCGATGGCTAGCCATGCCGAGCTCGTCGAGCGCCGTGGCCAGGAATACTCGCACGCGGAGATGCAGCTGGAAGGCCTCGAGAGAGATGTCATGGCCTATCACACGCAGTACGGCGAGTACCCCAGGCGGGCTGAAGACCTGGTCGAGACTCCCGACGGCTTCAAGCTCATCTTCGAGGTTCCCAAAGACCCATGGGGCGAGAGGTGGACGATGAAGAGGTCCGGCGAGGGGGCGACGATCACCTCTGCTGGGCCCGACAGTATCCCTCAGGACGCAGATGATATCAGCCTCAGCATTCCAGGTGGGCAACCCCAGTACGTACGAATGGAACCAAAGCTCAGCGAGCAGAAGAGTCTCGCGGAGCTGGACTTGCACGACAGCATCAAACTGACCACATTGCAGTTACAGAACCTCAACGTGGCGGTGATGGCCTATCGCCTGCAGTACGGTCACTACCCACAGCGCTTGGAGGATCTCATCAATACCCCGGACGGCTTCAAGCTCATCGAAGAGGTCCCCAAGGACATGTGGGAACAGGAGTTGGCACTTCAGCAGTCGGGCTCGAGCGTCACAATCTCCTCCGCTGGACCCGACAGAGCGCACAACACCGAAGACGACATCAGCACTACCATGACCGTCGAATAGCCTCGCGAGTTGGAGCCCTAACGAACCTCGACGACCTTGCAGTCGAGCGGAGCGAGCAACGCGCTGAGCGCGGCCGCGTCGACCTTCGTGGAGTCGAGGAGGGCGGCCTTGAAGAGCAGGTTCGCACCTTCTTCCGCGCTGTATGAGACGTGGTCGACCTGGGGGTGGGCTTGCAGAGCTTCGGTCAGCGCGGAGAAGTTGGCGGAGTCGAAGGTGGGACCGCGCTCGACCACGAGCGTTCGGTCCAGGACGATGGGGCCGGAGATCTGTAGGTCGGACATGGCGGCGAGGTTGGCGCGGTCCTCTTCGGCGTAGGGGTTGGGCATCTCCTCTTCGGGCGCGGGCGCGTCGGTGGCCAGGAGCAGAGCGAAGGTGAACACCCCACCGAGGAATCCGACGACCACCCCGCCGAGCACGACCAAGAGGCGCCCCAAACCCTGTTCGGCGCGCTTGCCCATCAGCAGCTGAACTAGTGTAAACCGTCATGAATCTCCATGTTTATTTGGCTGCAAGGAGCGTCCCCAATCCCCACGAATTCTTCAAAAATACCGGCATGTTGTTGATTACAGAAAAGAAGAAAGTCATTGGGGGTCCGGGGGACAAAGTCCCCCGGCGGGCCAGGGCAGAGCCCTGCCTCCCTGAAAAGCCACGCCCATAAGCATGGTCACATGTGAAGCGTTACACTAGCGCGCCGCCGACCGTGGCCCAGCCGATGATCACGATGGCTGGAATGAAGAGGGTCTCCCAGCCGCGCTGGAGATAGACGACGATTGAGCCGATGACGACGGCCAAGCAGCCACCAAAGGCGGTGAGAATGGCCTGTTTTCTGGCGGCGTCGATGCTCATGCTCTGGAATCCTAGGCTTCGGAGTGCGGTCGCTCGATGGACAGGACGGCGACGCGGTTGCGGTAGAGCGCGGCGCACAGGATGAGCCCCGCGATGCCAGCGGCGATGCCGGGTTGCAGCGAGATGGCGGACGAGCCGAGATAGAAGATGCCGGCCAGAAAGATGAAGATGAAGTTGAGGAAGTTGTTGACCGCGAAGGCTTTGCCGCGGGTTCCTTCCAAAGGGGCGTCCTGCAGGAAGGTCTGGATGGGCACGGCGAAGAAGGCGCCGAAGAAGCCGATGAGGACGAGGGTGCCAGCGGCCAAGTCGTAGCCCAGCTCCGAGCCCCCGAAGGCGGCGGTGACGGCGGCGAGGAGCCACTGCGCGACCATCATCACGACGGCGCCCAGCGCGACGAGTCGACCTGGGCGAATCGTGCGGCTGATGAAGGGGACGCAGACGCTGCCGATGATGATGGACAAGGCGAGGATGACCAGCAGCAGAGAGATCCGCCAGTTCTGGTCGGCGGGGATGTTGAGGTATTTCGGGGCGCTCAGGCCGGTGATGGCCTGCCCAGCGACGCCGCTGTCGAACCAGAAGAGCGAGTTGAGGACGAGCACCTTGAAGACTCGGGGGTCTTCTCGCAGCTCGACGATGCTGCTCCAGACGCCGCCAAAGGGGTTCTTCTGGATGGTGAGGCTGGGACGTTGGGGCTGCAGCTTGCGGATCATCAAGGACAGGCCGGTGCCGATGGCGGCGAAGCCGGTGCACCAAACGCCAGTGACCCAGAGGGCGTCGCCGTAGCTGTCGATCAGGGGTCCGGCCAGGGCCTGTCCGAGAAGGATGGCCAGGAAGGTGGTCATGGAGATGACGCCGTTGGCGGCCATGAGCTGGTCTTTCTTCACGAGCTCAGGGATGACGCCATACTTCGCCGGTCCAAAGAAGGCCGACTGCGCGCCCATGACGAAGAGGACGACGAGCATCAGCGCCCACGAGCGGCTCTGTAGCACGTAGACGCCAGCGCCCATGATGAAGATCTCGGCGACCTTCATGGCGACGACGACCTTCTGCTTGCTCAAGCGCTCGCTGAGATCGCCGGCGTAGCTGCTGAAGAGGATGAAGGGCAGGGCGAAGACGGCGAACGCCAGGCCCTGCTTGTCTTCGCCAGGAAAGAGCTCGCGTGCGGCCAGAAAGAGGATGAGCTGCTTGAACAGGTTGTCGTTGAACGCCCCGAAGAACTGGGCGCCAATGTGCCCGTGAAAGCTGCGGTTCTGGGTGAGTCGTTGCATCGAGGGCTACAGCTTGTGAATGACGAAGTCTTTGGGGCTCGAGGGGACTTTGGTGTCGAGGCCGACGAAGGCGTACTCGCCGGAGAGCGCGCCGTCGAAGTCGTAGAGCTTGAAGTGGATGGGCAGGGCGCTTTCGCGGTCGAAGAAGAGCTCGGTCTTGGACCACAGCAGGCCGTCGTTCTTGGAGCTCGAGAGCGTCGTGACGACGCGGGTGGCCTTGTCGTGGGTGTGTGTGTCCACCACCTCGTCGATGGTGTCGACCTTAATGAGCCCCTTGGCCTCGGCCCTGGTCTGAATGTCAGAGGCCAGCTCGATCATGTGGACGAGGCTGGTCTCATGGGTGCGGAAGTAATGGGGATACATCTTGTCGATGATGGGGGAGTCGTCTGACCAGGTCACGGTGCCGACCATTCCCCGCAACCCGGTCTCGCGGGCCTGGAACTTCCCTTTGCCGTCGCGCTCTGGGACGTAACTGCACTGCAGGCCCTCGAAGGGGCCGGGCAACCAGCGAAGGTAGACCGAGCCCGGCCTCTGGTAGCGGGACAGGATCTGCTCGGGCTTGCGGGGTTTCCCGTTGATGCGCTCCTGACAGAAGATGGTGCAGCTGTAGTGGTCGATGGCGTCCATGGCCCGGCGGGCGGCGCTCAAGCACTCTCGGGCGGTCTCGATGTCGCTCATGTTCATCTCCGAATCGTGTCGGTGGGCGGGTCGTACGTGGCTACCATGCATGCGAAGAACAGAGAAGTCTTCTTTGGGCATGGCTCTCTCGCAATTTGGGTGGCGGTGCGAAAATCAGTGGTCCGCTCGGTGATTTTGCTCTGGATTGCGGCGCCGTGTTCTTATAGAGGTAACTTTGATTTTCCGGTCTCAACCGCCCCACCGCCTGGAGGGATGATGCGCACTTCATGGATGCTCCTGGTTTTGTTCTCGTTTTTGGCTCTGGCCGGCTGCGCTGAAGAGGAGTCGGCGAGCGGTGACCAGCTCGTGGCCGCCGAAGACCGCGTCAAATCCGACGACAAGGCCGACTCGAGCGCCGAAGCGGTGTTCCTCAACTTCGAATTCGACGCCGAGATGCTCACGAGCTCTTCGTGGAATCCCTCGTCGCAGATCGAAGACCAGCTTCTCTACACCATCGGTCACCTCAACGGCGAACGTGCCGTTGGTCGCCTGGACAAGGTGCAGCTGACCAACGTCAAGAGCAGCAGTGAGAATGGCAAAACGCGCATCAAGTACCACGCTGTTTTGCCCGTCGCATGGGGCAAGAAGGACCGCGTCCCCACCGCCTACATCTTGAAGCTGCCCATCGACATGACCAGCTCGGCGGTCACCGCGTTCACCGAGAAGTACGCTCACAGCTGTGTCGACTACGGCGCTCACGACGTCACCTCGGGCAGCATGTGGTACTATTATCGGCCGAATAATTCGGGTTGCGCCCTAGCCGAGACCGACATCGTCAAGACCGAAGCGAAGGTGACCGTCAGCGCCGTCGGAACGACCGGGAAGTATCCCGAGTATCATCGAGTCTGGGAAGACGAGGTCCTGCAGGTCGTCGCGATCTTTGGCAAGTACGAGGACGGCGCCACCACCACCGCCGACGCCGGCATCAGCGCCTACAACAGCTTCGTCTCCGTCCTGAAGAAGAAACTGACCCCCTACGCGCTGGTCACCGAGCCCGCCGCCCTCCCCACGACCGTGGGCGTCGGGCAGCCCAGCATCACCTTCGAAGCCAACCTGCCCGACGGCAAGCGCGTCATGGTCTACGTCATGTTGGTGGACAATATCCGTACGACGAGCGCCGACTTCAACACCCGCTACGAGACCCTCTCTCAGCGCGCCGACCTCATCATGTACAACGGCCACGCGGGCCTGGGCGCCAACGTTCGCGCGCTGGCGCAGAAAGGGGACTGGGTCACAGGACAGTACGTGATCGCCTTCCTCAATGGCTGCGACAGCTACACGTACATCGACTCGTCGTTGAACGACGCCCACAAGGCCGTCAACCCCACCGATGACCCAGATGGGATCAAGTACCTAGACATCATCAACAACGCCATGCCGGCCTTCTTCAGCTCTATGGATGACGCGTCGTTGGCGCTCGTGGATGGCCTCATGGCGTATGAGAACCCGCGCACCTACGAGCAGATCTTCAAGGGCTTCGACAGCTCCCAGGTTGTCATCGTCAGTGGCGAGCAAGACAACGAGTTCTTCCCTGGCTTCCCGGGCGACGGCGCGGTGCCCGACGGGGCATGGGCTGGACTGAACGAGAGCGGCACAGTGGTCGCCGAAGAAGAGGTTCGCTTCGAGACGCCATCACTGGCTGTTGGCGCCTACAAGTTCGACACGACGGGCACCGGCGACGCCGACCTCTATGTCCGCGTCGGCGAAGCCCCCACCTCCGACAACTACGACTGCCGACCCTACCGCGCGGGCACCAAAGAGAGCTGTATCATCGAGTTGACCAATGCCGCCCCCATCCACGTGATGGTTCGTGGCTACAAGGCCCAATCGGAGTTCAAGCTCGTGGGCGCCAAGAAGTAGACAGACCTCGCAGAAAAGGGGCGCAAGGACTTGCGCCCCTTCTCATTTGCTGACTGCGGCGCTGGCTTCGGCGAGCCACGCCTTGAGGCCCCTGGAGTCGCAAGGCGGCCAATGGCCTCGCGCCTCTGAGATGGCGTCGCGGAGCAAGGCCGTCGAGGCAAATCGTTGACTGGGTTCCTTCTCGAGGCAGGTTCGCACGATGGGGCGCAGCTTGCGGGGGAGTTTGAGCTTCGGGAAGTCGGCTTGGCGGATCTTCTCCATGGTCTCGATGGCCGTGGCGCCGTCGAACGGTCGCACCCCGCTGAGCAGCTCCGCCAGTGTCACTCCAAATCCCCACTGGTCTGCTGCGGAGCTGATCTCCTGGCTGCCCAGCTGCTCGGGGGACATGTATGCGTACTTGCCTTTGAGGAAGCGGTTCCAGGTCTTGTCGAGCTCTTTGGTGGGCTTGGCGATTCCCAGATCGGAGAGACAGACCCCACCCTCCTTGGTGCACAAGATGTTGGAGGGGGTCACGTCCCGGTGGACCAGCCCCAATGGCCGTCCAGCGCTGTCCTCGAACTCATGGATGTACTGCAGCCCCGCGAGCATCTCATCGGCGATGTGAAGAATGACGGGGATGGGCGAACGCACCTCACGGGTCAGGGAGCGCAGGTTCCAGCCGTGGATGAGGTCCATGCAGAGGTAGTAGATTCCTTGGTCCACGCCGAGCTGATGGACTCCGACCAGGTTGCGATGCGAGAGCCGCGCCCCCAGCTTCGCTTCCTCGATGAGGGCCCGCTCCATGCGCGCGTCGCCCCTCCACTGCGGCCTCAACACCTTGAGCGCGACGTGCTTCTCGAAGCCGCTCGCCCCGAAGATGACGGCCTCATAGACCTCGGCGATACCCCCGCGACCGAGAAATCGGAGGATGCGGTAGGGGCCCAATTGGGTAGGCTGTTTGGCTTCGTCGAGTTCGTGCATGATGAGGTGAACGCCCGATTCGCAGAAATCGGTCTTCGCTCGGTTGTATTCTGACACAGAGGCTGCGTCTGATGAACCCGCAAGAGCCGTCCACTCACTCCACGGTCGCGACCGCCCACAGCGACGCCTTTCCTGGCGCCTCTTCGTCGACCCTGTGTCAGCTCTTGGTGCTCGAGGGCGAGGACATGGGGCGGGCGGTCATGCTGCGCGGCGACACAGTGGTCGTGGGCACCGACGAAGGCTGCGACCTCGTGCTCGCCGACGACCGAGTGTCCCGCCGGCACCTGTCCGTCGAACCCATCGAAGGCGGGCAGTTCTTGGTGAGAGACCTGATGAGCCTCAACGGGACCCTCTACCAGGGCGGGCGGTTGGTCGAGTCTGCGGTGCCGGCAGGGGCCACGCTCAAGGTGGGGCGCACGTTCCTGCGCATACAGCCGCGTCCTGAAGCGGTCGAGGTCAACCCGAGTCAGTCGAGACGCTTCGGCGAGTTGGTGGCTGAGAGCCTGGCGATGCGCGAGGTCTTCGCCGTCCTCGAGCTGATCGCCGAGAGCGACGTGACCGTGCTGCTGGAAGGCGAAACCGGCACTGGCAAGGAGCTCACGGCGCGGGCGATCCACGAGGCCGGCGCGAGGCGCAAGCGGCCATTCGTCGCGGTCGACTGCGGCGCGATTCCAGAAGGGCTGCTGGAGAGCGAGCTCTTCGGTCATGTTCGGGGTGCGTTCACTGGGGCCGCGTCGAAACGCAAGGGGGCGTTCGTGCGCGCGCACACGGGCACGCTCTTCCTCGACGAGCTGGGCTCGCTCTCGCTCGAAGCCCAGTCGCGCCTGCTCCGAGTCATCGAAGAGCGCACGGTGCGCGCAGTGGGCGCCGACGACGAGCGGACGGTCGATGTCCGCATTGTCGCTGCGACCCAGCGAGACCTAGCCGGCCGCGTCGCAGAAGGCACCTTCCGGCCGGACCTCTACTATCGGCTCTCCATCGTCAAGATCACGCTGCCCCCGCTGCGCATGCGACGGGAGGATATCCCGATCATGGTGCGGGAGCTCCTCAAACGACGAGGCATCGATGCCGGGGCCATCACCGGTCCCGGACTGGACACACTGTTGGCGAGCCATTGGCCTGGAAATGTCCGCGAGCTGCGCAACGTCATCGACCGAGCTTTGGCCCTCAATCCAGGGGTGCGCTGTTTCACCGACCTGCAGATTCGCCTCGCGGTCGGTGTGAACACAGAGTCTGCGATGCCGGTGCGCACGGACCTCCCGTTCAGCGACGCCAAGCGCGTCGTGGTCGACCTCTTCGAGCGACGCTATTTGCTCGACCTCTACGAAAAGACCAGCAAGAACATCTCTGCAGCCGCACGCCTGAGCGGTTTGGACCGCAAGCACCTGCGAACGCTGCTCAAGCGGCACGGGATCGTCGACTGAGCCCGACGTCTGGGAGCACGAGGGACACTTCGAGTCCCAAGAAACACCAAAGGCGATGGCCAGGGTTGGCTATCGCCTCGGGGGTGAGAAGTAGAGGTCTTAATCCGGGGATGTTTAGGAAGGAATGAAGGGGGGAGAAGGAAGGCGGGAAATTTGGGTGAGTAATTACTTCTCACTCCCGAGGCGAGAACCTCAGGCAACAACCAATCTGTACGGCACAAAAAGCACCCTACATGTTTCCATCATGGGTGTAAAGTTTCAACAGCACCGAAAGGTCGTTTTTTCTCAACTATTTTCTTGCGTGTAGACCAAGCCCTTGTTTTTTTAAGACATGCGTTTGGCAGGCCGGGGGCGATTCTCGCAAGGTCTAGCCCGAACGAGCGCCGGAAAATTCCACCAAGCTGGATTTTTTCCCAGCTTCGGACGCTCGTCTTTGCCGTTGCGAAGCGGAAGCGCCTTTTAACTCGCCATGTCGCGAGAGTCCAGTGGGCTCGGATGGCGGTTTCGCGCCGAGAAAATTCCAGACGCACGGTACACGACCTCGAGCGCTTCGAGCGCGCTCGGTGCTGGGGCACAGCGCCGTGCGCGGTCGTTCGACGGGCTTGGGGTCGTCGCCCTGTTGGTGGCCGCTGGCCTCCACCTCTTCGTTGACCATCGGGATCGCGAAGATCTTCGGATTGTGGTTCAGCGAAACCGGATTGTACAAGTTCGGGGACGCGGTCCGCTCATTCGCACGCTTGGAGCTGGCCTCTGCGCTGATTCTCGGCTCCACTCACTCTGTCGAGAGTCGTGATGAGCGCCACGGTTGCGGTGTTGCTGGTCTTCGTGGCACTGAAGCTCGGGTTGGAAGTGGCCAACCTCCGCTGGCGCTCAGCGAAGCCTGGCCCTGCCTAGGAGAACGTCCGTGCCGAACAAGAACAGAGAGGTGCTGCCTGGTCGAAAGCCGAGAACGGTCCTCACCCACGAGGGTGAGGAGCTTCAGGTCCCCGACGACTGGGAGTTGTTGGAGCCAGGCGATGCGACGCTCACGCGGCGGGTCAAGAAGGCCGGCCCCACCTGGACGGTGAAGGTCAAGAAGGGCCGTCGCACCTTCTCCGAAGGCGTCTGGGCCTCGGCCCGCCGGATCGCGCGCAAGCGCGCCGAGCTGGCCGCCGAGCGCAAGACCCCACAACACGCCACGAAGCTCGCGGCGGGTCGAGAGCGCCGAGAGAAGGTCCAGACTCGCTACGAACAAGAGTTTCACGACGCGGTCGTCGAGTTCCTAGACTTCGCCGAGTGCTACCAAGAGCTCGCACAACGCTTGGCCGAAGCCGTCACCCTGCACGCCATCCCCGTGGGCAGCGGAACTGTCGCGCGCACTCAGCGAATCCCCATCGAAGATCGGGCTCGCGCCGCCGTAATCGCGTGGATGCGACACCAGACGACCGCCTACGACCGCCTCCACATCCCGAGGGGAAAAGGCGCCCGGCGTGAGGCGCGCCGAAAGCTCGCCGCTGCCTCTTTCGGGCTGCTCGAACGCTATCGCAAAGGAGAAACCGCCAGCGAGGACTGCCCTTTGGTCAAAGCCCTCGAGCAGTCTTCGCCAGAGAAGCCGGGGAGCGGCGGTGGCCCTGAAGACCACGGCTCGCCCCCCCCTCCGGGCACCGAGCCCTAGTCAGTCATCGTCGTCGTCTTCACCATGCGGCGCGACTGCGGGCTGTCCAGGGGTGACGATGTGGGCGTTGGCTGCGCCGTACTTGTAGACCAGCTCACCGCCCGCCTCGCCTACCCGCACCGCCAAGAACGTGACCGCGATTGCCCCGGCCGTTGCCGCGATCGCAGCCCACTTGGCGGCGCGCTCAGACGGCAGGAGATGCACGACGACCATCATGGCCAGCACCGCGACGGCCACCCAGAAGAAGACGTCCGCGGCTTCGGCGTGGGCCTCGAGGTGGGCCTCACCGACAATGTCCTCGACCAACTCTTCTTCCTCCTCGCCCGTCTGCATCGCGGCAAACGAGCTGGCCACGAGCAACAACTGGCCGAGCAGCGCGATGAGCCACACCCGACGCTTGAACCAGCCAAACCACAGCGAGGCGGCGAGCCCCCCGGCGAGCAGTGGCATGAGAACGGACAAGGCAATGGGCAGGTGAACGAGCTTCGGATGCCACGGCAATTCGGTCATGAAAGCTTCCTTCGATGTGACAGCAGCGTGAGCTGCAAGGCTCACTGCGGAAAGTCCTACGCTTCTCGCCGCAGGTTCGCGAACAGGGGGGTACGCCTCGCTCAGCGCGGCGGATCCAAGCTGAGCGTCGCCCACGGATCGATGATTTCACCGGTGCCGGTGTCCCGGAAGCTGTCGAGGAAGTGCGTCCAGGCCGCCATCCCGACGCGACAGGGTGCGATGCTCTGGTGATCGGTGAGCTCCCATCCCCCGAGCAGACCCGTCTCGTTCGTCCAATCAATCTCCAAGAACCCACTGGTGTTGCCGTCGGGCATGTTGCCCGAGAGAGGGGCCTTGACCACCGGCAACGTGCCCGCGTCGAGCAAGTTGGGCAAGACGTGCGCCCCGCCGAAGCCACGCGCCAAGATCAGGCTGTTGTTGTTGGGGACGACCGTGTCACCCAACGAGATGGCCGACAGCATCTGAATGCCAGGGCGTCCGTCCAGCCGGTCTTGGGTGACGAAGTGAGCGAAGCTGGCGCCGTCGCTCTGATCGACGACGGTCTGCCCGAGCAGAAAAACCAGCTCCCCATCGGTGCCCGACAGGGAGGCCGGAAGCAGGAGCTTGACGGCTTCGGAGAAGTCGCTGTCGGCGACCACGTCGATGATGCGTCCGCCGCCGGCCACCAGCACTGCGGCCTCGACCTTGTCCGTCAAGGCGAGGAACTGAGGGGCCATGATGCCGCCCAAGGAGACGCCAAAGTAGCTCATGTGCTCGCTGGTGATGTCGTCGCTCCCGTCGTCGTCGAGGTCGAGGCCGTCCCCGATCGCTTCGACCAGGGCCAGCTTGTCGGCGGTTCCCTGATAGAGGCTGCCGGCCATGGCCAAGGGATCGAAGGAGAGCCCATTCACGTCGCTGACGCCGAGCCCAAAGAAGTGGAAGAAGATCTCGAGCGGCTCGATCCCACCGTTTTGCGGGTGCAGGCCGTGACTCGGGGCGTCAATGCTGACCACCGCCCAGCCGCTGCGCAGCAGCTGCGTCGCTTGGCGAGCCTGGGTGCGGTCGCCGCCGAGCCCGTGCCCGAAGAGCATGATGGGCAGCGGACCTGCCGTTGGGCTGGGCTCGGGCAGATAGACCACGCCTTGGAGCTCGAGACGTGCGGCGAGTGGACCGCTGTCGCCGACGTTGACGTGCCCGTCGTCGGAGCGCAGATCGGGCGACTCGAAGTGGAAGGGGCAGCTCTTCAACGCCCCGGACGTCGAACACGACTCGAGGACCAGTGGGTAGGTCTCGGCCATCACCCGCGCCGCCAGCGCTCGACTGTGTTCGATGAGGCTCTGCGTGGTGAAGACGGTCATTGCCGCCACGTCGTCGCGGCTTCCCAGGTGTCCGGCCGCGATCAGGGCGTTCAACGCCTCGTCATAGCGCGACTGCAGCGGCGCGAAGTCGCCTTCGGCGTTGCCGGCGAGGAGCCTGCTCAGCGCCTCGTTGGGTTGGGTGCGCTCCCCCTGGAGCCCCAACACCGTCCGCTTCACGAGGGCGACCCCGCGCACCCCAGCCGGCAACGCCACCATTGGGCGCATCATCAAGCCGCGCCTATTGTCGGCGCGACTGACACGCACGGGCACCACATGAAACGTTTCGCCCTCCAACCAGCCGACGACGATGCTGCTGCCGGGCTCGATGGTGGCCATCGGCGCCGGAATCATGGCCTGGTCGAGGAAGCCGTCGAACTGCAGCCAGAGCGGGGCGCTGGTCCCGAACCCGTCGAGGGTCGACAGCATGTCGAAGATCTCGCGAAATCCCGTCGGGAAGCGAGACAGCGCCGGGTACCGCGCGAGGGTGATGTCGAGGCGCTGACCGTTCGGTAGCGCCGCGTCCGCGACCGTCAAGAAATCGTCCGGGATGGCAGTCAGGTCGTCCCCAAAGGGCTCCCAGACGAAGGTTAGGGCCTTGACGCAGTCCACCGCACAGGTCTCGCTGGTCTCGGTGTCGGCGCACACGCCGTCTCCGCACCCTTCGACTTCGCTCGCGTCGGTGCCGAGGTCGTCGGCGACCTCTGAAACCTCATCGGTGTTCGCGGCATCGCTCGGCGAGCTTTTCGCCCCGTCGTCGCAGGCTGCAAAGAGGGTGACGAGCAGACACAGGCCGTAGTGCGCAAACCGGTCAGTCACGTTCATGACTCCTCATGAGGGGTGAAGACGCCTCGTGGAGGCGATCCGAAAGCCGCCGCAGCATAGCAGAACTCGGCCGGCCGCGGGGAGTGCCGGCGCTGTTTTCTTGCTGGCTCTCCAGATCAAGGTGGACGCTGCCGTCCCAGGTGTGTACCCAGAAGTCTACGAACAGATGATTCCACCTGTTCGCGAGGACGTTTGGGTGATTCGATGAAAGCTCTGGTGCAGATCGGCACGGTGATCGCCAACGACGGCGCCAAGGTGGTGTTGTTTCAGCGCGACGAGGATTTCCAGATTCGCGTCGACGGCTTGGAGCTCATGAACAGCCGGACGCATGGCTCCGAAGAGGACTTGGCGACGCTCAGCGTGGAACGTCTCAAGAACCGGACGAACCCGGCCGTCCTCATCGGTGGCCTAGGCATGGGTTACACCCTGCGGGCCGCTCTGGACGTACTTCCAACGGAGGCGAAGGTCGTCGTCGCCGAGTTTTTCGAGGCCGTCGTAGAGTGGAACCGTGGGCCGCTCGGCCCGCTGGCGGGTCGTCCCCTCGACGATTCACGGGTCGTCGTGCGGGTCGAGGACGTGCGTGAGCTCGTGCGCAAAGACCGACCCTACGACGCCATCATCCTCGACGTGGACAACGGCCCTTCGGCGTTCACGGTCAAGAGCAACCAGCACCTCTACTCCGAGCACGGGCTGAAGATGCTCTTCGCCTCTCTCGACCCAGGTGGGCTGCTGGCGCTCTGGTCTTCGTACCCCGATCCCTGGTTCGAGAGGCGGGTCTCGAAGGTGGGCTTCGAATTGGAGACAAAGCGCGTCCGCGCACGTGGGAAGAAGGGGCCCAAGCACACGCTCTTCTTTGCGACGAAGCCCTGACGGTCGCGAGCGTGGGCGAGCGACCTGGTCCTTGCCGTCAAAGGGAACCCCAGCCGTCGTCTGGCCGACCAACGCCGACCAACGCTCACGGGCAAGTGCGGCGAGTGCAAACACGGCACGCTCTGCCGCGGCGGTGCCCGCTGCGTCGGCGCCGCAATGGACGGCTGCCTGACGGAGGACCGCAACTGTTACTCCGCCGTCGCCGACCCCCACAAGCGAGCCGGCCTACCCCGCCTCGATCACACCGCCGCCATCGCCGCGACGGCTATTCTCCTGGCTGCCGCGCCCATGGGCTGCGATGACACAGAAGCTCCCGACACCTCCGCGGCCTACGGCGTCCCCGCCGACGTCAGCCAAGACGCCGACGACGACGTCACCGCCCAGCCCGCGTATGGCGTCCTTGCGGCCTTGCGAGAAGATCGGAGCCGACCAGCGACATTCGGGTGCGTCAACCTTGCTGCGGAGCACCCGGTTGAAAGCTTCTGTTGTTGTATTTGAACTTCAGCATGTTGGTCATGAACCAGGCGCCGTAGATGCCGCCGGTGATGAGGGTCAACAGATAGCCGACGAACAGCACCTTGAAGTACTCGCCGCCGGTGCCGTGGAAGCCTCCGACGTAGGTGCGCCCTTTCACAGTCGCGACGGTGTTCTCGCTGAAGAACTTCATCATCTTCACGGCGAGCCAGAAGGCGTAGATGCCAAGGGTCACGATGGAGAGGAGGTAGCCGACGAAGAAGGTAACGAAGAGCTTGCCACCGGTGCCCACGAAGTCGAGGTTGCCGACCTGCTGGCCGTTCTGGTGGAGCGTGGTGTTGGAGGCGAAAAATTTGTGGAGCGCGCACACGAACCACGCGCCGTAGATGCCGACGGTGAGGATGGTGAGCAAGTAGCCGACCAGCATCTTCACGAAGAACTGACCGCCGGTGCCGTTGAACTGGACCTGATATTGGCTGCCGTCCTCGGCGATTCCGACGGTATTTTCGGCGCCCCATTTGAGCATGCTCACCATGAACCAGGGTGCGTAGATGCCGAGGGTGATGAGGGTGAGCAAGTAACCCACGAACATCTTGCCGAAGAGTTGGCCTCCGGCCCCGTTGAACTGGAAGCGAAGGGCGCCCGCGCGGGTCGGGCCGTAGGAGAGCTTACTTGCGAGGAAGTTGGCCAACTTGCACATGAACCATGGACCGTAGATGCCCAAGGTGACGGCGGTCAGGAGATAGCCGATGAGGAGTTGGACAAAGAGCTCAGCACCCGAGAGCTGGAGGTTGAAGCGCATTTGTCCGGGCGGGAGGCCTTGCATGGGTCCAGGCCCAGTGCCCGCTTGCCGGCTGTTGGGCATCTGCTGAGTCGAGGCGCTGTGTCCAGCCTGTTGGTAGCCTGGTCCTTGCGGTCCCTGCTGATAGCCTGGTCCTTGCGGTCCCTGGTGATAGCCTGGTCCTTGCGGTCCCTGCTGATAGCCTGGTCCTTGCGGTCCCTGCTGGTAGCCTGGTCCTTGCGGTCCCTGGTGGTAGCCCTGTCCTTGCGGGTGACTCGGCCCCTGCTGAAAGCCCGGCCCGGGCTGCCCTTGACCTTGCGGATAGCCAGTCCCCTGGGGCCGCGGCTGGCCACCCTGCATCTGACCGGGACCTTGCGGGCCTTGCGGACGCGCTCTTTGCGCCTCGTACTGAGCCAGCACCTCGCTCATGTCGATGGCTTCGGTCTTCTTGACCTCGAATTCGTCGTTGTCGGACATCGGATGCCTCCAGAGCTTCGAACAAAGCGCTTACACGCCATCCGTCTTGGCCCGAAGGTCCCTGTAAGAAGACGGCGAAAAGGTCGATGAGGTGGCGGATCGAACCACAAGGACCCGCCGCTGTCTATCCGCAGAATTGAAGCGGTCTTTGCCCCTCATAGGCTGGAGACCCGAGCGGGGCGAAGGCTGGCTCGGGGCGTGCGCAAGCGTAGCGGGGCGCGGCTAGCGCGCGGCAAAGCCGCGCGGGGGGGACTTTGTCCCCTGGCCGGTCGGTCAAGACCGACCCAAATTCGGACTCAGTGAGCGAGTCCTTATCACAGCTTCGGCGAAAACGACCCGGCGCCGGGCTTCGAGAGCTTGACTGGCGAAGCGTCGACCGGCCGCTGCGTTGCCTTGCCAGTCGAGTTGCGCACCAGGAGACGGTTGACCACACCAGCGGCGGCTCGGATGGCGGCCGGGCGGAGGACCAGCAGCCGCAGACGCGCACGGTTCATGGCCGGTATGAGTGGCAACGCGATGAGCAGCACCGCCGTCGCTCGCACCGCGCCCGAGAGGGCGAAGACGTCGGTGTAGGACAGCGACCACGTCGCCAACAGCGCGCTCCCGACGAGCGCCCCGCAGAGCTGCGCGATGCCAACGCCCGCGCTGGACAGCGAGAAGTACTCGACGTTGCACTCCGACGGGCTGGCGTCGAGGAGGAGCTGAAACGAGGCAAACTCGAAGGCCGCCCAGGCCAATCCGCCCAACACCTCGACCACCAAGAGTCCAGGGACGCTGGGCACCACCGCCCACAGAGCCGGCAAGGCGGCGACCGCCAGGCCGCTGACGACCACCATGCGGCCCAGCCCGAAGCGAGACGAGACACGGTGCGCAAAGGGGAAAGCCACGGCCTTGACGAACACCGCCACCGCGGTAAGCACCGCGTAGACTGTGTAGTCGAGCTGCATCGTGCGCAGCATGTAGGGCGTGAAGAAAGGCGCGGCCATGTGCACGCCGAAGCCGACCGCGGCCAGCAGGGCCGTGATGCGCCAGCTCCCTTGGCGCAGCGCGAGGCGCACCCGCGCCATGGTTCCTGGTCCCATGACCGCAGGGTTGGTGACGTCGACGTGCAATTGAAGCGTGAACGCGCTGGCCAAGCGCGCGACGACCGCGACGCTGAACAGGACGGCGAAACCTTGCATCAGTTGGCTGATCTGGCGGAACTCCTCGAGCAGCTGCCCGCCGCCGAGGTAGGACAGCACCAGCGCCAAGTAGACGATTCCGCCGCGGTGGGCGAAGAAGCGCTCACGTAGAGAGCCCTCGACCAGCTCCGCCATCCAGGCGTTCCAGACCGGTGTCAATAGGGCGCCCGAAGACCAGAACAAGGTCTTCACGAGCAGCAGCGTCCACAGCCGCGAGTCGTCCGTCAGGGCGATGCTCACGAAGCCGACCTGGCTCAGTCCTTGGAGCACCGCACCCACGACCACCGCCCGGCGCCAGGTTCCTGATAAGGTCGCCACCGCGCCAGCGAGCAGCTGGATTAACGCTCCGACCAGCAGAGGAACCGTCGCCAACAAGGCGAGACTTAGGTCGTCGTGCCCCAAGGAAACCGCAAAGGCGCCCAGGTAGCTCTCGCTGACGCCGATCATCACGGCGTAGAGGGCACCGTCGACGATGGAGGCGCACAGGGTGCGGCGAATTTGGACAGGGGTGGCGGACATGACGATACGGCGGGCTTGTTCGAGGCGTTTCGTGGCCTTACGGACATCTGCCCCGCATGGCTAAACGCCGAGCGGGACCTCTCGGTCGTGAAAGCGCAGCCCATGCGGCGCAGCAATGCGCTGCGAGTCGTGCACTGTCAAGACAGATTCGACGACTCCCGACTGCATCACGCGTTATGGCCGCCTAGAAACACGTTCTCCATGTCGTCCACCAGGTCGAGGGAGACGTTGGCGCCCACTTTGAGCCCGCACTGGCGGCAAGCGTACAGACCCTTGGGGGACCCTTGGAGGGCCCTTGGAGGGTGGGTCTAACGCCTGGTCGTTTCAAAAGAACTCTATCCCTGTTCGAGGTCGATCAGGAGGGGCTCCGGGCGGTCGGCTTCGTCGATGGTGGCCGACGCCGCCCACAACATTTTGACAACAAAGGTCTTTTCGCACCAACGAAGAAACCGGTGGCAAAACAAGAAATAGTCGTTGACGCCCCCGTTTGGCTCGCTAGTGTGTCTGCATCATCGACAATCGAGACTCGAAACTGACACGGCGTCGAAGGCTTTGTGCGGACTGCACTAGGGCTTGGCTCGTCACGGGGCTGGATCTGTCCGCCCGATGATTGGCCTATTGTCCCCAGTCTGGTGCGCGCGTTGGCTCCCAACCTCGTGGGCTCAACGCATCGCAAGGGTTCGGACAACAAACGAGCGAGAATGCTTGCAGACCTACGCAAAGCGCCAGAGGTCGAGCGTCAGCAAGGGTTTCCCTCGTTATTAGTCCTCCCGAAGCGGCAACTCCCTCGTCTCCGTAGATTGCAACCGGGAGCCTTTGGCTTCCTTCACCACCTGCGCCTTCGACTGTATGTCACATGTCGCTCAGGCGCTCACGGAGGATCACATGAATTCCAACGTCGAAAACCACACGCCCCCCACCCACCTCGACCATGAGTTCCGCTTCGAGACCTTCTTCATGGGCCAGCTTGTCAACAGCAACGTCGTTGACCCTAGCGCCAACGTTGACACGCGCTTCAGGCTCCTCATCAGCGCCATCCACAAGGGCGAGCGAGCAGGCTACTACGTCGACGGCAACCTCGAGGACTACGATGCCGTGACGCCAGCCCGGCGCTGCAATAACATCGATGCCATTTCGTCCGACGCACGCGTGCTGTTGATGGACGGGCTATTCGGCAATGGTTACCTCGACGAACAGAGCTGGATGCAATGGCGAGATGTGGCTACGAGGTTCAACCTCAACGACTACGCTCCAACCCTCCTCAACCAGGTCACCAAGCGCCACAAGACCATCGACGCGACGCGAGCCTTCGAGCTGCTCAACCAATGCTTCCTCGCCACGGCGCCGCAGCTCTTCAACAGTGAGATCGAGCTGATTCGCCGCGAGCGTCCACGTGACCTGATCGCCCAGGTCGCGGCGATCCCCTTCGGCGCCAATGTCTCCCGTGCGTTGGCCCGCGAATCTCTCTTTATGGGGGTTTTGCACCGGGAAGGCATGCTCACCGACGACCAGATCGTCGCCATCTTCGACACCAACTATCGCCGAGTGACCGGCTATCGCGGCACCACTGACCTCTCCCATGACGGAGGCGCGGTGATCACCAACGCGCTGACCAAAGCGCCCGGCAAGGTGCGCGCCACCATCTGGCAGGACACCGTTCGTCGCGTCGGCGGCGTCGGAGTCTTCGGCCCGGAGACTCCGTGGGGCACTGGCTGCTCGAAGCCGAACCCGCCCAAGGTCTGTGCCCTGGCGCAACGCTACCCCGTTGCAGCCGCCTTCACGACTGCGCTCATCGAGCACAAACAGTGGGACAAGACCCGCGCGGCGAATGCTTGGGACCGCATCGCCATGGTGCTCCCGGATTAGCCGCTGTAAGAAGCCGAACTTCGCGCCAAACCTCATCGCAATGACGTGAAGCTCTGTCATTGCCACGCGACCGCAAGATTCGCCCTCGCCGGACTCCGGCGGGGGCGTTGTCTTTGCGACCTCTTCTCATCTCGCTTCTGTTTGGCTACCACTGGCGGAAGGGGCACCTCGGACCCATCACAACCTCGCTCGGGTCCATCTGCTCCAGCGAACTGCGCCACGTGATTGGCAAATTGGAGGCTGTATGAAAAGCACCCCCTCGAACTGCTTCTCCATTCGGCTGTTATTGGCTATTTGCCTTGTTCTTGTCTGGTCGGGCTGCGACGACGAGACCAAGAAGACCGACGCCGACACCGACACCCCCAGCGGGTTGACGGACACGAGCACCGATTCCAGCCCGGATACGACGGTCACGGATACCAGCTCTGACCTTGCGACGGACACCCCCGCCGATACGACAATGGACACGGCTCCCGACGAGGTCGCGGACACGACTTCGACCGATGTGGAGCTGACCATTCTCTTTACGGCCAACGAGCATGCGGCCACCAACCCCATCGATGCAGCGGCTACGTCACGGGGGGGGCGGCCAATATGGTCAGTTGGTGGCTCCAGAACGAGGACTTTGTCCCCGGCCGGACCATCGTCCTGAGTGGAGGCGACTCGCTCAGCAGCACGAGCCTGGCCACGCTCACCCAAGGAGAGGCCTCGGTCGCCGTGATGAACGCCATGTCCTACTCGGCTGTGCTCTTTGGCAACCTCGACTTCAACTACGGGCGCGCGGTGCTCGAGCAGCGCATCAGTGAGTCGTCTTTTGGCTGGGTGGGATCGAATATCCTCGATGCGGCGACCGGCCAGGTCTCCAGCCTCGGCAAGGCCTACGAGATGCTCGAAGTGGACGGGGTTTCGGTGGCCATCATTGGGCTCGCGGAGGTGGATTCTCCGTCGACGGGCTTCGGCCAGGCCATGCAAGGCCTGGAGTTTGCCGAGCACGTCGAGACTCTCCAGACCGTCGTGCCGCAGGCCCGCGGCGCAGGCGCTGACGTCGTCATCGTCGTCGTACACGAATGTGTTGGGTCCTTTGTTCCCGATATGACCGCCGTGACCGTCCCTGCCGTAGACGCCTACTTTGCACTCCGCTGTGGCGCCTTGGCGAACCCAACCGACTCGTTGAACGGGGCTCCTCTCCTCGTGGCGCAAAGCAACTGGAACGACTACGCGCGTCTGGGTCTGCGAGTGTCCCTCTCTGATGGCACCGTCTCCCCTCATGACCCAGGGCTCGTCTTGGTCCAATACGCGTCGGGCAATCCTAACCCCGTGACGCCGTCCGCCGCAGTGCAAGCGGTGGTCGACACTTGGAACGACAGCATTGCCGCCATCATCTCCGAGGTCATCGGTTACACCGCCATCGGCGTGGCGAATCCCTCGTGGGAGCTCAACAACTTCATCGCCGACTCCTGGCTCGCCTCGTTCCCCGACGCAAACTTCGCGCTCACGAACAACGGGGGCATTCGTGCGGGAATCGCTCCTGGCGACATCACCGTCGGCGGAATCATCGACGTCGCGCCGTTCGACAACCTGATCTTCAAGCTCACGCTCACTGGCCAGCAATTAACTGATTCGTTCGCGGCGGCTCGAGCAGGCTGCACAATCGGAAACGTTTACTGCCCAGCCGCCATCGCTGGATTTACGTACACCCCGTCCCCCGTCACGCTCTTCAAGTCCGACGGATCCGCCGTCGACCCCAACACGAGCTACACGGTCCTCGTGAACAACTTCATGTACTTCGGCGGCTCGGGCTTCGACTTCCAGGCGCTCGACCCCACCCCCATCGACACCGGCGTGTTCTATCGCCAGCCCGCCATCGAACGGCTGCGAGCCCTGGGGACGACGAACCTCGATCCCCTCGAGAACCATCTCGACGCTGTGCCGCGCAACGCGGGGCCATAGCGGGGTTCCTTCGCAGTCTCGGCTTTCGCAATGAGTCCGGCCTCATTTTCACCACAGCCACCTCAGACGCTGCGCGTCATCCAAGAGGTGAGAAAACCTTCGGACCACCGTCTGTTGATGGTCG